>NZ_JAFLQX010000028.1:0-176724 GCF_017579965.1 Salegentibacter sp. BDJ18
AAAAAGGAATTAGTGCTGATGTGATTAATATTCACACTATAAAACCTTTAGATGCAGAAGCCATAATCAAGTCGGTTAAGAAAACCGGATGTGTGGTAACTGCTGAAGAACATAACTTCCTTGGCGGTCTTGGAGAAAGCGTTGCCCGCACTTTAGCCGAAAATAATCCGGCACCACAGGAATTTGTGGCCACCCAGGATACTTTTGGAGAAAGCGGTACCCCGGAACAATTATTTGAAAAATACGGACTTAACGCGGAAGCGATTATTAAAGCCACAGAAAAAGTGCTAAAAAGGAAATAAAACTTCTTTTTAATTATCTTTAAAGCCTTTGAGAATGTGATTCTTAGAGGCTTTTTTTATTCAGTCAAAAATAACAGGCACTATTTGTGCGTTATTTAAACCTAACAATAAAACAATCTACTATGAAAAAATTAATGTTTATCGCTCTTTTTGTGTGCTCCTCTGCGGGACTCATGGCACAGGAAGCAGATTTTGGAATTAAAGGTGGTTTCAACTACGGGGCTACCGGAGATCTTAAAATGGAAAATGCTTCTAACGATTTAGGAGATATCATTGAAGGAAAGGAAAAATCGGGTTATCATATAGGGCTTTTCAGTCGTTTTGAGATTGTGGGAATTTTTCTTCAGCCAGAATTAATGTTCACTCGCCTGAATACCGAATATGAAACTTTCAACTATAAAATTGATAAAATTGATGCGCCAATTTTATTGGGCGTAAATGTTTTAGGACCCTTAAATATAAAAGCAGGTCCTTCTTTTCAATATATTATAAATAACGAGCTGGAAGATACTTCCTTAAAAATTGGCGACGTAGAAAAAGATATAACGGTAGGTTACCAGTTAGGTGCCGGCTTAAATCTTGGTCGATTAGGTTTTGATGTAAGATATGAAGGCGCTTTTACCGAAAATACCGCTTTTAGTGAAGAGGCTTCAGATAATTTTTCGATAGATTCCAGACCTTCTCAATGGATTTTGAGTTTGTCTTATGCTTTTTAAGTTCAAAGCAACCAAACAGGAAAGTTCTATTCTGTTTAATAAAAAAGGAGAGGTTAAGTAAAAAGACTTTCTTCGTCAAGCTGAACTAGTTTCAGCTTCTAGTATGTTTTAAAACAACTTAGATCCTGAAACAAGTCCAGGATGACGTTTAAGTTAACTTTCTACTTAACCTCTTTTCTATATAAAATACTTAAGCTTTTACTTATTCAAAAGTATCGGGATCTAAATAATCGGGAGTTCCATTTCCATTAGAATCTGGAAACTCTATACTACCATCTTCATTGATAATTATTTCGTCACGGGTTGGTTTTCCATCACCATCATCATCGGCATCAGCAAAATTTGGAGTGTCGTCACCATCGCTATCATCGTCCAAAATATTGTTATTTTCATTTAAATCTTCCATCCAGCTGGGTATACCATCCCGATCGTGATCGGTTTCATTAACACGGAATAACTGCACGTTAAAAACCAAAGGACTATAAGGTGGAATACTGGTTTGTGAACTTGAAAAATATCCTAAACCTGAAGGAAAAATTAAAGCTCCAATGCCGTAATCGTCATTAAAATCTACCGTATTATCTGGATTTACTTTATATCCTGAAGCTCCTTTAAATTCTATAATTCCTTCAGTAAAGCCTTTTATTAGTGTGGTAAGATCAAACCAAACAGGTGTATTTGCATTATCAAAAGCGGTAAGGTTTAATAGTTCCCCACGGTAACTTACAAGAGTAGAATCGGTGAATTTTGGTTGTTGGCCTTCCCCTTCTCTAACCTTTAATACATACATATTGTATTCTACATCATTATTCACCACCGTTTTCATAATCAGGTTTTCCTCTTCAGAAAGTGGTGTTTTATCTGCATTTTCACCGGCTATAGTATCAAGACGAACCATATAATCAAAATCATCTGAAGGGTTTTCAAAATCTTCGTAATTATAAAAATGGGTATCCAGGAAATTATTTATTGAATCGGCATCAGTCAAAGCCTGCTCTTCAGGATCTCTTTCCTCAATTTGCGGCGTATTTCTATTATCATCATCGTTACAGGAAATTAGAGTTGAAGCTGAAATAAGGCTTAGAATAAAAAATTTGTTTAATCGCATTGTCTTTATTTTTGGCGCGCAAGATACAATATTCTTGTATTTTTGTTTAAGATTAACGCAGTTTTAAAGGAGAGATTTTATGAGAGTTGACAAGTTTTTATGGTGCGTAAGATATTTTAAAACCCGAAGCATTGCCACCAACGCATGCAAGCAGGGAAAAGTGAAAGTAGATGGCGCTAATGTAAAGCCCTCTAAAGAAATTTTTCCAAACGATAAACTTACCGTAAGAAAGAACCAGATAGATTATCAAATTGAAGTTTTAGACCTTCCGCCCAGCCGGGTTGGTGCAAAACTGGTAAATCTTTATATAATTGATGTTACCCCAAAAGAAGCTTTTGAAAAATTAGAGCTTTTAAAATATTCTAAAGATTATTATCGTAAAAAAGGTACCGGAAGACCTACTAAAAAAGACCGTCGTGATATAGACGATTGGTTTGAAAATACAGATCCCAATCCAGATGACATCAAATAGTAGTTTTTCTTCGGAATTTTGGTCGCAACGCTACGAAGAAAACCAAACCGGCTGGGATATTGGCGAAATATCTACCCCACTGAAGCATTATATAGATCAGCTTGAAGACAGGGAACTTAAAATATTAATTCCCGGCGCCGGAAATGGCTATGAAGCCGAATATTTATTTAAACAGGGTTTTAAAAATGTGTATGTAGCCGATATTAGCAAAAATCCCCTGAAAAATCTAAAAAACCGTTTACCCAATTTTCCTGAAGAACAATTATTGCACATTAATTTCTTTGAAATTGAAGATTCTTTTGATCTTATTTTAGAGCAAACCTTCTTCTGTGCGCTTCCGGTAGGTTCCAGGCAGGATTATGCAAAAAAATCGGCTGAAATTTTAAATGAAAATGGATTGCTATGTGGACTGCTTTTTAAGTTTCCCCTTACAGAACAAGGTCCGCCTTTTGGCGGAAGCAAAGAAGAATATTTAACGTATTTTAGTCCGTATTTTAAAATTGAAATCCTGGAAACCTGCTACAATTCTATAAAACCAAGGCAGGGAAACGAATTATTTTTTAAATTCAGAAAAAAGTCAGTTTAACGCTGAACCCAAACATATAAGCAAATGAAAGAACGTGTACTTATTTTAAATCACGAACAAATTCAGCATAAAATTAAACGTATAGCCTACCAGGTTTACGAAAGCAATATTGATGAAAAGGAAATTATTCTTGCCGGTATTGCTAAAAAGGGCCATCAATTAGCCTTGCATTTAAAAGAAGCTTTAGAAACGATTTCCCCGCTAAAAATCAAGTTGTGCGAAGTTTACGTAAATAAGAAAAATCCGCTGGAAGAAATTACTACTTCGTTAGAACCTGAGGTTTATCAGGATAAATCGGTTATTTTGGTAGATGATGTTTTAAACTCTGGAACCACCTTAATTTATGGCGTAAGACATTTTTTAAATGTTCCGCTTAAACAATTTAAAACGGCGGTTTTAGTAGACAGAAATCATAAAAAATACCCTGTAAAGGCCGATTTTAAAGGAATTTCGCTTTCCACTTCTTTAAACGAAATGGTAGAAGTTTCTTTTGAAGCCAATAAATTTAAAGCAGAGCTTTTATAGTTTTTCTATAATTTGATCTACAATAAATTCAGGTTCTTTTTCGTCTACGTTTACAGTAATATCTGACTGGCTGTAATAATAAGCGCGCTCAAAGAGATGTTTTCTAATAAATTCTTCTAAAGCCTCCCGGGAGTCTAAATGACTAATTACAGGTCTATGAACTTTTTCCTGAAAAAGCCTTTCGGTTAATGTTGGGATAGATGCTTTTAAATAAATGCTTTTTGCATCTTTTTGGGCACAAATTCGGTCAAAATTATCTCCGTAACATGGCGTTCCCCCTCCTAAAGAGATCACCATATCTGAATTATTTTCCAAAATATCGTCTAAAATTTGTGATTCCAGTTTTCTAAAATAAAGTTCGCCTCTATCTTCAAAAATATCATTAATACTTTTTCCCTGGATCACTTCTATTTGATCATCGAGATCTACATATTTGTAATTCAGATTTTTAGCAAGCTTCTCTCCTACCACCGACTTACCCGATCCCATATACCCGGTTAAAAAAATTTTCATAGTTAAAGTACTTATTATTAGAAGGATTCAAATCTAATATAAATTTATCTCAATTTAGGCTTGAAAAATAAATTAATGAATGTATATTTGCACCCGCATTCGCAAAAAGACGGATGCTTTTTATTGATCTGGTAGCTCAGTTGGTAGAGCATCTCCCTTTTAAGGAGAGGGTCCTGGGTTCGAGCCCCAGCCAGATCACAAAATAAATTTTGATTTAGTTGGCGGGAAGCCTGTCTCGAACGAAACGAAACGCAGTGAAGTAGAGTTTCGGGAAGCCCCAGCCAGATCACTTTTTAAGTTCAGGATTCTTAATTGAATTCATTTTTTTGAAATATTCACAACCGATCTGGTAGCTCAGTTGGTAGAGCATCTCCCTTTTAAGGAGAGGGTCCTGGGTTCGAGCCCCAGCCAGATCACATTTTTAAGTTCAGAATTCTTTGAATTCAATTTCTTGCTACAGCCCTAGGAAATTTACTATTTCCAGACTTGTTTTAAGCCCGGGTGCTGGAACTGGTAGACAGGCATGGTTGAGGGCCATGTGTCCATTAGGGCGTGCGGGTTCGACTCCCGCTCCGGGCACTTTCTAAATTACTATCCTACTATTTTCTTTATCAATCCAAAAAACTTATAAGGCGGATACTTTAAAGGTATATCCAATTTTGTAGTTGAATTTACCACGCCTCTTTCATGCGTAAAAGCCAGGAAACTTTCTTTACCGTGATATTTCCCCATTCCGCTGTTTCCCACACCGCCAAAAGGCAATTTATGGTTCGCTACGTGTAAAAGCGTATCGTTTATACAGGCTCCCCCAGAACTTGTTTCTCGTAAAACTTTATCTGCGCCATTATCTTTTCCAAAATAATAAAGCGCCAGCGGTTTTTCATTCTTGTTTATATAAGATAAGGCTTGCTCTATTTCTTCAAATTCCATTACCGGTAAAATAGGTCCAAAGATCTCTTCCTGCATAATCTCATCTTCAGGTTTTACATTATTTAAAATCGTAGGAGCAATATATTTTTTTTCTAAATTTACTTTTCCGCCGTAATATATATCGCCATCTAAATATTTCATTAACCTATTCATCGCGTTTGGGTTTACAATTCGGCCATAATGATTAGAATGTGCGATATTATCTCCCAGCATTTCTTCAAAAGAATTCGTAATTTCAGCTAAAAGATCTTTTTTAACCTCTTTATGAACCAGCAAATAATCTGGTGCGATACAGGTTTGTCCTGCATTTATAATTTTACCCCAGGCAATTCTTTTTCCGGCAATTTTCAGGTTTGCTGTTTTATCTACTATACACGGGCTTTTACCTCCCAGTTCTAAAACCACTCGGCTTAAATGCTCGGCGGCGGCTTTCATTACGATCTTTCCAACACCGGGACTACCGGTAAAAAACATAACATCAAATGGAAATTTAAACAGCTCCTGGTTGGTTTCTTTCCCTCCCTGCACTACCGAAATATATTCTGAAGGGAAAAATTCTGAAATCATTTCTTCTATAACCCGGGCTACATTGGGCGTATCTGGCGAAGGTTTTAGTACCGCACAGCATCCGGCAGAAATGGCACCAATTAATGGATTTATAGTAAGCTGAAACGGGTAATTCCAAGGCGCGATTATTAGACCAATGCCCAGGGGCTCATAATAGATTTTTGAACGGGAAGGTTTAATTTGTAAAGGTGTCCCTACTTTTTTAGGCTGTGACCATTTCTTAAGGTTTTTAATATGATAATTCAACTCTTCTATAAGCAAACTGGTTTCGGTAAGAAAAGCTTCTTCCTTAGATTTATGAAGGTCTGCCCATAAAGCTTTATTCACTTTATCTTCGTATTGAAGAATGGCTTTCTTTAATTTCTTTAACTGCTGAAGCCTGAAATCTATACTTTTAGTTTCCTGAGAAGCGAAAAACGTTCTTTGCTTTTTATAAATTTCAGAAATTGTACTTGCTGAAGTTTCCATCATAATTTTATTTTTTTCGACCTTTAAAATCATCCATCGTTTTATAAACTCCAATTAATCTTCCTACAAACCAGTCGTAAAACCAGATTGGAAAAAGTCCTTGCGAAAATCTTACAAAACGCATACTCCATGGCATGCTTAGATAGATCCTGTTCTTTTGTATTGCTTTAATTACTTTTTTAGCCACATTATATTGATCCAGAATAGGAATATTAGATTTTACGCCATCAAACATTCCTGTATTTATATAGTAAGGAGTAACCGTGGTAACGCCAACGCCGGTTTTAAGCTGTTTCATTTCCAATCGTAAACTATCAGACCAACCGGTGGCCGCCCATTTGCTCCCCGCGTAAACCGCCATTTTTGGATTAGAGACCAAACCAGCCGAAGAGGTTATATTACAAATATGACTTTGTTTCCTTTTCATCATTCCGGGGAGAAAAGTTAAGGCAAGCTGCATTGGGGCAATGGCATTCACCTTCATTGTCTTTTCTATTTTTTCTGAAGAATTCTCGTGAAAATAACCTCCATACACAATCCCGGCGTTATTGATTAAAATATCTATGTTGCCAATTTCATCTTCAACCTGTCTTGCCATTTCTTTAACCCAAACCGTATTAGTGATATCTATGGTGTAGCCATAGACCTGGCCTAATTCTTTAAATTCATCAAGTGTACCTTGCAAATTGAGCTTATCAACATCCCAAATTACCAGTTTACCCCCGTGTTTTAATACTTCCCGGCCCATTATTTTTCCTATACCAGATGCACCACCGGTTATAAGGACAAGTTTTGAAGAAATCTTCGTCATAAATTTTAGTGTTTAACTTTTTAACTAAACCATTAAACATTTTAACACTTCCGTAAAGTGTTTAATGTTCATTTTTAGTTAGATTTGACTATCTTAAACACAATATGGAACTAATTAAGCAAAATTTCAGTATAAAAGACCTTGAAAATTTAAGCGGTATCAAGGCTCACACCATAAGAATTTGGGAAAAAAGGTATAATATCTTAAATCCCGACCGTACTTCTACAAATATAAGGACCTACGATAGTTCTAACCTCCAAAAGATCTTAAACGTAGCCTTTTTGAACGAACACGGTTATAAGATTTCCAGGATTTCCAAACTCAGTGATGAAGAAATTGCTAAAATGGTAAGAAGTATTTCTGCCAGTACAAGTAAAGAAAACCGCGCTCAAAATTCATTTAAACTTTCTATGATGAATTTTGATGAAGAGCTTTTTAATAATACCTACGAGACGCTACAGAAAGATAAAAGCTTCAGGCAAATCTTTCATCAGGTTTTTCTTCCCTTACTGGAACAAATTGGTATGCTATGGCAAACCGATACCATTAAGCCAATTCACGAGCATTATATTGTAGATCTCATTAAACAAAAACTATATTTTAATCTCGCTGAAATAAAAAAAGAGATAAAACCAACTACCGATAAGCTATATGTACTTTTTCTTCCCGAAAATGAAATTCATGATATAGGAATAATTTATTTGTATTATGAACTTCTTTATCACGGGAACCAGGCAATTTACTTAGGCCCCAGTTTACCACTAACAGATCTTGGCTATTTACTAGAACGCCACAATAACCTGAGCTTTGTAAGTTATTTTACCACCGCTCCCGGAGATGTTGAAGATTTTATAAACCAGTTTAACGAAGAAGTTTGCGAAAAGAAAACTTACGAGCTATTGCTTTTTGGACATAAAATAAGGGAAATTCAGCATAGAGAGCTTCCAGCCTTTGTGAAGACCTACACCAACTTAAACCAATTTATAGATAACCTTTAAATATGAAGAAAAAAGTTGCTTTAATTGGTTCTGGTTTTGCATCTCTTGCTGCTGCCTGCTATCTCGCAAGAGATGGTTATAAAGTTGAAATATTTGAAAAAAATGCAAATATAGGCGGACGCGCACGCCAGCTTAAAAAAGACGGATTCTGTTTTGATATTGGTCCCACCTGGTATTGGATGCCCGATGTGTTTGAACGCTTTTTTTCCGATTTCGGTAAAAAACCTTCAGATTATTATGAGTTGGAAAAATTGAGTCCCGCTTATAAAGTTTTCTTCGGAAAAAATGATAGCATTACCATAGAAGACAGTCTGGAGAAAATTTGCGCGGCTTTTGAAGCCGAAGAACCCGGAAGTTCAATAAAGCTAAAACAGTTTATTAAGGAAGCTAAAAACAATTATGATATAGCCATTAAAGATTTGGTATATCGCCCCGGCGTTTCTCCTTTAGAATTAATTACGCCCACCACAGCCGGCAAAATAGGCCAGTTTTTTAGCACAATTTCTAAAGAAGTCAGGAAAGAATTTACCAATCAGAAACTTATTCAAATTCTTGAATTTCCGGTACTATTTCTTGGAGCTAAAGCCAGCCACACCCCGGCTTTTTATAGTTTTATGAATTACGCCGATTTTGGCCTGGGAACCTGGCACCCCAAAGGCGGAATGTATAAGGTGATTGAAGCCATGGAAAACCTGGCGAATTCCCTGGGCGTTAAAATAAATACCAATGCCCCGGTTTCTGAAATTTTTGTTGAAAACAATACCGCAACAGGAATGCAGGTAAATGGTAAAAAAATAAGTGCCGATTATATTCTTAGCGGTGCCGATTATCATCATACCGAAACTTTACTGCCGGAATACAAAAGACAATACAAGGAGTCTTACTGGCAAAAAAAGACCTTTGCTCCTTCAGCTTTATTATTTTTTGCCGGTTTTAATAAGAAATTAGAGAATGTAACGCATCATACCTTATTTTTTGATACCGACTTCGAGAAACACGCAAAAGCAATTTACGACGATGCCGAGTGGCCAGAAAATCCACTTTTTTATGCGAGTTTCCCTTCAGTAACAGATGATGCCGCCGCACCGGAGGGAAAAGAAGCCGGTATATTTTTAATTCCGCTGGCACCCGATGTGGAAGATACTCCAGAAATTAGGGAGAAATATTTTCAGAAAATTATAACCCGTTTTGAAAGTTTAACCAATCAAAATGTAACCGACCATCTTCTTTTTAAAGAATCGTTTTGCGTTAAGGATTTTAAAGAAGATTATAACTCTTATAAGGGTAATGCTTATGGTCTGGCAAATACCCTCTTGCAAACTGCATTTTTAAGACCTAAATTAAAGAGTAAAAAAGTGCACAAATTATTTTTTACCGGGCAGTTAAGTGTTCCCGGCCCCGGGGTGCCTCCTTCCCTTATTTCAGGAAAGCTCGCTGCGGGATTAATTCAAAAAGAAAATTAAATTATGAAAGCCATTTTTGACAATGTTTCACGGGCTTGTAGTAAAACTGTTACTCACCAATACAGCACCTCGTTCTCTACTGCAACAAGGATGCTCGCGCCCTCTATTCGTCAGGATATTTATAATATCTACGGCTTTGTGCGCTTTGCCGATGAAATTGTAGACACTTTTCACGACTATGATAAGGAAAAACTATTTAACGATTTTGAAGTAGATCTTTATAAAGCAATTGAAGATAAAATTAGCTTAAATCCCATTCTAAATTCTTTTCAGGAAACCGTACATAAGTATCAAATAGACGAATCGCTTTATCGCGCTTTTATGAAGAGTATGCGCTTAGATTTGCATAAATCTGACTATCTTAGTATTGCCGAATATAAAGAATATATCTACGGAAGTGCAGACGTAGTAGGCCTTATGTGTTTAAAGGTTTTTGTAAAGGGAGATCATAAAAAATATGAATCGCTGAAGCAGTCGGCAATGAGTTTAGGCTCTGCTTTTCAGAAGGTGAATTTTTTAAGAGACCTTAAAGCCGATTTTGAAGATCTTAGCCGTAGTTATTTTCCCGGCACCAATCTTGAACAATTAGATGAAGCCAGCAAACAAAAGATTATAGCAGAAATAGAAGAAGATTTTAAACACGGTTTAAGCGGAATTTCGCATTTACCGGTAGAAGCTAAATTTGGTGTTTACACCGCATATATTTATTATAGAAAATTATTGCACAAGCTTAAAAAAGTACCTTCTTTAGAAATTAGGAACAGCAGGATTAGAGTTCCAGATTATCAAAAAGCAGGGCTTTTGGCCAAATCTTACATTTCTTATAGATTAAAACTTATTTAATATGGATATTTTATTATGGATTCTGGTTTTTCTGGGCACTTTCGCCGGTATGGAAGGAATGGCCTGGTTTACCCATAAATATATAATGCACGGGCTTCTTTGGAAACTTCATAAAGACCATCACCATAAAGATCACAGTCACTGGTGGGAACGCAACGACCTTTTCTTTATTTTTTACGCCCTGGTGAGTATTGGTTTTTTCCTACTTTGGCGTTACGAAGATGTTTGGATTGGCCTACCCATTGGCCTGGGAATTTTAGCCTATGGCATTACTTACTTTACGGTTCACGATATTTTTATACACCAACGATTTAAAATGTTTAGAAATGCTAATAACCGTTTCGCTAAAGGAATAAGAAGAGCACATAAAATGCATCATAAACATCTTGGCAAAGATGATGGCGAATGTTTTGGAATGTTATTCGTACCTTTCAAATACTTTAAAAAATAAAATAGTAATGCTGCGTTTAGTAATTTTATGCTAGGTCCCGTATATTTTTATGTTATTATTGGTGGAGGACTTGCAGGCCTTCAATTAGCCCGGCAACTTAGCCGGGATGTTTTTTTCAAAGGAAAAAAGATTGCCATAATAGATTCTGATTTTTCTATGCCGGTTAAAACCTGGTGTTATTGGGAAAAAGGCTCAGGCAAATGGGATCATCTACTTACCAAATCCTGGAATAATGGAAAATTTATTTCTTCTGAAGAAAATATAGATTTACAACTTTCCCCTTATTCCTATAAGATGATAAAAGCGGCAGATTATCATCAAAAATTGCAGGAAGAGATAGAAGAATCTGGTGATATAGAATTTATTACCGATGAAATTCAGAAAATTGATCCCGTAACCATGAAAGCCAAAGGCCGAAAAACATCTTATGGCGCTACACATTTTTTTGACAGCAGGGTTGATCCTTCTTACCTGGAAAGTAAAAAACACACTACTATATTTCAACATTTTAAAGGCTGGGAAGTAGAAACCGAAAAACCCACTTTTAGCCCAGATTCTTTTACGATGATGGATTATAGAATTAAGTATCCCGGCGCTACCGCTTTTACTTATATCCTACCTTTTACCGAAAGAAAAGCATTAGTTGAATACACTTTTTTCTCTCCATTTTTAACTGAAGATAAAGTGTATGATGAAATGCTTCAGAAATATTTTGAAAAGGTTTTAAAAACAAAGGATTTTACGATTAAAAGCACTGAAACCGGTGTGATCCCAATGACCGATTTCCCTTTTAATAAAGCAAACACTAAACAAATTACCAAAATTGGTACCGGTGGTGGCTGGGTAAAACCTTCTACCGGTTATTCGTTTAAAAACACGGAAAAACGTATAAACCGAATTATTAAAAATATTAAAAGCGGAAAAATACCGGGAGAGAACTTAATAAACGAGAAATTTAGAAAATACGATGCTATTTTCCTGGATGTGCTTGCCCAGAATAACCAAAAAGGAGAGGAAATTTTCACTAAATTTTACACTAAAAATTCCCCGCAAGACATTTTTAAATACCTGGATGAAGAAACTACGGTTTCAGAAGACTTAAAAATTATGTTTTCGCTTTATAGTTTCGATTTTGTGAAGTCCTTCTTCAGGAAAACCTTTTAATTTATTCAGCTAATAGCTGACTTAACAGGTTTCTAAAATTCTGACTATTCCAATCGGCTGCGCCTTTTTTATCCACTACAATAGTTCCATTCTTATCGATTACATAGGTAGAAGGCAGCGTATAACCATCTAAAGGCTTTGGATCTTCAGAAAGCATTCGGTAACTGGAAAAACGATAGCCTTTACGCTTTAGAAAGTTGTTGGTAGTTTCGTGATCTTCTCCAGAGATAAAATAAAATGCTACATCGTCTTTATAATCGGTATAAAGTTCCTGGAAACTTGGCATTTCGGCAATACAGGGTGGGCACCAGGTAGCCCAGTAATTTACGATTATCACTTTTCCTTTAGATTCAGCAAAATCAACTCTATTTCCATCTTTCGTTTCAAGGGTCCAATTGTAAGTTTCCAGCTCTTTCCTGTCTTCTTCATCTGTTGCCGAAGGACTAAACGCAAAAATTTTATTTACCACAATTTGAATGGGTTTCCGGGTTTGTGGGATAATCATTACCAGGATAATTACAATAAAAATAATGTTAGACCATTGATTCTTGAAAAGCTTCTTCATTGCCGAATTTTAATACTTAGACGTAAATAACAAAGGTACTTAACATCTAAATTTAATCCATAAAAAAGAGGCTGATTAAAATTGATTTTCTCCACGTCACCCTGAACTTGTTTCAGGGACTAACTCCTAAGAATTTAGATTCTGAAACAAGTTCAGAATGACGAGACGATCAAAAATTAATCAGCCTCTTTATAAATATAACCCTAAACTAATTAAGCGGCGTTTTGCTTCTTAATTAAGTTTAAAGCTGAACCATGTTTATACCACTCAATTTGAGGTTGGTTATAAGTATGGTTTGTTTTAATAGTATCCTTACTACCATCGGCATGTACAATCTCTACAGTAATTTGCTTGTCTGGAGCAAAATCTTCAAGATCTATAAAGTTAAAGGTATCGTCTTCCTGGATAAGGTCGTAATCGGCCTCATTATCAAAAGTCAATCCTAACATACCTTGTTTTTTAAGGTTGGTTTCGTGAATACGGGCAAAAGATTTTACCAATACCACTTTTACTCCCAGGTGGCGAGGCTCCATAGCCGCGTGCTCTCTAGAAGAACCTTCCCCATAATTGTGGTCTCCTACAACTACAGTTGGAACACCTTCTTTTTTATAGGTACGTTGTACAGCGGGAACACCATCATACTCACCAGTAAGTTGACTTTTTACAAAGTTGGTCTTTTTATTGTAAGCATTAATAGCTCCAATAAGGCAGTTGTTAGAAATATTATCTAAGTGACCTCTATAACGTAACCACGGTCCTGCCATAGAAATATGGTCGGTAGTACATTTACCAAAAGCTTTGATTAGCAACTTAGCTCCCATAAGATTTTTACCATCCCAGGGTTCAAACGGAGTTAATAACTGTAGTCTTTCACTGTCTTCAGCTACTTTTACAACTACAGAGCTTCCATCTTCGTTTGGTGGCACATACCCATCTTCTTCAACATCAAACCCATCAGAAGGTAATTCAATTCCTGTTGGTTCGTCTAACATCACTTCTTCCCCATCTTCATTGATAAGTTTATCGCGAGTGGGATCAAAATCCAATCTACCTGAAATCGCTATTGCAGCAACCATTTCTGGAGAACCTACAAAGGCGTGGGTATTTGGGTTACCATCGGCACGTTTTGAGAAGTTTCGGTTAAAAGAATGCACAATAGTGTTTTTCTCGTCCCCTTTTCTATCACTTCTATCCCATTGGCCAATACAAGGTCCACAAGCATTGGTGAAAATTGTAGCATCAAGATCTTCAAAGATCTTTAACAATCCGTCACGCTCTGCAGTAAACCTAATTTGTTCAGATCCTGGATTAATACCAAAATCAGATTTTGCTTTTACTTTCTTATCTACAGCCTGTTTTGCGATTGAAGCTGCCCGTGTTAAATCTTCGTAAGAAGAGTTAGTACAGGAACCTATAAGCCCCCAGTCTACATTAATTGGCCAGTCGTTTTCTTTTGCTTTAGCGCCCATTTCAGAAATAGGAGTTGCTAAATCTGGAGTAAATGGCCCATTAAGGTGAGGTTTTAATTCAGAAAGATTAATTTCAATTACCTCATCAAAATATTGTTTAGGATTTGCGTAAACCTCATCATCTCCTGTTAAGTGTTCTTTAATCTCATTGGCGGCGTCTGCAACTTCAGCACGATCTGTAGCGCGTAGGTAACGGTCCATAGACTCATCGTACCCAAAAGTTGAAGTTGTTGCACCAACTTCAGCTCCCATATTACAAATAGTTCCTTTTCCGGTAGCCGACATAGAGCGGGCACCTTCGCCAAAATATTCAATAATTGCTCCCGTTCCTCCTTTTACAGTAAGAATTCCGGCAACTTTTAAAATTACATCTTTTGCAGCGGTCCATCCAGAAAGGCTTCCGGTTAGTTTAACGCCAATAAGTTTTGGAAATTTAAGTTCCCAGGCCATTCCGGCCATTACATCTACCGCATCGGCACCACCAACACCAATCGCAACCATTCCTAGTCCGCCAGCATTTACCGTGTGAGAATCGGTACCAATCATCATTCCTCCAGGGAATGCATAGTTTTCTAAAACAACTTGGTGAATAATACCTGCTCCCGGTTTCCAAAAACCAATTCCATATTTGTTAGAAACAGATTCAAGAAAATCAAAAACTTCACTACTTGATTTATTGGCAGCCTGCAAATCTATTGCAGCTCCCATTTTGGCCTGGATAAGGTGATCACAATGCACTGTAGTAGGTACTGCAACCTGTTTTTTCCCGGCTTGCATAAACTGCAATAAAGCCATTTGGGCAGTTGCATCCTGGCAGGCAATCCTGTCTGGCGCAAATTCTACATAGTCTTTTCCTCTTTGGTAAGCCTCTTTGGCTGCACCATCCCATAAATGCGAATAAAGGATTTTTTCTGAAAGGGTTAAAGGTTTTCCAACCACCTCGCGTGCAGTATTCACACGTTCGGCCATTTGGCTGTATACCTTCTTGATCATATCAATATCGTATGCCATATTATTATATATTTAGTTCTAAAAAAGTCTAGCAAATTTAAGGATTTCGAGTGGATTTTGAAAATAAGAAGTGATTATCAAAATTTAATGAAAATAATTTTACATTTCATAATTTATGATAACTTAAATTCAACTAAAGATAATATTGAGGATGAATATTGTGAATTCCGCAAATTAATATTACCGAATTCTCAAAAATTCAATTACTCGTACTGAATAAATCAAAATTTAAACCCATTCTTGATAAGGGAATGCTGGTGAGACCTTACTTGAATTTTTTGAACCTGTTATTTTAAAGGTGGAATAAGTTTTTTCCTCAGAATTGAGAAAAAAGCCCAAAAATAGAAAAGCCTTCCAATGCGAAGTTTTTGCCCAATTATTTTCAAAAAAAGAAATAGGCAAAATCCCATCTCCGTTAATAAAGGTCTCTAATAATTTTTTCTTCTGAAATTCCTTCGGCTTCAGCTTTGTAATTTTTAATAATTCTATGGCGTAAAATTCCAATAGCTACGGCCTGTACATCTTCAATATCGGGCGAGAATTTTCCATTCACCGCTGCGTGAGATTTAGCGGCAAGAATAAGATTTTGAGAGGCTCTTGGCCCTGCCCCCCAATCTAAATAGTTTTTTACAAATTGCGGGGCTTCAGCAGAACCTGGCCTGGTTTTTCCTACCAGTTTTACAGCATATTCCACCACATTATCGGCCACAGGAATTCTTCTAATTAATTGCTGAATTTCCACGATTTCTTCCGCAGAAAATAAAGCATTTATCTTTTGAGTTTTATCTGAAGTTGTGCTTTTCACCACGTCTACTTCTTCCTGAAAACTTGGGTATTCCAGAAGAATAGAAAACATAAACCGGTCTAACTGTGCTTCAGGCAAGGGATAGGTTCCCTCCTGCTCTATTGGGTTTTGAGTAGCCAGTACAAAATAAGGATTGGCCAACTTGTAATTATGCCCGGCAACAGTTACAGATCTTTCCTGCATAGCCTCTAGTAAAGCGGCCTGTGTTTTTGGTGGAGTTCGGTTAATTTCATCGGCCAGGACTATATTTGAAAAAACCGGACCTTTTATGAATTTAAAGCTCCTGTTTTCGTCCAGGATCTCTGCGCCAAGAATATCGCTGGGCATAAGATCTGGGGTGAATTGTATTCTTTTAAAATCGAGGCCTAAAGCCTGGGAAATGGTATTTACCATTAAAGTTTTGGCTAAACCGGGAACCCCAACCAACAACGAATGCCCTCCTGAAAAAACCGAAAGTAGGATTTGGTCTATAACCACATCCTGCCCTACTATTATTTTGGCAATTTCTTTCTTTAAATCCCGGTGTTTAACCACCAGTTTTTCTACTAGAGCAACGTCTGACATTGATAAAATGCTATTTTTTTAACCAGTTACTGCTATACTCACAGTCTTTAAACTTTCCGTTTATTTTTATATAGGTATCTCCTATTTTTTCCTGTTGCCACTCTTCTATAGCTTCTAACTGTTTATCTCTTAACGCAAGCTCTTTGATCTTTGTAAAATCTGTAGCGTAATTGGCTTCGTGTTCCGCTATTCTTTTATTTACTTTTATAAGTTTAAAAAATGGGCGCCCGGTTCTATCCTGGTCGCGCATTCTTAAAGAAAGTTCACCTTCCTGCAAATCTCCTACCTCATCATACAATTTGGGGTCTATCTTAGAAAGTTCAAAACGAGTATCACCCGTTCTTGGGTTTATAAGTTTCCCACCATCTCCCCTGGTTTCTTCTTCGTCAGAAAATTCACGGGCAGCTTCAGCAAAATCTAAAACCCCTTCGTCTACTCTTTTTCTAATGCTATCAATTTTTGCCTTGGCTTCTTCTACTGAAGCATTGGTTACATCTGGAATAAGTAGTATATGTCTTAGGTCTATGTTTTGCCCTCTAATTCTATCTACCTGGATAATATGAAAACCGAATTCGGTTTCAAAAGGTTCGCTCACTTCCCCGGCTTGAAGACTAAAAGCTACGTCTTTAAATTCTTTTACAAAATTATCTTTTCTTGAAAGAGAAATTCTACCCCCGTCTCTTGCACTTCCAGGGTCTTGAGAATATAACACCGCTTTAGTGGCAAAGCTGGCGTCGTTATCTAAAACATCTGCCCTAAAATCGTTTAAACGATCAATTACTTTTTGTTTTTCACTTTCAGGAATTTCCGGCTCTACAACAATTTGAGAAAGCTCTACTTCCTCTCCAAAAACCGGTAATTCGTCTTCGGGAATGCTTTCATAATAAGCTCTTACTTCTTCCGGAGTAATTTCTACATTTTCCACAATTCTTTGCTGCATACGGTTTGCTAACTGTCGCTCTTTATTAAGCTCGAACAATTCGCTTCTAAATTCAGCTTCATTTTCTTTATTGTAGAATTCCAGGACTTTATCCATAGAACCTACCTGGCGTACCATTTCAGAAATTTGCTGGTCTATATAACTATTAACCTCGGCATCCATCACAATAATACTATCCTGGATGGCGTGGTGTGCATAAAGTTTGTTTTCCATAAGAGAACCGGCCAGCTGGCAATCGGTCACATCTGCAGTAGACATTCCCTGGCTTTGCATATCCTTGTACATCATATCTACATCGCTGTCAAGAATAATATAATCACCAATAACGGCCGCAATTCCGTCTACTTTACGACGTTCTGAATTATTAGTTTCGGCAACGGTATTTTGTGCGATCTCCTCTTCTGGTTGAATTGAGGTACTATCGGTTACAATCACATCTTGCGAATAACCGGTAAAACCCAGTAAAACGGCCAAAAGAAAGCCCGTATTTTTAATTATAGATTTCAAATTGTTCATTTTTAATTGCATCTTTTGTAATATCTTTTTCCAGTTCTTTTATTAAATTTCTTTTTCGCCTATTAAGCAAAATCTTTTCTATGGTAGGCTCTGCATACTCAAATGGAGCATCCTGCCCATGTTCTAACACATCATTTACGTAGATCAAATATACACCTAATGAATCTTCTACCTGAAAAAAATTAGATTTGTTTAATAGATTGTCCCTATTATTAGATGATAACGCGGGGATCTTATCGTAAACCGTTTTAATCTTTACCCAAACCGAATCGTTTAACGAGTAATTTTTAAACTGAAGCGATAATTTTTCAAGTTCTTCTTTATCCTCTTCATTAAAGCGTTTTAGATAAGTTTTTATTTCCTCTATATTGGTGTTATTTTCTTCCAGGCTTACATACCTTAGTTTTAATAAATCTTCAGTAAGTTTAAAATTTCCTTTATTTTCTTCAAAATAAACCTTTTTCTCGTTCTTGGTTAAACTACTATCTAATTGCCTGCCTACTACAGCATCTTTATATGCACTTGTATAAAGTTCATTTTTATAGTTTTCTATAAGATCTCTAAACTCTTTTTGCTGACTTTCAGGAAGGTTTAATTGCGCCCGGTCTATAAGTAATTGCTGTGTTGCCCAACGTGTAATGTAATTAGACACAATAAGACTACTGTCTTCTGTAGAAGTATTTTCGTTAATTAAAGCATTAATATCTTCTTCATACAAATAAGAATCGTTCACTCTTACTATTACCTTACGCGCTTCATCTTTCTCAAAATAAGTACAACTTGCGAGCAAAAAAGCGGCAATTAAAGAAACTATAAAAAACGATGATATCTTCAAATTCATTAAGTTGAGATAGCAATTTACATACCATTTTTAAAAGACTAACAGCCTGTAATTTGCGCGTAGGCAAAAATAAGAATTCCTATAGGTTCTACAAGCTTATGGCTAAACGATTATAAGCTTCTTAAAATTATAATTTTAAAATGAAATAAGCCTGTTAAATTGAAAATGAGCCAAAATAATTTTGAAGCTGCAATAGTTTTAAGAGATTTTGTATGAATAATTAAAACCTGCTATTATATTTGCCAAAAACAATATTATTATGACACGCAGCAGTTTATTAATTGCTTTTTTATGTTTTAGCGTTTTTGTTAGCGCACAAACAAAAGTAGGAACCATAGACACCGATTACATCCTTTCCCAAATGCCCGAAATGGAAGAGGTAAATGAAGGCTTACAGGCCTACGATAAGCAATTGCAACAAGATTTCCAGGGAAGTGTGAAAAAATATGACACCCTGGTAAAAAGCTACCAGGCAAATGTAGAAACACTTGCCGATGAAGCCCGGCAACAAAGTGAATCTGAAATTATGGAGTTGGAAAACCAAATCAAGCAATTTAGACAAAGAGCCCAGGTAATGATGCAAATGAGACGAAACGAACTTACCAATCCGCTTTACGAAAAAATTAATGTCGCTATGCGAGCAGTAATACAGGAAGAAGGTTATACGCAAATTCTTCACGCCGGCGGAAACAGTCTTGCTTTTTCGGCTGAAGAATATGATATTACCGAAAAGGTAATGAATAAAATGGGAATTGAAATTCCTGAAACTACAGAAGAAGAATAGAGTTTAGAGTCTCTATTTTATTTAAAACTGGAATAAATAATAAGACCCCACAGCTTCAGAAAACTTGTGGGGTCTTTATTTTTGAATAACCGGTCTAACCTACCTACTGTAATTAGGAGACTCGTTGGTAATAGTTACATCGTGCGGGTGGCTCTCGTGAATTCCTGAAGCGGTAATCTTCACAAACTTTGCATTTTCCTTTAAAGTTGGAATATCTTTCGCACCGCAATAACCCATCCCGGCTTTTAAACCACCTACAAACTGGTGTATACTTTCTTCCAGCTCACCTTTATAAGGAACCCTACCAACAATACCTTCGGGTACAAGTTTCTTTATATCATCCTCCACATCCTGGAAATAACGATCTTTAGAGCCTTTTTGCATAGCCTCTACAGATCCCATACCGCGATAGGATTTAAATTTTCTTCCTTCGTAAATAATTGTTTCCCCAGGAGATTCTTTAGTTCCGGCAAGTAAGGATCCA
This sequence comes from Salegentibacter sp. BDJ18, assembly GCF_017579965.1. Classification (NCBI taxonomy): domain Bacteria; kingdom Pseudomonadati; phylum Bacteroidota; class Flavobacteriia; order Flavobacteriales; family Flavobacteriaceae; genus Salegentibacter; species Salegentibacter sp. BDJ18. The sequence goes on from NZ_JAFLQX010000028.1 coordinate 19,897, forward strand.
AGCATTACACAATCGGCTCCAGCAGCTAAAGCTTTTGGAATATCACCGGTATATCTTATTCCGCCATCGGCAATTACAGGAACTCCTGTTCCTTTTAATGCAGAAGCTACTTCCAGTACAGCAGAAAATTGAGGAAAACCAACTCCTGCTACAACTCTGGTAGTACAAATAGAACCGGGACCAATTCCTACTTTTACCGCATCTGCTCCCGCTTCAACTAAATATTTAGCAGCTTCACCGGTAGCAATATTTCCTACTACTACTTCTAAATCTGGAAACTTTGCTTTTACGTCTTTTAAAACCGAAACCACACCTCTGGTATGCCCATGTGCAGTATCAATAATAATTGCATCTACCCCTGCATTAACCAAAGCCTCTGCTCTATCTACCGCATCTGCAGTTACCCCAATGGCTGCAGCAACACGAAGTCTTCCAAAGCTATCTTTATTTGCATTAGGCTTTTGGGTAAGTTTAGTAATATCCCTAAAAGTTATAAGTCCAACAAGCTTGTTATCTTTATTAACCACAGGAAGTTTTTCAATCTTATTTTCCTGTAAAATATCTTCTGCCTCATCCAGCGAAGTGCCTTCGGCCACAGTTACTAGATTTTCTGAAGTCATAACCTCAGCAATTGGCCTGCTATTATTTTTTTCAAATCTAAGGTCCCTGTTTGTAACAATGCCAAGCAATTTCCCTTCATCGTCTACAATTGGGATTCCACCAATACTATGCTCGCGCATATTTGCTTTCGCATCGCTCACATTGGCTGTAATAGGTAAAGTAACGGGATCTATAATCATTCCGCTTTCGGCACGCTTTACTTTACGAACTTTAAGTGCCTGTTGCTCGGCAGTCATATTCTTATGCAAAACACCAATTCCGCCTTCCCTGGCCATAGCAATAGCCATCCTGGATTCGGTAACGGTATCCATTGCGGCCGAGATTATGGGCACGTTTATAGAAATATTTTTTGTGAATTTTGTGCGAATACTTACTTCTCGAGGTAGTACTTCAGAATAAGCGGGAACTAGCAATACATCATCGTAAGTAAGGCCTTCTCCTAAGATTTTGGAATCGTGTGCGATCATAGCAATTAAAGATTTAATTGCGTGCAAATATAAGCTTTTTATAGCAAAATCTGGCTTAAAAGCTATTAGTTATCAGAAAATTAAATTATAAGATTTAATGATAAGCGCTAAAGATTTTAGATGCTTCATTATAGGCCGATTCAAAACTCGTCATTTTTATATTTGAATCTGCTTTTTTGGAATTGAAATAGGAAAGCATTTTTTCTGAAGGCATATTTCCTGTTAATTCGTCTTTGGCCATTGGGCAACCGCCAAATCCCTGGATCGCTCCGTCAAATCTTCTACAACCCGATTTGTATGCTGCATCAATTTTTTCGTGCCACTTAGTTGGGGTGGTATGAAGATGGGCTCCAAATTCAATTTCAGGATATTCTGGAATTAAATTTGAAAATAAATATTCAATTATATCAGGAGTAGAACTCCCAATAGTATCAGATAAAGAAAGTATTTTCACTCCCATTGCCGACAATTTTTCTGTCCACTCCCCTACTATTTCAACATTCCAGGGATCTCCATAAGGATTCCCAAAGCCCATAGAAAGATAGGCTACTACTTCTTTGTTCGTTTTTTCAGCGATTTCCAGGATCTCACTTAAAATATCTACCGATTCGGCGATGGTTTTATGCGTATTACGCATCTGGAAGTTTTCAGAAATCGAAAAAGGGTAGCCCAAATAATCAATTTCATTGTGAACGGAAGCATTTTCTGCACCACGGGTATTGGCAACAATAGCCAGTAATTTACTTTTAGTGGTGCTCAAATCTAGTTTGGATAAAACCTCGGCAGAATCTGCCATTTGCGGGATTGCTTTGGGGGAAACAAAACTTCCAAAATCTATAGTATCAAATCCGCAACGCAATAAAGATTGAATATACTGTACCTTTTTTTCGGTAGGAATAAAGGTTTTAATTCCCTGCATTGCATCTCGTGGACACTCTATAAGCTTGATTTTATCCATACTTTCAAAGATAGTATTTTAAGGAATATCTAAAAACCTTTAGAAATTAATTCATTTTATTAAATTGAAAGTATAATAGCACCGCTCTAACTAAGTTTCTTTTAAACTAATATAAAAACTGCAATTCCTATAAAAACTACAATTTGCAACCATTTTAAAACCACCCCAGAATGTTTATGTAATTTAAGATAGGTAGATATTTTTCCCGCCAGCAAGGCTACGCTTCCAAAAATAAGAATGGTTAAAAGCATAAAAATGGCTCCCAGAATATAAAATTGGATCACTGTATTTCCTCCGGGCTCCCAAAGAAAACCCGGAAAGAATGCGAGAAAAAAGATAGTAACTTTAGGGTTCAGCATATTCATTATAAAACCCTGTTTAAAAAGTGATAACAGGGATTTTTCTTTTATTCCTTCAGCCGAATAGGCAATTTCGGGATCACTTTTGTAAACCTGCCAGGCGAGATATAAAAGGTAAACAGCGCCGAACAGTTTAATAATAAAAAAGAGGCTTTCAGAACTTTTAATTATAGCTGAAACTCCAAAGGCCACAAGACTGGTATGAATAATAATCCCCGCAGCAAGCCCCAAAGCAGTTACAAGACCGTGTTTTTTTCCATTGGCCATTCCCTGTACCATTACATAAATAATATCGGGACCGGGAGAAATGGTAAGAATTGCCGAGGCAGTTAAAAACGGAATAAGTTGTTCTAACAAAATTTATCTTCTTTCAGATTTCTTCCTGGTAAGCAAAAAGTAGATCACGTAAAACCAGCTAAAAATTCCGTGTATAATCATTAATAAAACCGAACGGTTACGCTCCCATGAGGTGATGGCAGCTACAACGGTTCCTAAACTAATCCCATTCCTAATTACTGTATGGGTAACTTCAGAAGTTGTTTCAGAGAAACTATAGGCATCAAGACAAATTAAAACTATTAATAAAAAACTTAGGTGAAATTTCCTCATTTACGACTTGTTTTTAGCTAAAATTTCCTGGTTAATCTTTTTTATTAATTCCGGGCCTTCATAAATAAATCCCGTATAAAGTTGTACTAAACTGGCACCGGCTTCAAGTTTTTCCAAAGCATCTTTTGCAGAATGAATTCCGCCTACACCAATTATAGGAAAAGCTTTATTGCTTTTTTCAGAAAGAAACCTAATCACTTCTGTAGCGCGATTTTTTAGGGGTTTTCCGCTTAGGCCGCCCATTTCGTTCTTGTTTTCTGACTGTAAACCGTCTCGTGCAATGGTGGTATTTGTAGCAATAACCCCGGCAATTTTAGTCTCCTTTACTATGTCTATAATATCTAAAAGTTGCGCATCAGTAAGATCGGGTGCAATTTTTAGTAAAATTGGTTTTTGTTTTGGCTTTGTAGCGTTTAAACGTTGCAGCGTATTTAGCAAATTAGTGAGTGGCTCTTTATCCTGTAATTCCCGTAAGTTTGGAGTATTGGGGGAACTCACATTTACTACAAAATAATTCACATAGTCGTAGAGTGCTTCAAAACAAATCTTATAATCGTCTACAGCATTTTCGTTTGGCGTAATTTTATTTTTACCAATATTTCCGCCAATCAGCACATTTTTATTTTTCTTTAGTCTTTCAACAGCGGCTTCTACACCATCGTTATTAAAACCCATTCGGTTAATAATCGCACCGTCTTCTTTTAATCTAAATAATCGCTTTTTATCATTTCCTGGTTGCGGCTTTGGAGTCACAGTACCAATTTCAATAAAACCGAAGCCAAGATCTGATAATTCCTGAAATAGCTTTGCGTCTTTATCAAAACCGGCAGCAAGCCCAACCGGATTTTTAAACTTTAAACCGAAAACTTCACGCTCTAACCTCGAATCTTCCATCTGAAAATTCTTCCGTACAAAACTTTTAAAAGCAGCTGTTTTGCCGAATTTCTTTAGGGTTTTAAAGGTGAAGTGGTGTACCCATTCCGGGTCAAAACGAAATAATAAAGGCCTAATCGAAGATTTATACATGGTGGTTGGTTTGTGCAAAAATAGCAGAAATCATAAAAAACCGGCAGTAAATCTTAAAAGGTTTTGAAGCTGAAATGTGAATGTTTAATTTTGAATCAAACTACTAACCAATGATTAATAAACAGCGCATCATAGATCGCTTTATTAGCTATATTACGATTGATACCCAAAGCGATCCCCATAGCACAACTACTCCAAGCACCGACAAACAATGGGTTTTAGCCCAAAAACTGGCCGGTGAGTTAAAAGAAATGGGAATGACCGAGGTAAGCATAGACAATCACGCCTATGTAATGGCTACGCTCCCGGCAAATGTTCCGCATAAAGTACCGGTAATTGGTTTTATTTCGCATTTTGATACTTCGCCAGATTTTAATGCTACCAATATAAAACCCCAAATTATTGAAAATTACGACGGTAATGATATTATCCTGAATAAAGAAAAAAACATCATATTATCTTCCGAATATTTTGATGATTTAAAACAATATAAAGGCCAAACCATAATCACCACCGATGGTACCAGCCTTTTAAGCGCCGATGATAAAGCTGGAATTACCGAGATTATGACCGCAATGAAATATTTGCTGGATAATCCTGAAATTCCTCACGGGAAAATTAGGGTAGGTTTTACACCCGATGAAGAAATAGGTCGTGGTGCTCATAAATTTGATGTAGAAAAATTTGGTGCAGAATGGGCGTATACTATGGATGGTAGCCAAATTGGCGAACTGGAATTTGAGAATTTTAATGCCGCAAAAGCAATTGTTAAAGTTAATGGGAAAGGTGTTCACCCCGGCTACGCAAAAGATAAAATGGTAAACAGCCAGTATATTGCCGTAGATTTTATTAACTCGCTACCGCGTTTGGAAACCCCAGAGCATACTGAAGGCAGACAGGGTTTTTTTCACCTAAGTGATATGAAAGGCGATGTTGAAGAAACCGTGTTGGAATATATAATTCGGGATCACGATTTAGGCCATTTTGAAGCTCGTAAAGAAATGATACAGGACCTGGCTTCAGAGATTTGTTCGCAATATGAAAATGATTGTATTTCAGTTGAAATTATCGATCAATATTTTAATATGAAAGAAAAAATAGAGCCGGTAATGCATATTATTGAAATAGCTGAGAATGCAATGAAGGCAGTAAATGTTGAGCCTATTTTAAAACCAATTCGTGGCGGAACTGATGGCGCGCAACTAAGTTACATGGGACTACCCTGTCCTAATATTTTTGCCGGCGGCCACAACTTCCACGGGAAGTATGAATATGTACCGGTAGAAAGTATGCAAAAAGCCACTGAAGTAATTGTGAAAATCGCTGAATTAACTTCAGAAAATTATAAGTAATCAGTTTGTCTAAAAGTTAAAAATGGCAGTAAAATCGGTAGATCAGTATATTGAAACCCACCCAACCTGGGAGCAGGAATTACTTTCTTTACGTGAAATACTACAAAACACTGAATTGGAAGAATGTATAAAATGGGGTGCACCCGTTTATGCTTTAGATGGGAAAAATGTAGTAGGAATGGCTGCTTTTAAAAATCATTGTGCACTTTGGTTTTTTAATGGCGCTTTATTAAAAGAAAATACCGCTTTACTTTACAATGCCCAGGAAGATAAAACCAAAGCTTTAAGACAAATAAGGTTTAAAAAAGAAGATGAAATAAAACCGGAAATTCTTCAGAAGTATATAGCCGAAGCCATACAGAATCAACGGGAAGGAAAAGAAATAAAACCTTTAAAAAATAAAACACTGGTACTGCCTTTAGATCTCAAAGAGGCATTAGAAAAAGATGAACATTTCAAGAATTCCTATTATCAGTTAACTAAAGGTAAACAAAGGGAATACGCCGATTATATTTCTGAAGCAAAAAGAGAGGTTACAAAAAAATCCCGCCTGGAGAAAATTAAACCGATGATTCTAAGCGGGGTCGGGTTAAATGATAAGTATAAAAATTGCTAAGATCTTTTATAAGAACCTAAAACAGTTTCTGTTTCTAATATCTTAGATTCTGAAACGAGTTCAGAATGACGTTTTTTACAGTTCTTAAATCTTCTATAAAATAAGAATCCCCAGCGCTATGGCCTGGGGATTCTAAATTCTATTGATTAAAACAGAAAAAACTATTTCTTTTCTTTAATAGCTTTTGCCTTACTTTCTTTTTCTGGCTTCGCCGGTTCGTTGAGTTTTTTACTCATTTCCATCGAGATGGAAGAACGATCAAAGGTTATTTTTCCTGCTCCGGTTTCTATAATTACCGCATTATTTTTTTCGCTAAAATCAACAATTTTGCCGTGCATTCCGCTTTTGGTAACCACACGGTCACCACGCTTTAATTCTGATGCAAAATTACGTTCCTGTTTAGCTTTTTTCATTTGCGGGCGTATCATAAAAAAATACACCACCACAAACATTAATATTATTGGGGCAAACTGGGTTAATTGATCCATTTACTAGCTAGCATTTTCTTCGGTTTCTACAAAGGCTTTAATTCTAAGACGCTCTGTACCAGCTTCAGTATTAGCAGTTACTGTAACAGTTTTTGTTACCTGTCCTTTTCCAGAACCGTTGAATTTAACCAACATTTCACCACTTTCTCCTGGCTGAATTGGTTCTTTGGTCCAGGTTGGTACTGTACAGCCGCAAGTACTTTTTGCATTGGTAATTACCAATGGTGCCTGGCCGGTATTAGTGAATGTAAAAGTATGCTCTACGTTCTCACCTTTTGGAATATTCCCGAAATCATGTTCAGATTTCTCAAATTCCATTTTAGGATAAACAGTAGCCTGAGCATCACGCTCTGCAGCGCTTTCTACGTTTTCGGCTTTAACTTTTTCTGAGGCGTTATTGTTGTTTTCTTTACAAGAAGTAAATAGCAGCGCCCCTACTGCAGCTAACATTAAGATTCCATTTTTCATAATAGTGAACTTTATAATTTAATTTTTAAAAATAAGAAATTTTATTGACTACATAAGGCCCCGCCCTACTTTATTTAACTTATTATCATCTTTATATTCTTTAGAAAGTTTATCTAAAACTCCGTTAATAAAAATGCTACTCTTTGGGGTACTATACTCTTTGGCAAGTTCCAGGTATTCGTTAATAGTAACCTTTACCGGGATTGATGGGAACTTTAAAAACTCACAAATTGCCATTTTAATAAGGATCATATCAATTTCAGCAATTCTATCTTTATCCCAATTGGGGGTTTTCCCTAGCATTTCGTTGGCCAGAGTTTCATCATTCAAATACGTTTTTCTGAATAATTCTTTGGCAAAATCTTTATCCTCTTCATTTTTATAAAGCTTTCCAATCTTTAGATTTTCAGCAGAATTAGGCTTTAATTTCTGAAGGAATTTCAGCACCGCCGTGTTTACCAGTGGAAGATCGTCTACCCAGGTAAGTTTGGCATCTTCTAGATAATCGTATAATTTTTCATTAGGTGCTATTACTTCTTTAAAAATAGCAATGATAAACTCTTTATCTTCTTTAAAACTGGAATCGCGGGTTTCCATGTAATTTTCGTAAAGATCGCTTTTCTTTATCTCCTGCCAGATAATTTGCACATAATCATCATCCCTTTTCCAGTGCGTTATTTTTCTTGATTCCAGTGCGTCCTGTAGGCTTTCATTATGCTCAATAATTTCAAAAATGGCGTTAGAAACAAATTTTTTATTAGGATCTTTATCTTCGCTGGTGGCAAGATGTTTTTGTTGGGATTTTTCTAAAAAGTTTTCGGCCTGGCCTTTTAGTTCGGCAATTAAGCTTAATTGTACAAGGAACAGGTCGTACATCTCTTCCATACTTTTAAGCAGGAATCTCTCCTCGGTTCCCAGGTTATCGTTTTGGCTTTGGTTAAAGGCGTAAAGTGATTGCATTACTTTAACCCGAATATGTCTTCTTGTCAACATAAGTGTAAAAGAACTTTTTAGAATTAGAAAAGGCGAAAGAATATTCTTTCGCCTTGCAAAAATACCAAACTTTTGAAATTGATTACTTCAAATTTTGTTTTTTTCTATCATCAATTCTTTGCTGTGCAATTTTAAGTGCTGCAAAGTGGGATGTCATATCTTCCTTATCTGCTTTAGAAAGAATTTCTAGCGTAGTATTGTAGATATTTTCAGTCTTACGTATAATTTCCTTTTTATCGTAATTCTCTAATTCGGCGTAAACATTTATAATTCCGCCGGCATTAATTAGAAAATCCGGAGCATAAACAATACCTCTTTCTCTTAAAATTGTACCGTGAGTAACCTCATTAGACAACTGGTTATTGGCAGCGCCGGCAATTACCTTAGCCTTAATACGGTTTACCGTATCATCGTTAATGGTAGCGCCAAGGGCACAGGGGGCGTAAATATCTACTTCGGCTGCATATACATCAGCGTCATCATAAATAATTGCTCCATATTTATTTTTTACTGCTTCAAGACGTTCTTCGTTAATATCACTAATAAAAACTTTAGCTCCATCTTGTGTTAAATGCTCTACAAGGGTCTCACCAACGTGACCAATCCCCTGAACCAATACCGATTTCCCTTCAAGATCGTCACTTCCAAATTTGTGATTTGCAGCGGCTTTTATTCCCATAAATACACCGTAAGCGGTAATTGGAGATGGGTTTCCTGCTCCACCTTTATCTTCAGAAATTCCGGTAACGTATTTAGTAACTTCACGAACAGTGTCCATATCTGCAGTTTCCATTCCCACATCTTCTGCAGTAATATATTTTCCGCTAAGAGAATCTACAAAACGTCCAAAACTTTTCATAAGTTCAGGAGTTTTTTGGGTTTTAGCATCCCCAATTATTACGGCTTTTCCACCGCCAAGATTAAGTCCGGTAATCGCACTTTTAAAGGTCATACCTCGGGAAAGGCGTAAAACATCATTTAAAGCTTCCCATTCACTGCTGTAGTTCCACATTCTGGTACCACCCAGCGCTGGTCCTAAAACCGTGTTATGAATACCAATAATTGCCTTTAAACCTGTATCTTTGTCGTTGCAAAAAACTACTTGCTCGTGGTTGTCAAAAGAGAGCTGACCGAATACCGGGGCAGACTTTTTAAGTTCATTTGCATTTAGAACATCAACTTGCATAACTTGTTACATTTTATAAATTAGTGTTTTCATATTTCTGAAAATTACAGTGCAAAAATAAAGAATATTTCAACAAAGAGGTTTTTAAAACGTGTTAAAATAACATATCCTCAAATTTTAGCTTTTTTACTCTTAGATGAAGAACCTTAAGCATCTCAATAAATATTTCCTAAAGTATAAATGGAAACTACTAATTGGTCTCGTAATTACCATCGTTGCCCGCATTTTCGCCTTATATTATATTCCTCTAATCGGTGATTCTACCGATGCGATAGAACAATATATTAATGGGGAAATAAGTACTATGGAGGTACTTAGAACCGAACTTGCCATAAACATTGCCCTAATTATAGGAGCCACCTTGGTAGCTGCTTTCCTTACCTTTTTAATGCGCCAAACCTTTATCGTGGTTTCCCGATATATTGAATTTGATCTTAAAAACGAAATCTATAAACACTACCAGGAACTTTCGCTTAATTTCTATAAAAAGAACCGTACCGGCGATTTAATGAATAGAATTAGTGAAGATGTGAGTAAAGTAAGAATGTACCTTGGCCCGGCCATTATGTACACGGTTACCACCTTCACTTCTACCGTGGTGGTTTTAATTTTTATGGTTCAGGCAGCGCCAGAGCTCACTTTATATACGGTGGCACCCTTACCGGTTTTAGCATTTTCTATCTATAAAATTAGCGTTGCCATTCACAAACGCAGTACGGTGGTGCAACAATATCTTTCCAGGCTCAACACATTTACACAGGAAAGTTTCAGCGGAATTGCAGTTATAAAATCCTACGGAATGGAAACCCAGATTAATCACAATTTCGTAGACCTGGCTAATGGAAGTCGCGATAAAAATATTGATTTGGTTAAAGTTCAGGCATTTTTCTTCCCGCTAATGGTATTATTAATAGGGATTAGTAATGTACTGGTAATTTATATAGGTGGTAACCAATATATAAACGGTGAGATTGAAAATATTGGAGTTATTGTTGAATTTCTCCTTTATGTAAATATGCTTACCTGGCCAATTGCATCTATAGGCTGGGTAACTTCTTTGGTACAGCAAGCTGATGCTTCCCAGGAACGCATCAATGAATTTTTGGACGAAAAACCTGAAATTACGAATAAGAAAGAAACACCAGATGAAATTCACGGAAGCATCGCTTTTAATAACGTGAGCTTTACCTACGATGATACGAATATTACTGCGCTTAAAAATGTTTCTTTTGAAGTTGAAAGTGGAGAAACTCTCGCCATAATTGGGAAAACCGGGGCAGGAAAATCTACAATCCTTGAACTTATTGGAAGACTATATGATGTTGACCAGGGATCTATTAGCATAGACGGAAGAAATATTGAAAATCTTAACCTTGATAGTTTAAGAAACAGTATTGGCTACGTTCCGCAGGATGCATTTTTATTTAGTGATTCTATTAAAAACAATATCAAATTCGGGAAAACCAATGCCAGCGACGAAGAAATTTTTGAAGCTGCCAAAAACGCATCGGTTCATAAAAATATTGCTGGCTTCAGCAAAGACTATGACACTGTTTTAGGAGAGCGCGGTATCACGCTTTCTGGCGGACAAAAGCAACGTGTTTCTATTGCTCGCGCTATAATTCACGATCCTAAGATCTTATTGTTTGACGATTGCCTTTCTGCCGTAGATACTGAAACTGAAGAAGCTATACTGAATAACCTTTTTAAAATTTCAAAAGAAAAAACTACAATTATTGTTAGCCACAGGATTTCTTCAGCAAAAAATGCCGATAAAATTATTATCCTGGAAGACGGTGCTATAGTGCAACAAGGGACTCATTCCCAATTACTAAACCAGCAAGGCTATTACAAAGAATTGTATGCAAAACAGCTAAATGAAAAAGAAATGTGAAAATTTTTTGCTAGATGTTAAAAATTTTTAGATTTTTGAGCAGTACTAAAACCAAACTATAAAGAATCTATTTTATGAGCGACAAGGGAATGATGGAGAAAGAAGAAATATTCTCTAAAGTGCTAAGGGCCGGAAGAAGAACTTACTTCTTTGATGTGAGAGCCACACGTGCAGACGATTATTACCTAACTATTACCGAGAGTAAAAAGTTTACCAACGACGATGGTTCTTTTTTCTACAAAAAACACAAAATTTACCTTTACAAAGAGGATTTTGCCGGTTTTAATGAAATTTTACAGGAAATGACCGACTTTATTCTGAATGAAAAAGGAGAAGAGGTAATTAGCGAACGTCACCAGAAAGATTTCAAAAAAGAATATGAAACTTCAGAAAACGGTGAGACGCAAGGTGTTTCTCCAGAGAAGTTTACCGATGTGAGTTTTGACGACATCTAAAATTTTTACCTGAGCATTGAGATTAATTGCTCTAATGCTTAACTTAAAATTACAGTAATTTTATAAAGTGCCTCAGGCGTTTGTTTCGAGGTAACTATTTGAAAACTATACAAAACCGTCCCGATATTTTCAGGACGGTTTTTTTTATATTTATAACCAAACAAAAAATAACATGCAAAGACTTTTACCCCTACTTATTTTCTTTCTTTGTTTTAGCGCTTTTGCCCAACAAGAAGAACTGAGTTTAGATTATTACCTACCCCAGGATGTAAGTTACAATGAAGAAATTCCAAAACCCCAGGATATTATTGGCTACATCCCGGGAGAATGGCACGTAACCCACGATTTACTTTTAAATTATATGCGGGAACTTGCAAGAGTTTCCCCGAGAATTGAGGTAGAAAATCGCGGCAAAACCTATGAAGGCAGACCGCTTATTCTGCTTATCATAACTTCAGAAGAAAACCATAATAACCTGGAGGAAATCAGGGAAAAACATCTTGCTCTAACCCAGGAAAACGCTTCTTCGCTTAATACCGAAGAAATGCCTATTGTAGTAAACCAGGGTTTTTCCATTCACGGGAACGAAGCAAGCGGCTCTAATGCTGCGCTTTTAGCAGCTTATCACCTGGCTGCGGCTGAAGGTGAGGAAGTTCAGGAATTATTAGACAATACGATTATTCTTTTTGACCCAGCTTTTAATCCTGATGGTTTACAACGTTTCTCCTACTGGGCTAATACCCATAAAAGTGAAAATATAAATCCCGATCCGCAAGATAGGGAGTACGACGAAGTTTGGCCGGGCGGAAGAACAAATCACTATTGGTTTGATATGAACAGAGACTGGCTGCCGGTACAATTACCGGAGTCTCAGGCTCGCATTGAAACTTTTCATAAATGGATGCCGAATATTTTAACCGATCATCATGAAATGGGCTCTAATTCCAGTTTTTTCTTCCAACCGGGAATTCCCTCAAGAACCCACCCGCTTACACCCGATATTAACCAGGAACTCACAAAGGAAATCGGGACTTATCACGCAGCAGCTTTTGATGAGTTAGGCTCTTTTTATTATACCGAAGAAAACTACGACGATTTTTACTACGGAAAAGGCTCTACTTTCCCCGATATTAATGGAAGTATAGGAATTCTTTTTGAACAGGGAAGTTCTCGTGGTCACGCCCAGGAAACCGATAATGGTATTCTTACTTTTCCGTTCACCATAAGAAATCAATTTACTGCAGCGCTTTCTACTTTAGAGGCTGCTAAAAATATGCGCGAAAAAATCCTGAATTATCAACGCGATTTTTATAAGAATGCCCGCAATTCTGCTGAAAATGGTGCGTATGTTTTCGGCAGTGAAAAAGATGCTTCATCAGCTTACGAACTGGCAAAAATCCTGGAAAAACATAAAATAGAAATTCATAAAATCAAGGAAAATTTTGAATCTGACGGGAAGAATTTCAAAAAAAATTCGGCTTATGTAGTTCCTAAAAATCAGCGCCAGCATAGATTGGTAAAAGCTATGTTTGAGCGTAGAACCGAGTTTGAAGATAGTTTATTCTACGATATTTCGGCCTGGACGCTTCCTTTAGCTTTCAACCTGGATTATGCTGAAGACGTAAAAATGAATAAAGCCGGGGAGAAAATAAAAAACCTGGAAAAGCCAGAAATTGATCAGGTAGAAATAAGCAATTATGCTTATGTGATGCAGTGGCACGATTTCTATTCACCGAAAGCTTTAAATATGATCCTGGAAAAAGGTTTGCGTGCAAAAGTTGGAATGCAACCATTTTCTTTGGAAAATAAAGAATACGATTATGGAACAATTTTAATTCCGGTTCAAAATCAGGAATTAGAGGCTGATGAAATGCACCAATTTCTGCAAGAAGTATCTCAAAAGTCCAATGTACAAATAGAAGGGATAAACACCGGTCTAACCCAGGGCGTAAACCTTGGAAGTAATCAATTTAGAGCATTGCAACCTGCTAAAGTTGCTTTAATTGTAGGCGAAGGGATCACGCCGTACGATGCTGGTGAGATCTGGCATTTATTCGATCAGCGTTATGACATGAAAATTACAAAACTTGACACCCGAAATTTTTCAAGAGCAGATCTAAGTAGATATACTGCCATTATTCTGCCAAATTCCTGGGGCAGCGCTTTAGATAACAGCGATATTGATAAATTAAAAGAATGGGTTCGCGATGGCGGAACTTTAATTGGTTATCGCAATGCAGCACGCTTTTTTGAAAAAGAAAATTTTATGGATCTCGAAATTAAAAAAGACAGCCTGGTTGCAGAGAATATAAGTTTTGAAGAACAAAGAGATTTTAGAGGTGCACAGGGAATTGGCGGTGCTATATTTGAAGCAAATATAGATCGTTCTCATCCCGTGAACTTTGGTTATACCAATGATAAACTTCCTTTATTTAGGAATACCACGATCTTTGTAGAAGCAGATAAACAGAGTTATAATAACCCAATTCAGTATGCTGAAGAACCTTTATTAAGCGGTTATATTAGCGCACCCAGATTAGATTCTATTGCCGGTACGGTTCCTTTTAAACATACAGGAATGGGACGCGGAAATGTGATTTTGTTTACAGATAATACCAACTTCAGAGCTTTCTGGTTTGGAACCAATAAATTATTGATGAATGCCATCTTCTTTGGCGATGAAATGTAAATTTCTGGATAGATGCACGCAACCTTTTGTGGGTGTGTGCATCTATTTAATATAACTAAAAACCAAAAGATGAGAAATTTGCTCTTAATTGTATTATTCGCAGCGATAACAAGTTGTTCTACCACTCCAAATAGTCCAGATCTTAATTTAGATAACGAAGAAATTACCGGAAAATGGCAATTAACCGAAACCCTTGCCGATCCCGGTGACGGAAGCGGTACCTGGCAAACTGTTGAAAATGGAAGAACCCTTGAATTTACCTCTAATGGTTTAGTGAAGACTTCAGGTAGCTTTTGCAACGAAGAGGATATAAATGAAACCTCTTACGATAACGCTGAAAAAATAATAAGTACAGATTGCGGTGAAAATACTTTTGAGCTTAAATATGAATTAAAAGAAGGAAAATTATTTATTTATCCTCATAGCCCAAGATGTATTGAACCTTGTGGGAGTAAATATGAAAAAATAGAAGATTAATTTTAACCCACTCGCAAACCGTTTTCAACTTTAAAATCGGGGTTTAGTAGGACGATATCATTGTTTTCACCTACTGCCCCCAAAACCAAACATTCGCTCATAATATTAGCGATCTGTTTCTTCGGAAAATTAACCACCGCTACAATTTGCCTGTGGAGTAAATCCTCTTTTTTGTAACGCTTAGTGATTTGAGCCGAAGTTTTTCTTTCCCCAATTTCTTTTCCAAAATTGATAAGCATTTTGTAGGCAGGATTTTTCGCTTCAGGAAAGTCGGAAACTTCAGTAATAGTCCCTATTCGCATTTCCACTTTTTCAAAATCTTTCCAGGAAATTTCCATAGTTTATTTTTAAGTCCAATTTAGAAAAAAAGTGGCTATTCCGAAGTGAATTCGTAAATTACCTTGTGCGAGCCAGCGAAGCATAAATATGGAAAAATATTTTAATTTCGAAGCAAGCGCTGGAGCATTTTAATTCTAGATTATCGAGTAAATTTATAAGAAAAGAGACTATGGCCAGAACTGCATCAAATATGATCGCTTTGGGTACCAGGGCCCCAGATTTTAACCTTGTAGATGTAATTACCAGCAATAGGTATTCTCTAAAAAATATTCGGGGAAAAAAGGGCACTTTAATTATGTTTATAAGCAACCACTGCCCGTTTGTAAAACATGTAAACGAAGAAATAGTAAGACTGGCAGGCGATTACCGGGTTTTAGGTTTTGGTTTTGCCGCTATTATGAGTAATGACGTAGAAAATTACCCGGCAGACCATCCTGATAATATGAACGAAGTAGCCAGGAAACATCAATATTCTTTTCCTTATCTCTATGACGAATCCCAGGAAGTAGCAAGAGCTTATAAAGCTTCCTGTACACCAGATTTCTATCTTTTTGACGATGAATTAAAACTAATCTATCGCGGCCAGTTAGACGATTCCCGCCCCGGAAATGGAATTCCCGTAAACGGTAGGCATTTGCGGGATGCTATGGATGCCGTACTTTCTAATAAAAAAGTTCCTGAGCTACAGAAACCCAGTTTGGGCTGTAGTATTAAATGGAAATATGCCCCGGAATCTTAAGCATAGAAAATTTGCTCATTTTTAAATCAAAAAGTAACAATCAGTTAATCTTATCACAAAGCAAGTAAATCCTATTGGTTTAATAGGTTTTACTGAATATTATTCTTTAATTTTATAATTCGAATCACTAAAAATATAATATTATGAGCGAATTAAAATTAGGAGATAAAGCACCAAATTTTGATGCTGAAACTTCAGAAGGAAAAATCAATTTTTACGATTATTTAGGAGATAGCTGGGGAATTTTATTTTCGCACCCTGCCGATTATACTCCGGTTTGTACTACCGAGTTAGGAACGGTAGCGAAATATAAAGATAAATTTGAAGCCCGTAACACTAAAGTAATGGCTTTAAGTGTAGACGGCGTTGAATCTCATAAAGGCTGGATAGACGATATTAACGAAACCCAGAACACTACAGTTAATTTCCCAATTATTGCCGATGAAGATAAGAAGGTTTCTAACCTATACGGAATGATTCACCCTAAAGCCGACAACACGCTTACAGTACGTTCGGTTTATGTAATTGGGCCAGATAAAACCATCAAATTAATGATTACCTACCCCGCCAGTACCGGGAGAAATTTTGATGAATTACTTAGGGTAATAGATTCGCTACAACTTACCGCCTACCAAAAAGTAGCCACACCGGCTAACTGGAAGCACGGAGACGATGTAGTGATAAGTCCTTCGGTTTCTAATGAAGATGCCAAAGAGATGTTCCCTAAAGGTTTTAAAGAGGTAAAACCATACCTTAGAATGACCCCGCAGCCAGATTCTAAGTAAAACGAACTGCTATTAAGCACGTCATCCTGAATTTACATCGAGATTCTAAGCTTTTATAATTTGAAACAACTTAGATCCTGAAATAAATTCAGGATGACGTCATAAAAAAATACCTCACAGGTTATTGAAACTTGTGAGGTATTTTTTTATTTAAGTTCCCCCTTCGGGGGTTAGGGGGCTTTTATTTTACCGCAACCAATTCCACATCAAAAACCAAAGCTGCGTTTGGCGGTATCACACCACCGGCGCCCTGTTCCCCGTAAGCCAAATGTGAAGGAATCACAAAACGGGCCTGGTCTCCAACATTCAATAGTAAAATACCTTCATCCCATCCGCTAATTACGTGCCCTACTCCTACCGGAAATTCCAGTGGCTGATTTCTCTTGTAAGAAGAATCAAAAACACTACCATCGGTAAGCATTCCTTTGTAATGAACTGAAACGGTTTGTCCTTTTTCAGGTTTTGCGCCTTCGCCTTTCTTTTCAATTTTATATCTAAGTCCGCTTTCTGTGGTTTTAAAACCTTCTGAAAGCTTTCCAAGCAGTTCGTCTTCCCTTTTTTTAGCAGCTTCTTCTCTTTTAGCTTTAGCGCCATCAAATTGTCTAAAAGACTCTACAGCATTAAAGTTTTCTGCTTTCTCTCCAGCTCTAAGGATTTCCAATTTTTCAATTTTATCTCCTTGCTTAATACTATCTACCACATCCTGGCCTTCAATAACGCTACCAAAAACAGTGTGTTTCCCGTCTAACCAGGGAGTTTCGGTATGCGTAATAAAAAACTGGCTTCCATTAGTTCCGGGACCGGCGTTTGCCATAGAAAGTTTTCCCGGGGCATCGTGTTTTAAATCGGGATGAATTTCATCTTCAAATTTATATCCCGGGCCACCAACACCTGTTCCCTGCGGGTCACCACCCTGAATCATAAAATTAGGAATCACACGGTGAAATTTAAGATCGTTATAATAAGGTTTTCCTTGCGGAAAAGCGTCGTTTTCCAGTTTACCTTCAGCAAGACCTACAAAATTCCCAACCGTTCCCGGTGCTTTTTCGTATTCCAGTTCCACTAAAATCTGGCCTTTAGTGGTATAAAATTTAGCATATAATCCGTCGTTCATTTTCTTATATTTTTAAAGTGCAAAGATATCTATTTTAATAGAATGCATTAATATACTTTTTCAGCATTTATGTAAGTTTCCAAAATTTTTATTCCAGGAATTTCAGCGGCATCAACTTTCATAATATCCTTATCAAGGATTATAAAATCTGCAAATTTCCCTGCTTCAATACTTCCTTTTTCTTTTTCTTCAAAATTAGCGTAAGCCGCCCAAATAGTCATTCCTTTTAAAGTTTCTTCACGAGATAAGGCCTGCTCCATCATAAAACCATCTTCAGGGAAATTATTGGTATCCTGTCTTGCAACAGCAGCGTAAAAAGTAAGAAACGGGCTCACTTCTTCTACCGGAAAATCGGTTCCTAAAGCTACAATTCCGGCCTGGTCCAGTAATTTTTTAAAGGCATATGCACCATGCATTCTTTCTTCACCCAAACGATCTTCTGCCCAGTACATATCACTGGTTGCGTGTGTAGGCTGTACCGACGGAATAATATTTTTGCTGAAATACTTAAAATCTGCCGTATCTATTACCTGGGAATGTTCTACCCTCCAACGGCGGTCTCCACCATCTTTTAAAAGTTCATCGTAAGTTTTTAAAACCAGGTAATTAGCTGAATCTCCAATAGCGTGTGTATTTAACTGAAACTTTGAAGCAGCAAGGCGTTCAGCGGTTTCTTTAAAATCTTCAACCGGTGAAAGTAAAGCCCCAAAATGGCCGGCACGATCGCTATATTCTTCTTTTAAAGCCGCGCCCCTGGAACCAAGTGCACCATCACCATAAAATTTAACCGACCGTACATTTAATCTTTCGGTTTTAATTGGGTCTTTGTCCAGATAATAATCAAGATTTTCTTCGGTATTACTAATCATCGCATACAGCCTTATTTTAAGACTTTCCTCCCGGTGAAGGCTATCCATAAGTTCTATAGTTTCCCTATCAATTCCCGCATCTACCACCGTGGTAAGTCCGTATTCAAAAGAAATTTTTTGAGCGTCCAGCAAGGCGTTCACCTGCTCTTGCGTAGAAGGTTCCGGTTGAGCATTGGTAATTAGACTCATAGGATTATCTACGATAATTCCGGTAAGCCTGCCATTTTTTTGTTCAATATCGCCACCATCAAAAGGAGTTTCGGTAGTTATTCCCGCTTTATCTAAGGCAGCCTGATTGGCTAAAAGTGCGTGACCGTCTATACGGGTAACAGCAATTGGAGTATCGGGAAATAATTCATCCAGGGTATCTTTTGTGGGAAATTCTTTGTTTTCCCAGTCGTTTTGATCCCATCCTCTCCCGGTTATAAATTCTGCGCCACGCTGATTTTGAAAATCAACAATTCGCTGTACAACTTCATCAAAACTTTTGGTACCGGTGAGATCTACACGCTGCTGTTGTAAACCCAGGCGGTAGAAGTGGGCGTGCCCATCTATAAAACCGGGAAATACACTTTTGCCACCGGCGTCTAGCTTTTCAGTAATTTCATATTTTTTCTCTAGCGCTTCTGCGGTTCCTATTTCCAGGAATTTGCCATCTTTAGTTACAAAAGCTTCAGCAGAACTAAAATTATTATCTACAGTATAAATTTCAGCATTAAAAACAAGAAGATCTGCTTTCTCTTTATCTTCAGAATTACAGGAAATAAGCATCAGACTCAATAGCCCGAAAAGTAATATTTTTCTCATTATTGTCAATTTTCGTATAAAAATAAAAAATGCGCCCATTAAAGGCGCATTTTATGAATTTTATTTAATTAATGCTTAAAAAATAGCATTTATAATTTGATCACGTATACTTTTATTTGCCGCTGCGGCAAGACCTACAGACACGAATAAACCAATCATAGCATATGCAAAATCTTTAAAGATCATTCTACCTGCTTTCTTACGGTGTTTTTTGCCTTTTTTAGTTCTTGCCAAACTAATTGCAATTTCCCTACCACCAATAATTCCAAGGAAAACCCAGGTGGTACTCATTGGTACGGTACTTATAAATAGTTTGTAAATAAGCAGGATTACATAGGTTAAATCTACTAAGGTGGCTGCACGAATATCAGAAATCCTGGATTTTTCACTCACCACTTCCTGAATTTTATCTCCCCTTAAGTAAAATAATAGTCCCAGGCCACCAAATATTGTTAAAGCAAAGACTATAAATTGAAAAGTGTCCAGGCTTCGCGGAAGGAATACTGCTATATTAGCTCCATCTTGCATTACCCAAACTCCCCACAGTGTACCACTTACAATCCATTGAACTGCTGTCCAGCTGTGATTAAATTTCCTGCTTTTAAAGTATTTTTTTATAAAATTATAAGAAAGATACCATACTAAAAACGATAGTATAAAAGCCATAATATAGCCTGTCCAGCTTTTCCAGACTACCGAAGTAATCCCCGAAGTATCGGCACTAAACACACTTAAAATAAGAAAAGTGGTAGAAACCGGCATTTTAAGCCTGGTTAAAATTAATAAAACTAAAGGTGCTATAATTTGAAAGAAACTGAAGGATTCAGGGTGCGGATATGGTGAGGATCCATCGGGTTTAAGTAACCTTTGGAAAGTTACATCGCCATCAAAATAAAACCAACTGAAACTTACTACTCCCAAAAAAATAGAACCCACGTAGAGCCATAAAATCCACCAACGTTTAGCTTTATTACTTTCAATAAAAGTTCCCAAAGACTGGATACTATCATTAGCTACCGTTGCATAGGCAGCGAAGAAAAAACCAAGCCACATGGCTGCAGTTTTATTACCGGTAAAAATACCGGCCATAATAATACCAACTATAACAATTGCAAGGAATGCCTTTTCCTGAACCATAAAGTCCAGAATATTCAAATAGGGACGGGACCGGTCACTCCTTTTAAACTTTTTGCCTTTTGCCATTTAAGTAGCTTTTTTAATAATTTTGATATTTAGATTTTGGTCTTTACTAAAAGACCTCCTTAAAAATTTGGGTACAATATTAGTTAGTTCTATTGTTAATTTTGAATTTCCAATGTTGTGTTATTGTTAAGGAATTTTCCCTTACCAACTCCTATAAACACTTGAATTGAAGCTCCCTACCGGCTATTATTTGGCCGAAGATATTATTAATAACAAAAAAAAGCATCAATAAATGATGCTTTTTTTAATTTAAAGATGGCTTTTTTATTAAAAATCGAATTTATAAGTCGCTCCTGCCAGTACTTGTAATCCCTGTACCTGGAAATTTGTCCAACGTTGGTAATCGTTATTTAAAAGGTTACTTCCTTTAGCAAATATTGAAAGCCTATCGTTAAACCTATAGCCTAAATGAGCGTTCACATCAAAATAGCTATCAAGGCTAATTGTATTCATAGAAGGCTCTCCTGCTGAAGCAATTCTTTCCTGGTCGAAACGCTCGCCCACGTAAAATAAATTAGCGCCGGTATACCACTTTTCATTAATTTGATAATCGGCATTTAATGAAGCTTTAAAATCTGGAAGGTTCCAGGCTTCAACCTGGTTATCTGTGCTGTAATTAAAATATTCAGCATTAATTCCCAATCTAAAATTTCGGTTTACATCTACATTTAATTCCCCGGCAACCGAAAGGGTTTTCACATCGTCATAAACCACTTCAAAAGAATTTCCGTAGGCATAATTTTCTGTAGTGATATCGTTAGCCCGGGCATTTCGTCTAAACAAAGCTTTGTTAAACTGCGACTCATAACCGGTTTTAAAATTATAAGAAATACTATTGCTTAATTTCCCTTTGGCACCAACATAAGCATTATACTCATTATCTGTAGGTTTTATTACCAAGCCCGGAAAAACGTAAGGATTCTCCTGTATAAAACTATAATAGGTGTTTTGTTGCAGGCCACCTTCCAAACCGGCGTAAGGGGTAAAATAATCGCCCCCTAATCTATAGCTAGCGGTTACTTTAGGATAGATATAAAAATTACCATCACTGTTTTCTACATCCTGACTATAGAAAAATGCAACGCCAAGATTTAAAGTAAGATCATCTCTTAAAATTAATAAACTGGGATTTATACCGAAATTCATAAAAGTATAATCGTAAGTATCGGTTGCCAGGAATTGTTCTCCCATTTGTCCGTTTACAATATCAGTATAAATATTTGTGGTGATTAACTCATCGGCAATATTCAGTTCAAAAGTACCGCGGGCATCAAAATGATTTTCTGAAGAAGAATAGGAATCTCCGGTATGCCTAAAAGTACCACGGGCATTGTCAAAAAAAGAATCGTAAAGCTCAATTTCGGCTCCTGCATAAGCTGAAAAATAATTTTGTGCAGGATCTATTGAATTTATTTCTTCGTTGCTAAAATTAGCATCTTGCGGTAAACCATACCAGTTAAATAACTGGTGCTGCGCGCCTACTTCGGTTTTCCAACCTAAATTTCTCGTTTTTGAGTTATAACTTAGGTTAAGCTCGGTATCATAAAATTTATCGTCTAGCGCAATCCCATCAATTCCACCCTGGGAGGAATTATGGTCTAAATAAACCCCAAAATTATCGGTGCGGTTCACTTCCAGGTTACTGTAAAATTCGGCTAAAAGGTTGCCATAATTTCCAAATCCAAGACTTGCATAATTATCGTAAACCTTTACCGGGCGTTCTCTTTCTACCGTGGTAGCACGCCCTTTTGCCGGTGTAAAAGTAGAAGCTACAGGCACTGAAAATATACTGTATTGCACCGGTCTTTTCTCTGTCCGCACAGAATCTGACTCTTTGGGAGTTTGTTTTATTTTATTTGCATCTTTAACTGTTGGGGTATATGGTTTTACTACGGTTACAGTTTCGCTGTCTATAGGATCCTGAGCAAAAAGAAGCCCACTCATTAAAAACAGACTTAAAAACAGGTTTCTTTTTATTGAAAACATTTGCATATAGAAATTCTTAAATGTTAGATTGAAAGTTGAATTAGTTGTTCGCTTCTACCGAAGAATTGGTTTTTGCTTCTTCTGTCTTTATTCTGGACAATTCCTGCTTAGCTTCCTGAACAATTTCGGGATAATTAGAGAAATTATTGATTACGTTTTCCAGAATATAAGTAGCCTGGTAAGCATCATCCAGCTCGTAGAAGTTATCGGCCATTAAAACTAGGCCTTTAGCGCCCCAGCGTTTATAGCCAGAGAAGTCTTTTGCCAGGATTTGCACCGCTGCGTTAGAAGCTTCGTAATTTCCGCTTTCATTTTTAAAGTAAGCATCGTAATATAAAGCTTCAGCAGCCAATTCTCCCTTAGCAGTTTTTTGAATTTCTGAATAAGCACTTTTTGCTTTACTCATATTTCCGGAAGCAAAAGCAGCACGTGCCACTATTACACGCGCATCGTTTCTCGCCTCTGAATCTGACGCTGAATTAGCCAACACCTTATCGGCATAAGTTGCAGCCTTTCCTGGCTGGTCTAATTCCAGGTAAGATTTCATAAGATTAGATTGTGCAAAAATCACATTCTGTTCAGAACTCGCTTCCTTCTCTAATCTTTCTAAATAACTTACCGCTTCCCGGTAATTTTTATTTTCAAGTAAGATTTCAGATAATCTTGAAAGCGCATCTTCGGTGAATTCATTTTTAGGCTTATCGGCTACTGAACGGTAATTGGCAGCCGCTTTCTGCTTGTTTCCATTTCTAAAATACATTTGTCCTAAATAGAAGTTCGCGTTTATAGAATGAATTCCATTAGGAAAACGTTGCAGGTAATTTTCAAAGCCACTAATCGCCCTGTCATATTCATTCTTGAAATATTGATTTTCTGCAGACTCGTAAGTAGTATTATCCAAATCGGCATCTGTCACTTCAACAAAATCTATATTTTGTACCCAGCTTGCATACTCATCGGTTCGGCCAAGATCTACGTAAACCATTCTTGCTGTAGAAACGGCCTGCATAGCTTCAGGTGTGTTAGGATAATCGTTTACCACCTTTTTCAATCTTTCTAAAGCACGATTGCCGTTATCGGCATTATAATGAATAAGCGCCTGCCTAAGCATTGCTTTGGGTACAAATGCACTTTGCGGCACCTCTCTAATTAGCCTGTCGTAAGCAGATAAGGCTTCAGAAGTATTATTTGCAGCAACATAAGTATTTCCCAATTCATACATTGCATCGTCTCTAAAAGAAGAACGGGAATATTGATTTATAAAGCTTTTTAGGTCAGAAATTTTTGTATCTCTTCTATCAATAAACCCATAACTCATTGCTTTTTGAAACGCAGCGTAATCATTATCGCCACTTAACGAAAGTGCTTTGTTATAAGCTTCAATCGCCGGCCAGTACTGGCTGCTCACAAAATAAGTATCTCCTAATCTTAATAAAGCATCGTTTCTACGGGCAACCTCGTTCGCGCCGTTTTCAGAATAACGTTTAAAATATTCTATTGCTCTTGCATACTCATTCTTTTTAAAATATGCATACCCAAGGTTATAATCAAGATTTTCAAGTTCATCGGTGCCTTGTGCGGCATTCATTCCTGAAAATTCACGATATCCAATTATAGCATCATCAATTCGGTTGATGTTATATTCGCTTTCGGCTTTCCAGAAAGTAGCTTTAGCCGTAATTTTTTGATCTCTGGGTTCAGAAAGTGCTTTTTCAAAATTATTAATCGCTCTTTCATAATCACCTTCTTCATATAACTGAAGTCCGTAATAGTAAGCTACTTTTTGATAGGCTTGTTTATCGCTAAAGTTGCGATTGTTTTCCAGCAAGCGCATTGCTTCCTCAAAATTTCCTGAAGTAAGGAAAGAATCTATAAGTAAACTTTCCATGGCTTCCCGGTTTTCAGATTCCGGGTATTTTTCAATATAATTGATTAAAACCTGCGACGGACTTTCATAACTATTCCCAATCTCATAACTGAGTTTTGCATAATTCATATACGCATCCTCCTGGATTTGAGAATTGAAATCCATTTCACTGGCATTTTTAAATGCGTTTAAAGCCTGCTGTTTTTGGTTAGATTCTAAATAAGATTGCGCTAAATGATAATAGGCGTTTTGGGCAATCTCATTTTTTCCATCAATAATTTTATTGAATTCAGAGATTGCTTTTTCGTAATCTCCCTGCTTGTAATAAGCATAACCCAACTGGTAATAATCGGTATTATTCCATTTTCCGCGTTCACCATCATATTCTTTTAAATAAGGCAGCGCCTCTTCATACTGCTCTAAGTTGAAATAACTTTCACCAATAATCTTATTTAATTGCGAACGTTCTATACGATTAGAACTTTGTAATTGTTCTTTAGCCAGTTTTATAGCTTCCTCGAAATTACCCAGTTTAAAGTTCATATCGGCCTGGAAATAAGAAAGGTCTTCACTGTACCTATCGTTACTACGTACCGCTTCAAAATTTTGATTGGCTTCCTCATAATCATCACCCTCGTAGGCCATATAACCAATGTAATATTTTGCCTGCGAACCAAACTCCTGCGAATCCCGAACCCTTTCTAAATATGTGCGCGCCTGGTCGTATTGTTTAGCTCTAAAATAGGCGTAGCCATTATTAAAATAATAGCGTTCCCTTTCTGCCCTGCTCATACTTTTTTCATCAACTTTATCATACCACTTGCGGGCAAGGGAATATTTTCCGGTTTGAAAATAATAATCGGCTACATCCAAATAAGCCGAATTAGTTTTTGTGCTGGTGGGATAACGACTTACAAAGCGCTCCATTAACCTGTCGGCGCCGGGTTGGTTTAACCTTACGGCCGCATTGGCAATATAGTAAGCACAATCTCCTTCAATTTTCTCGTCATCGGTTTGCTCTTTTACTTCATCAAACAAGTTTTGGGCAGCCAAAAATTGCTGATTATTATAAAGTTCAAGAGCTTTGTTAAATTCAGCGAGATCGTGGGTATAGTTAGCCGATCGCTGAGAAATTCCTTTAAAAGAGAAGAAAATTAAAACAACAAACAGTAAAATTTTGTTAGGTGTCATTTATTGATTTTTAAGTTGAGTATTCAAAGATAATTTAAACCTTGCTTTATTAACGCCGATATAAAGTGATAATTATGTTAATGTAAAAAAAAGTAAACCCGCGCCTTTTGAAAAATGTATATTTACCGATATTTTTACACTGAAGAAAAGCCTAAAACTTTATGTCTAATACCGTCCTGGAATTAAATAACGCTGCTATTTACCAGCGTGAAAGCCTTATTTTATCTGAAGTAGATGTACACATAAACAAAGGCGATTTTGTTTATCTTATTGGTAAAACCGGAACCGGAAAAAGTAGTTTTATGAAAACACTTTACGGCGATTTACCACTTACCGAAGGTGAGGGAACTATTGTAGACTTTAATTTGCGTACACTTAAGGAAAAAGATATTCCTTTTTTAAGACGAAAACTTGGTGTGGTTTTCCAGGATTTTAAATTGTTAACCGATAGAAATATAAAAGACAATTTACTTTTTGTACTAAAAGCAACCGGCTGGAAAGACCAAAAAGCAATGGATCTTAAAATTGACGAGGTTTTAGATAAAGTAGGAATGAAATCTAAAGGATTTAAATTTCCTTATCAACTCTCTGGCGGGGAGCAGCAACGGGTAGCTATTGCACGTGCTCTTTTAAACGACCCTGAACTTATTCTTGCCGATGAACCTACCGGAAACCTGGACCCGCAAACTTCAGTAGAAGTTATGGAAGTACTTCAGGAAATTAGCAAAAATGGGAACACCATTCTTATGGCTACGCACGATTATGCTTTACTGCTTAAATATCCTTCAAAAACTTTAAAATGCGATGGGCAGCGTGTTTTTGAAGTTGTTCAAAAATCGGTTTAAGGCTGAACTTCATCAGCTTTTACCCTGTGCGGTTTTTTATTGATAAAAAGGTAATAGAAATTTACACAAACAATTACCGCGTTGGTAATAATTACCGGCCAGGAATCTATTAAAACTCCGTAGACAATAAAAAAGACACAACCCAGGCTATTTACAATTCTAAGCTTTATGATATTCTTCATAAAGAAAGAAATCGCTACAAAAAAGGAGGCTAGATAACCTATCCATTCAGTAAGACTAATTCCCAGGAATTCCATATAAAAAAGAAGAGTTTGTTTGAAAATTCTCTTTTAACGTCAACCTGAACTCGTTTCAGGTTCTAAGTTATTAGATGCTGAAACAAGTTCAGCATGACGCCTTTTGAAAATTAGCAAACAAACTCTTTAAAGTTGAGTGATTAAACTATTTTATTTCTCTTACGCTCGTTTTCGGTAAGATAAATTTTACGCAACCTTAAGTGACTTGGAGTAACCTCAACATACTCATCTTTCTGAATATATTCTAAGGCTTCTTCCAAAGAGAACTTAAGTGCAGGTACAATCTTCGCTTTATCATCGGCACCAGAAGAACGTACGTTAGAAAGCTTTTTGGTTTTGGTAATATTTACCGCCATATCATCCTGACGGGAATTTTCACCAATTACCTGACCTTCATAAATTTCTTCTCCCGGATCTACGAAAAACTTCCCTCTATCCTGTAATTTATCAATAGAATAAGGAATTGCTTTTCCGCGTTCCATAGAAATTAAAGAACCGTTTTGACGCTGTGGAATTCCACCTTTCAACGGCTGATATTCTTTAAAACGGTGAGCCATAATCGCTTCACCTGCAGTAGCAGTAAGCAACTGATTACGCAAACCTATAATTCCTCGCGAAGGAATCATAAACTGTATGATCATACGTTCGCCACGGGTTTCCATGCTTAGCATTTCTCCTTTTCGCATCGTTACCATTTCTACAGCTTTTCCTGAAACTTCTTCAGGTAAATCTATAGTTAGTTCTTCAACCGGCTCACATTTTTCACCATCAATTTCCTTGATAATTACCTGTGGCTGTCCAATTTGAAGCTCGTAACCTTCTCTTCTCATTGTTTCAATAAGTACAGAAAGGTGCATTACCCCACGGCCATAAACCAAAAATTTATCGGCACTATCGGTTTCCTTTACCCTAAGGGCAAGATTTTTCTCTAATTCCTTGGTAAGTCTTTCTTTAATATGCCTTGAAGTCACAAATTTTCCATCTTTTCCGAAGAAAGGAGAATCGTTAATGGTGAAAAGCATACTCATTGTAGGCTCATCTATAGCGATGGTTTTAAGTCCTTCGGGGTTTTCAATATCAGCAATAGTATCACCAATTTCAAAACCTTCAAGACCAACAATAGCACAAATATCACCTGGTTGAACTTCGTCTACTTTTTTACGGCCTAAACCTTCAAAAATAAAAAGTTCTTTAATTCTTGTCTTTTTTATACTCCCGTCACGCTTCACTAATGAAACCTGCATTCCCTCTTTTAAATGCCCACGTTGTAATCTACCTATAGCGATTCTTCCTGTAAAAGAAGAAAAGTCTAAAGAAGTAATAAGCATTTGAGGAGAACCTTCCTGTACTTTAGGCGATGGAATGTGTTCCAGTACCATATCAAGAAGCGGTTCAATATTATCTGTTTTTACATCTGGATCGTCGCTCATCCAGTTATTAAGCGCTGAACCGTAAACTGTTGGGAAATCAAGCTGCCATTCTTCAGCACCTAATTCAAACATAAGGTCAAAAACCTTTTCGTGTACCTCATCTGGAGTACAGTTTGGTTTATCTACCTTATTCACTACAACGCAAGGTTTTAAACCAAGGTCTATAGCTTTTTGCAACACAAAACGGGTTTGCGGCATTGGACCTTCAAAGGCATCTACCAATAATAGAACCCCATCGGCCATATTTAATACTCGTTCTACCTCTCCACCAAAATCGGCGTGACCAGGAGTATCAATAATATTGATTTTGGTGTCTTTATAGACTACCGATACGTTTTTAGAAGTAATGGTAATACCACGTTCCCGTTCCTGGTCGTTATTATCCAGGATAAGATCTCCAGTGTTCTGGTTATCTCTGAACAAACGGCAGTGATACATAATCTTGTCTACCAGGGTAGTTTTACCGTGGTCTACGTGCGCGATAATCGCGATGTTTTTAATAGCTGTCATATAAGCGCCTCATTTTTAAGGCTGCAAATGTACGGCTAATTTTAAAGATACAAGTATCTGAGGCGACTAATTCAAAATAAAAAATATAGAAGCAAATTAACTGATATTCAAAAGGTTAATTTTGAATATGGAATTTAATAAAATCAGGAAGTAGATTTTAGCCTTTTATATACGAAGAATCCAAAATAAATAGTAGCAATAGTTCCAAAACCAATACCGAGTAAAGGTTCTTCTGGTCTTTGATAGATAAAGAAAATGGTAGCAGCCGTCATTATTAGTGCGTTGATAAGTAAACGCTTAGGGGTATAATAATTACTGAACTGTTCTTTTAATCCTTGCATAGCTAAAATTTTTGCAAAGCTAAGGATTTAAAATTGATCTTTTAATTTTCGTCGGCTGATGGCCCATAAGTAGCCGGCAGAGGTATATCCAGTAATCTAAAATAAACGCCCAATTGCGCCCTGTGGTGCGGCAATTGATTAAGGACCATCATTCTAAGAACAGAATATTTAGGCATATCCATTAACACTTTTCCATCCTGCATCATTTTCCAGTTTTTCTCATATTCACTATCCGGTTTTCTTAAAGCAGCTTCGGCTTCAGAGGTATTATTCTGCAAAATTTCGAGGATTTCCTCCATACTATCAAAATCTGGAGATTTATAACCAGCCATATCCATTTCGTCCATTTCCATAGTAGCAGTTATCCAACTGGGAATTTCAGCTAGATGATTCGCTAATTGCTTTATGCTCATTGATTTTTTATGTGGTCGCCAGTCCAATTTATCGGCAGGAATACGTTTCAAAAATTTTTCGGTAAGCACAACTTCGTGTTGTAGTTCAGAAATTAGCAAATGTTGCAGTTCCATATTTTAAAAATTACCACGGGAAATTACAACAAATAGTTCTTACGTATAATGTAGTAAGCAGAAAATTAAACTCGGGAAAACACTTATTTTTTGAATTGTAACACCCGCTTAATTCTGTTACCTTTGCTTTCCTAATTCCCATTTTATGAAACTTGAAAAGATTCCGCAGTTAAAACATATTAATTCTAACAATTTCTTTTTACTAGCCGGGCCCTGTGCAATTGAAGGTGAAGAAATGGCGCTGAGAATAGCCGAAAAAGTAGTTGAAATAACCAATAAACTGGAAATTCCCTACGTTTTTAAAGGATCTTTTAAAAAAGCTAATCGCAGCAGAATTGATAGTTTTACAGGAATTGGGGATGAAAAAGCTCTCAAAATTCTTAGAAAAGTTTCTGAAACTTTTGAGATCCCTACTATAACCGATATTCACGAAATAAGCGACGCAAAAATGGCTGCTGAATATGTAGATATTCTCCAAATCCCAGCCTTTTTGGTGCGGCAAACAGACTTAGTAGTTGCCGCCGCAGAAACCGGAAAAGTGGTTAATCTTAAAAAAGGACAGTTTATGAGTCCTGAAAGTATGAAACACGCGGTTACCAAAGTAACCGATTGCAATAACGAACAGGTTATGGTTACCGATCGTGGGACTATGTTTGGTTACCAGGATATGATTGTAGATTTTAGGGGAATTCCCACTATGCGTGAATTTGCTCCTACCGTTTTAGATGTCACTCATTCTCTCCAACAACCCAACCAAAGCAGCGGTGTTACCGGAGGCAGACCGGAAATGATAGAAACTATTGCCCGCGCAGGAATAGTAAATAAAGTAGATGGCCTGTTTATAGAAACCCATTTTGACCCGGCCAACGCTAAAAGTGACGGTGCTAATATGCTAGATCTTAACTATCTGGAAAAATTACTAGGTAATTTAGTTGCAATAAGAAAAACGGTAAATAGCTTATAAAAATTTCTTTAAGTGCAAGGTAGGCCTCGTTCTACTTATCACTTATTTTATCAAATCACCCGGCCATATGTTCTGGGTGTGATTGTTATTGCACTAGCCTGTTTGTTAAAATTCATCAAAATTTAAAGTTGTTTTTCTTCAGTTAAAATCTTTTATATTTTAAAGCTGCTGGTGGGCATTTTATTGCCCATAGCTTTATTTATCTCCTTCTAGAATACAAAACCTATAGCTCTCTTAACAGCTGTTATATTTAATTAAATAAAAGTTAATCTAATTCATTATTAAGAGTTTCCGTTTTAAATTAAGTTAATTTGAAATTCAACCAACCTAAACCTTAATGCAAAAACAACCTATTTCGAAAGGTGTATTTACCTGGAAATTCTGTTTAGCTATTTTCTGTATATTTATAGTAGCTCCTTTAACCGCGCAGGAAGAACCAGAAGTATCTGTTGGTGGTGCGCTTCGTTATAATTACAACCTTTCTTCCTGGAAAGACGGACAAAAAAACCGTGGTGGTGATTTTGGTTACGATATTTTTAGAGTAAACTTTAATGCAAAATATAAAGGGGTTTACTTAAATGCTGAATATAGATTATACTCTGACGCTTTTGGCGGTGGCGTAATGAAGCAAGGCTGGATGGGATATAAATTTAATGATATAGACGAAATTCAAATTGGCCTTACCCAGGTTCCATTTGGTATTCAGCAATATAATTCCCACAACTGGTTTTTTAATTTAACCTATTATATGGGGCTGGAAGACGATCACGATATGGGTATAAAATATATTCACGCCGGGGAGAAATATGAATATCACTTTGCATTCTTCAAAAATTCGGAAGAATTGCGATTTGGCAGTGATACCGAATCTTCTACCAGTAGATATTCTTATGATGTTGTTGGCAGAAACAAAGAAATAAATCAATTCAACGGGAAATTCGTTTATAAATTTGGAGATAAGGCTGCTAATAGATTAGGCATTTCGGCACAATATGGCGGCCTCTATAATTTAGACACCCAGGAAACCGGAAATCATTATGGTTTGGCCGCGCAT
Organism: Salegentibacter sp. BDJ18; assembly: GCF_017579965.1. Classification (NCBI taxonomy): domain Bacteria; kingdom Pseudomonadati; phylum Bacteroidota; class Flavobacteriia; order Flavobacteriales; family Flavobacteriaceae; genus Salegentibacter; species Salegentibacter sp. BDJ18. The sequence goes on from NZ_JAFLQX010000028.1 coordinate 51,383, forward strand.
TACGAAATCACTCAAAATCGTTGGAATTTAAAAGCCCAGGCTTTAACCGCTTCGCATAATCCAATTAATGCTGAAGGAGAAAACAGGGAAGCTTTAAGTTTTGGTGCTTATGGCGCACCTTATGAAGTAGCTGCCGACTTTAACTTATATTCCCTGGCAATTTCAAGAAATATCCCTGTAAACCTGGGGCCCGTTTCTAATTTGGAATTCTATAACGATTTTGGTTATATGCAAAAACATAAGAGCAATTTTACTGATTCTTATATGAACGTTACAGGAGTACTGGTTACCGCCGGGCAGGTTTATACTTATATAGATTACGCCGCCGGTTATAATCACTCCTGGTTGGGAGGTAATTTTGTAGACGATTTTGCAGCCGGTAATCCCGATGCAAAATGGGAAGCAAGATTCAACATCAACATAGGCTACTATTTTTAATTTAATTTCTGAAAACCACTTATATGGCAAAGAAAGTTACCAGAAGCGATGAGAAAAAATCAATTTTTGGATTAGAAGTAAACGGTCCCGTTTTCTTTATTTCATCCTTTATAATTATTGTAAGCATCGCTCTAACCCTCATTTTTGAAAAACAGGCAGAAACTATTTTTGCAGATATTCAAACCGCGGTTGCCAATAATGCCGACTGGTTTTTTATCATGTGTGTAAATATATTCCTGGTTTTCCTGGTCTACCTGGCTCTAGGGCAATTTGGAAATATGCGCATAGGTGGCCAAAATGCCAAACCCGAATTTAAAACCCTCTCGTGGTTTGCCATGCTGTTTAGTGCGGGGATGGGAATTGGGCTGTTATTTTTTAGTGTGGGCGAACCTGTAATGCATTTTACAGCACCTCCAACCGGTGAACCAGGAACTGCAGCTGCCGCCCAGGAAGCTATGAATTTCACGTTTTTACATTGGGGTTTTCACGCCTGGGGAGTATATGCCTTAGTTGGCCTGGCACTTGCTTATTTTACCTACACTCGAGGTTTGCCACTAACTATTCGTTCTATTTTTTATCCTTTCCTGGGAGATAAAATTTATGGGAAAATTGGAGATGCAATAGATATTTTTGCAGTTCTAGCTACTTTATTTGGTTTAGCTACATCGCTGGGGTTCGGGGTTCAGCAAATTGCCTCTGGTTTAGATCACGTTTTCAATATTCCCAGCGGAATTACCACGCAGGTATTGTTAATTGCTGGAATTACGCTTATTGCAACAATTTCAGTGGTTCTTGGTGTAGATAAAGGAGTTAAATTTCTTAGTGAATGGAATATGCGGGTTGCCTTGCTTTTGCTTGGCCTGGCTTTAGTGCTTGGTCCTACCGTATTCATTTTTAGATCCTTTGTTGAAAATACCGGAAGTTATCTATTCAATTTTATTGAAATTTCTACCTGGAGTGAAACTTTCACTAATAGCTCCTGGCAAAACGACTGGACCGTGTTTTACTGGGGCTGGTGGATTGGCTGGTCGCCATTTGTTGGAATGTTTATCGCCCGAATTTCTAAAGGACGAACCATTAGGGAATTTGTGTTAGGAGTATTATTAGTACCTTCTTTAGTCACTTTTTTCTGGCTTTCCGCCTTTGGTAGTGTTTCAATCCAGGAAGCTCTTGGTGGAGATATGAGTATAATAGACGCCGTTAACGATGATATTGCCACTGCCCTATTTGTTTTCTTTGAAGATTACCCGCTTTCTATGGTAATAAATGTAGTAGCAGTAATTTTAATTGCCGGCTTTTTTATTACTTCATCAGATTCTGGATCATTGGTAATTGATAGTTTAACTTCTGGAGGAAAAATAGATGCACCAAAAGGTCAGCGAATCTTTTGGGCAGTTACCGAAGGAACTGTAGCCGCAGTTTTATTAATTGGCGGCGGGCTACAAGCGCTCCAAACCGCAACCATAGTTACCGGATTGCCCTTTGCTGTTATTCTGCTTATTATGTGCTACTCCCTCTACAAAGGTTTAAAAGAAGATCTGGTAGAAATGCAGGATAAAAAAGAACAAAAGGAGATGGAAAATTATGAGGATATCGTGAATGATATTGTTAAGAAAAGAAACCTAGGCAAAAACAATAACCAAAACTAAAAAACAGGCATTATGGAAAAATTCACCAACATTCTGGTTGCCTTAGACCTTTCAGACATTGATAATTCAGTTATAAAATATGCTTCATTCTTATCGGAGACGCTAAAAATTAAAAAGGTATATTTTGTACATAATATTAAGAAATATGAGATTTCTTCGCTTTTTGATGAACAAATGAAAGATGTAAATCTTGATGAGATAATTGGCGACGAACTCAATGAAAAAGTAGAAACCCATTTTAATAGTAAGGCAGAATGGGAAGTTCTTATTTCTGAAGACCCTTATACCGAATCCTTGATAAATTATATCGCCAATAAATATTATATAGACCTGGTGATGGTTGGAAATAAGAATAGAAAAAAAGGAACAGGAATTGTAAGCAATAAATTGCTGCGTCTTTTAAAATGTGATATTCTCTCTGTTCCACGGGACTTTCATCCAGAAATAAAAACAATTTGGGCGGGAACCGATTTTTCCCGTGAATCTCGAAAAATATTTCCTATAGCACAAATGCTTCAGAAGGCTACTTCGGCTCCTGTAACTGCCGCACATGTATATTCGGTACCGGTGCAATTTTCACCTTATGTTCCTAAAGAAGCAATGGCCCCGAAAATTGAAAAACACGCCCGGGAAAAAGGAGATAAATTTCTTAGCAAATTAGATTACCAGGGCGAAGTAACACCCTTAATTATTCCCGGCAGGGACGCCAGTGTGGCCAGTAATTTATTGGAATGTGCAAAGAAAAATAACGTTGATATTTTAATTGTGGCCGATAAAGGTGCGAATAATATTTCCAGCCTGTTAGTTGGAAGTGTAACCGAAGAATTATTCGGGAAAAACCCCGAAGTACCTTTATGGATTTCTAAATAGATCTTATAAAATCCGTCATCCTGTAACCTGGTTTAGGATGACGAATTTTTAAGAATAGATTATAGAGAAAAAGTTTAAAAAAATATCTTCCGAAATGGGTCTATTTAAGATCAACTTCCACCCAAACCGGCAGATGGTCTGAGGGGTATTTTAGATCTTTTGAATCACTCAAAACGCCATATTTTTTAACTTCAATCTCATCTGAAGTAAAAATATAATCAATTCTTCGAGTTACGGGTTCCTCAAAATTATAACCGTTATAAGTACCTTCTGGGCCAAAATCGAGTTTAGCCACCGCTTTAGAATCATTCATTTTTCGCATTAAAAATCTTATTCCACCAGTATGGGGTTCCAGGTTTAGATCACCCATTAAAATCACCGGAAGATTTTCTTTATTTAATGCTGAAATTTTCTCCCAAATAAGTTTTGCGCTATTTTCTCTGGCTTTTTCTCCAACGTGGTCAAAATGCGTATTAAAAACCCAGAATACTTTTTCCGATTTTTTCTCTTTGAATTTTGCATAAGTACAAATCCTTTCCATCGCAGCATCCCATCCTACTGAAATTTCAGCTGGAGTTTCCGAAAGCCAAAAAGTATCATTTTCCAGCATTTCAAACTCTTCAGCATTATAAAAAATAGCACTGAATTCACCGGCTTCTTTCCCATCGTCTCGCCCTACTCCAACATATTTATAATTATCCATTTCGGCTTTGAAATGTTTTAATTGAATCTCCAAAGCTTCCTGAACTCCAAAAATCCCGGGTTCGTAAAACTTAATTTGTTTGGTTATATGGTTCTTACGATTAGACCAGGAATTTTCACCATCATTTTCATTGGCATATTTAATATTGTAACTCATCAGTTCTACTTCCTGGCTAGAAAGAGTAGTTCCGGTAAAAATGAAAAGCAGTAAAAAGAAGAAAGTTCGGTTTATCATATTTCTGATTTTTGATAAAGTTCGGAAAAAAATTAAAAAAACAGGCCAATTTAATATTTTGATGATTTTTAAATAATAATTGAAGTTTTTTATTTTACTTTGTATTTCAAAGTACTTTATAATGGAAAATGAAAAGTATCTTCAAGATCTAAGCGACATCAAGCGCATGATGGACCGCACTTCTCGATTTATTTCCCTAAGCGGGCTTGCCGGAGTTTTTGCAGGTGGTTATGCAATTATTGGAGCTATAGTTGGAAAATTTTTACTGGATAGGCATAATTCAGCCATAGATTCGTTGAGCCCGGCTTCAATGGACGGGATAATATTGACGCAGTTATTTTTATTAGCTATTGCAGTTCTTCTTCTGGCTATTGGAACCGCGGTTTTTCTAACCACCAGGAAAGCTAAAAAAACAAAAGATAAAACCTGGGACAGCACCAGCAAACGATTACTTATCAATTTTTTTGCTCCTTTAACATCAGGTGGAATTTTCTGTCTAATCCTAGTGCAATATAATCTTATAGGACTTGTAGCTCCCTCTATGCTTATTTTTTACGGGCTTGCCCTTATTCATGCCAGCAAATATACTTTTGGTGATCTTAGAAGTTTAGGATATTCAAATTTAATCCTGGGCCTTATTGCCACCCAGTTTTTAAGCTACGGATTATATTTTTGGGCAGTTGGGTTCGGACTTTTTCATATTGCCTATGGTATCTGGATGTACAATAAGTATGACAGAAAAAATGCCTAATGAAGAATATTATTAGTAATATAAATAAAGCTTTTGATCACAGGGTACGCCTGGGAATAATGAGTGTATTAATGGTAAATGAATATGCCGATTTTACCGGCTTAAAAGAACTCCTGGGAGTTACCGATGGTAATATTGCGAGCCATATTAAAGCCCTGGAAAAGAAAGGTTATGTAACGGTAGAAAAATCTTTTATAGACCGAAAACCAAATACACGATACAGTGCCACCAAAACCGGCCGGAAAGATTTTCAGAAACATATTGACGCCATTGAAAACTTATTAAAGCAACAGAGACAATAAGGATAAGCCTTTTTTTTATCATTCAACTTTGAAATTCAAAGTACTTAAAATAACTTTTAATCAAAATTTATTATTATGAAAACTAACAGATTTCTAATTATCCTTCTTATTGTGGGTGTACTTTTACTAATTCCCTTTTTCGCGATGCAGTTTAGCAGCGAAGTGTTTTGGACTGTTTCAGATTTTATTATTATGGGAATTTTACTCCTGGTAACCGGGCTGGGAATTGACCTTGTGCTGAGAAAGGTTTCCAGCAGCAAAAACCGCCTTATAATCGGTGGAATTATTCTTGCAGTATTTTTTATGATCTGGGCAGAACTTGCTGTTGGAGTTTTTGGAACTCCTTTTGCCGGAAGTTAAAAAACTTCCAGAAGAATATTATAAAATCGAGTAATGCAATATTTTGTAGACAAAAACTCTATAGTTCGCGAAATTTGGGGAAAGGGTGATACCATTCTCTTTATTTTCGCCGGAGCTTCGGCTGAATTTGCGCTCAATAAAGCTGTAGACTGGCTTTATTATACCGGCCGTTTACCTCAAGATCCGCTTGGCAGGCTTTTCTCAACGGTTTCCTATGCCCGGGAAATAGTCTTTGCTGAAAAATCGTCGGCACTTAAGGCAATAGATCATATAAATTCTATTCACGCTTCGCTGGAAAATAAACGCGGAAAAATTATTCCAGACTGGGCTTACCGGGACGTGCTTTTTATGCTTATAGATTATTCTATCAGGTCTTTTGAAATCCTGGAACGCAAGCTAGAACTTTCTGAAAAAAAAGAAGTTTTTGATGTTTTTTTTAGGGTAGGTAAAAGAATGAATTTAAAATATCTACCAAAAAATTTCCACGAATTTGAAAAGATGCGGCAGGAACACCTGGAGCAAAACCTTAAGTATGGAGAATATACCAAAGACCTTTACCAACAGTACCGCAAACACCTGGGGTTAATGCGTTACAGGCTATTAATGGAAACACAAAGCCTTATTACTCCCGTTAGCGTTCGTAACTATTTAAATTTGCGTAAGTTTTCTTTCTTAAACCCGGTGATCCCTATTTATAAAATTAGCAGAATTATAAAAATAGACGGACTTCTTAAATCGCTGATCCTACCTTCAGAATATCAAGAAGAGATTAAATCCTTAGACATTCAAAATGCATATACCACACAAGAAAAAAGAAGAATCTAAAGAATAAAAATTGAGCATCTTCACACTTAACCGAAATCGCAGAAAAAACTATCTCATTGGCTTTTTCTCCCTGTTAATTACTGAAATTCTTATCGCCAGCTTTATAAAAGATGATTTTATAAGACCATACCTCGGGGATTTCCTGGTGGTAATAATGCTTTATTGTTTCCTAATGGGAATAAGCCGATTCTCCATTTATAAAAGCCTATTTATTGTTCTGATATTCTCCTTTATAATAGAATTTCTCCAGCTTATTGATATCGTAAAATTACTCCAATACCAGCCACCCAAACCTATAATGATAATACTTGGTAGCAGTTTTTCGGTTTGGGATTTGCTTGCTTACCTGTTAGGACTTTTAAGCTGTCTTATTTTAGAGATTATTATGAACAGATCCTATACTCCATCTACATAATTCTGTAAATAACTGAATTTTGAAGTTAACCTGCCATTTTGAGTCATCTGCGCTCGGGCTAAGACTCCATTTTTATCATTATTAAAGAAAGCGGGGATCACGTGTTCCATAAACATTTCTCCAAAACCCTCGCTGGCATCTTTGGGTAATTCGCAAGGCAAATTATCTACCGCCATAACCAGGATACTCTCTTTCTCGCGGAAATCTACTTCGGCTTCAGTTGCAGGATCGTAACCATAAAAAGGCTCAGCTATGGTTGAAGGCCTAATTGTACTGGCAATAGGCTCATTAATATCGCAGGAAATATCTGCTATATATTTTATAGTAAAATCTTTAGATTTTGCATCTTCAGCAGTAAAAAATACCGGCGCTCCATCTCCGTAAAAATGCCCAGAAATAAAGAAATCACTGCATTTAGCGAAACGCAGAAAGTTTGAATCGTACTTGCCGGGTTCTTTAAAAAACTCTTTCTGACTACCCGCGGAGCCATCCTTCTTTATATTATAATCAAGCACATCTATATTGCAATAAACCGGCTCATCTCCTTTAAATTTCAGAAAATCCTCCACGTCCAGCTCTTTGATCTTTAAATGATCTAAAATTTCTTTTGCGCCCCGGGCCACCTTACCTGCGCCGGTCAGTAATATTTTAATTGGCGGAATTTTAATTTTATCGAGTTCTGCCAACATGGCATCAAGATCTGGCAGAGATTCTACTTTCGGTAAAGTATATAGATTTTCTTTTAAACCAATTCCTCTAAATCCATTGTAAGTTCCTACCAGACCAGCATATCGACCAAATCCGATAAGCCGGTGATTCTTTTGATTTACTATTACCTCGTGGTCGTATAATTCGATATTATTTTTGAGAATTTCCCTAAGCAAATCGCGGTTATAAGGTTGCTTTTTAATGGTATGGGAAAAGAAAAAGTATTTTTTATTCGGAATTAGCGCCGGTAGCGGAACTTCTTTTACACCCAGTAAAACATCGCAATCTGAAACATCTTCAGAAACTTCAAAACCGGCATCTTGATATTCTTTATCGGTAAATATTCGAATATCAGAACTTTGCACTTTAAAATCAGCTTCCGGAAACTTTTTTACGAGTTCTTTTAATTTATTAGGTGAAAAAACTACGCGACGGTCTGGTGGCGTTTTTTCTTCTTTAATCAGTGCAAATTTTATCATTTATGGTATGGGTTTTGTACTTCTATGTGTGTAACTCAAAGGTATGAATTTAAAATTGTATCTTTGCAGGCTCAGATCAGCTAAAAACTGACTGGATTTCCGCCTTTGCGGAAATAACAATGTTCTTTATTTATGGGGTCGACTTGGTTTTGACAGCGAGTCTAATTGAGTTGTAAGCACGTCGAGCGCTGGGATATAGCTCGTAAATCTCATATTTCACACTTTTTTAAACGGCGAAGATAACTACGCCTTGGCTGCATAATCCGAATCACAGTAGGATTGCTTAGTCCCTGTAAGACAGGGAGCCAAGATGTCCCGCGAAGGCCTTGATTTACGGCATTCGCATTAGGGGCACCGATAAAGTAAATATAGGAACTGTAGGACCTTGATGCAGTTCTGAAATCTAATTGAGGATACGGAAAAAGTTAGGTTGTTTCCGGCCAGACTTTTTCCCGACAATCTAAGCGGAAACTAAACGTGTAGAAAGCATCTGAATTGCTTGTTTGGACGAGGGTTCGAACCCCTCCGACTCCACTTTTAACATTTCAAAATGTTTCAAAAACCCCGAAATCCTAGGATTTACGGGGTTTTTTTTTTTAAGAATATCAAAATAACTCAAATAATATCAAAAATTATGTGTGCAATCCGGTGACCAATAACTACGGGGAAAATTGCACACTGAGAGCGTCAAAAACGCCTTTATATCAATTGTTTACAAAATATTAAAGTTTTCCAACCTATCATTTAATAGTGTACATTAATTACTCAATTTAAACTCAAAATTATGGACACTTATCATCACGTATCATTTTACACTAGAAAAAGCCGTAGTAATAAATCATCAGAAAGTGATATTTACCTACGCGTTACAGTCAATTCCAAGCGGTCTGATATGAGTATCGGAAGGAAGGTTGACCCTCGAAAATGGAATGTAAATTCTGAAAAAATGATGGGAAGAAGCCAGGAGGCTCAGGAATTAAATAATTATATGGATGTTTTAAAAAATAAACTAAAACGAATCCAACAAACACTTTTAGAAAAGGATCAAAGAATTACAGCAACAACCTTGATAAGAGAACTTAAAGGAATTGGCAAAAACAAATCTAAAATGACCTTAGAGGTGTTTAAAGAGCACAATGAACAAATGGATCGTCTTTCAGGAAAAAGTATCTCTAAGAGCACCGCTAAGCGTTATTGGACCTGTTATAACCACCTTGAGCAGTTTCTAAAGGAGGTTTATAAAACCGAGGATTTCCGAATGAAAGATATAGACCACCAGTTTATTACAAGATTTGAATATTTTTTAAAAACTAAAAGAAAGTGTAATCACAACTCGGCCTTGAAATACGTCAACAATTTTAAAAAAATAGTTCGTATAGCACTAGCCAATCAATGGATGGACAGGGATCCTTTTTATAATTATAAGGTTCAATATGAAAGCGTAGATCGGGAATTCCTAAATGAAGATGAAGTGAAAGCCCTGATAGAGAAGGAACTTCATTTTGACCGTTTAAAAATTGCTAGGGATATGTTCGTTTTCAGTTGTCATACCGGTTTAGCTTATGGTGATTTAGAGAAACTCTCTGAAAAGGATATTATTAAAGGTATTGATGGTGGAAGATGGATAAGAACAAAAAGAAAGAAAACTAAATCTATAACCAGCGTCCCCTTACTTCCAATAGCTGAAGAGATTATTGAACGCTATAAAGATTATCCAAGAGTAAAAGAGGCGGACTTAGTTCTTCCCGTCCCCAAAAATCAAAACTATAATGCTTTTTTAAAAGAGATTGCTGTGCTTTGTGGAATAAAAAAGACACTTACCACGCACCTTGCCCGCCATACATTCGCGACTACTGTAACACTTTCCAATGGAGTGCCTATAGAGTCTGTAAGTAAAATGCTAGGCCATAAGGATCTGAGAACGACCCAACATTACGCAAAAATTGTGGATAGAAAAATTAGTGAGGATATGAAAGCGTTAAGGAAGAAGCTAGAAGAAAAAGCCGCTAAAGACTCAAAAAAAACCAATTCTAAGAAGAAAAAATAGTAGGTCGTTTTTTATAATTCCAAGTGAAAAACTTTCACTATTTAATTGAGTCTACTCTTCGTTAAAAAGATCGTATACCTCCCTATTAAGGTCTGGAATATATTTACCCAGGGCCCTCAAGGCTCTTTCCTGAATTTTACCGAAACTTTCTAATTCTAAATCTCCCCCGGCAATATCCCAATCTTCAAAGTAAAGAACCTGAGAGAGATAAGTATCATCTTCACCATAATACATAATAGAAACACGAGTCCCACTAAAAGCTAATTGTAGAGAATAAAAAACGTTCTTAAAATAATCCGGAGTATGAACTTCAGGTAAATCCAGGGAAATCATATTTGTTTCCGGGTCATAAGAAAGCCACGTTGGTAAATAAACTTTTCCCAGTTCTAACATTAGAATTCAATTTACAGGGTAATTACTTAAAAATAATATTTTTTACTTTTAAAAAGTTCGCTTTTAAGAGAAGCTTACAATAAATCATTTTACCTAAAATAGTATCACATCTAGAGTATAATCACCTCTTCTTTGCTGGCAATAAGACACTTTCTTATCTTTATTAATTCAGCATTTCCCCATTTTCATCAAATATCTTGAAACTTTTATAGGATTTAGAAAAGAAATTCTCTTCAGTTTCTGTGAGTAATTCTTCAAAATCATATCCTGGGATTTTAAAATCTTTCGGTATACTTAGCATAATTACATTACTATTTTCTAGTAGAATGTATCGAACATATTTTCTATTGGGATAAGAGATATAGAAGGATATTGCATTATTGTAATTTAATTTCTGAAGTTTTTTAGGCATTTCTTTTAGAACTCTATTCCTAAAATTCGAAAATGACCTATCTCCAGTAAATTTAAGATATAACTGATTCTCTGAATTTGTACTTAAGAGTTTATTTATAAAATCATGTTCTTTAATTCTATTGGTTAAAGATTCTTTTCTAAGTAGAAAGTTTTCTAGAGGAGTAATACTGTCCTCAATTGGCATTGTAAGATCATATATTATTTTGCTATTTTTCTCTTTATCTCGAATTTCCGCCATCCAACAATCTCCGTCATAACTATAAGAATATATATTACCGATAGAGGTATCTAAAATTTCAAATTTTTCAAGTTCATTTATTTCTTCACGTAGAAGATCTTTAAGTTCTTTATTTGGGTTCTTAAATCTTGATTGTAGAACTGGCGGCATATGCTCTTCTAGTTTTGTAATTCTTTGTTCTATTTCATTCTTTTTAATAGTATCTTTTATGAAATATTGATAATGTTTTAAAGTATTATAAAAATGTAATTTATTGAAAGCATCAACATGCTCATCCTGAATTAATTCTGAAATAGTTTGTTCAAAAAACGCCTGATTTTTTTCATCCAATGCGGAAAAAGCTTTACCTATTTTTGATCCATCCGAAAAGTAATGTTGCTGGTTCTCATTATCGATTCTCAAATTTGACCCTAATAATAATTTTGGAATATTAAGATTTAGCTTACTCAATTCTTCTATATATGTTTTTCTCGCGTTAGAAGCAATATTACTATTAGCTACTCTTGAAACCTGATCGTTCATCACATTCAAAAATGATTTTATAAAGACACCCCAATTTGGTATTTGGGCTGCCAAACTAGCCATCCTTTTTTGTTGAATAATGGGACCATTATCAAAACTACACGAACCAACGTGCTGGTTGAAACGCATTAATTTCAATGCTTTTTCTTTAGAAATTAACTCCGCAGTGAAAAATTCCAATTCACCGTTAGATTTTTCTTCGTTTTCCGCATATTCTAAAGATAGATTAAGTAATTCCTTAAATTTTGAATCTTCATTAAACAAACTATCAGCAAAAAATGATCTTTTTTTCTCCCAATCATTTAAGCTTTTTTGGAAAGAAATAAATTCCTGATCTTTAGAGCGCTTTGGTTTATTTGTTTTTACTGCATAATAATTAACTAAGGAATCGATAATATTTTCCTGCCGATTATATAGTGAGTTGTGGTTACTATCAGTATTGAAAAATAAATTTTGATTGGGTAAAACAAGAAAGTCTGTATATGAAACCCAGTCAGCATATTTTTCGGGTAAGATGACCTTTGAAAAATGCTCCTTAATCTTAAAACCTCTAATATTTGTTGAATTTAATTTCTTATTTGTGTAGGAAGTATAATAAAACTTAATATTTTCCCTAGACAATGAATCTGTATAATCAATTGTAATGCGATGCTCACTGTTATTTTTTATTTGAAAAGATTTAATTTGTAGTTTTTGTTCGCCATTGGAATATTCTACCCTGTTTTTTAAAACCAGCAGATCTCGATCAATTTGAAGATTTGGGAAATTTTTCAACAAAGAGTCTAGTTCTACTTCATTGGTCAAAGCAAGAATAAATTCTTCAGGTTTATTCGTTTTTACTTCAAAATAATCTCCGGTTCCTTGAGGCAGTGATTCTATATTGGATCTGGGACTGTTCTGATACTCGGTTTCCAATGAATCTATAATAATATCCAATACTGGAATGTCTTCTTCAGCTATAATTTCATTTTGAGAAAAACTCTCTTGACTTGAAATTAATATTAGAAGTAGTAAAAATAAATTCCTCATTCGTATGTTTTGTGTATTTATGGCATTGGTCAGGGTTAACAACAATTGGTATTCAGGTTTTGAATTAATTTACCTTTTCAATTACCAATTGTTTATTAACCGATGCTACCCTTTGTTTTTTACTTCGACAGCTTATAATTATTCACAAGTACTGAAGCAGAAATATGTAAAATCCGTTCTAATTCTCGAATCATATCTACCGTCAATCTTTTCTTTTTATTGAGAATCTCTGAAACCCTGCTTTTTCCTCCAATTATTCCAACTAAATCTTTTTGTTTGAGATTCATTTCTTCCATTCTTATTTTAATTGCCTCTATTGGATCTGGAGCTTCTATTGGATAATGTTGATTTTCGTAATTCTCGACTAAAAGTGATAGGATTTCCGCTTCGTCTCCTTCCTTTGAATTTGAGTCAGCATCAAAAATTACTTCCAATCTTTCTAAAGCTTGTTCGTAATCTTTTTCTGTTTTTATAGGTTTTATTTTCATAGTCTTTTGTTTTAAATCGTGTCCGCATTAATTTTATCATACTCGGCGTGAGTTCCCACAAACCTTATAAACGCCCATTGTCTGTCATAGTTGAATTTTACAATCAATCGATAGGAATTTCCTTTTATGTTGAAAACCACTCTGCTATCTTTTAGAATGCTTGCGTTTATGTACGTTTTCTTAATATCGTTTGGCGACTTCCAATTTGAAGATTTTGCCGTTTCATACCAGGTTTTCAAATATTGTTCGGAATCGGAATGCTTCTCCCAAAATTCACGTAAAGTTCTTTTGGCAATTATTCTTTTCATCGATTAATTTCTACGACAAATATAAATAAAAGTTCTCTATTTTAGAACTTTTACTGTCAGTTTTTCTTTTGTAAAAATAAAGGATAACTCGTTATATCACATTTAAATATTTTTTTAATAAGAAATATTATGGTAGACTTTAAAGAGGAATTTGATATTCTATAGATATTTTTAAACTCCTGATAGGATATTATGTAGTTTTAGCAAAACTAAAAATACTCTTTTCCAAACAGTGATTAAAGAACACCTCTTAATCAAATCCCGTTTCATTGCAGAGAAATTAGAAGTTGGAATTTTAAGATGGCAATTAAAGTGTGGAATCTAGCGCAGAATTTAATATCCTTTCAGCCCATTCCCACTACATTTCGCAAAAGCTTCATTCCGGGAAAAGCGCTTCTCTACAAAGTTCTTGGACACCATCAAAAAAATTGCGACTTCTATTACGCTAACCGATGAAAAATCGGAACGCTTCATTACAGTTCGAAATTTTTCGATGAAGTCCGCTAAATGGGATTTCATATTTAATTTAATTCCACTTCCTGCTCCTTTCGTATTCTTTCATTTACTTTTCTAAAGTTCTCCCAGCATTCACTGTTACTACCTTTTTCTGTAATGCAAAAAACCAAGATATAGAAGTTAGTCCAGACTGCATAAAGCCGGTTCCTATGCTCCCTTTTTATAAGTCCTCCCTAATTCTAAATCTTGAAAATGGATTAGCATCAGAAAAAGGTAACAGTGAAGGCGCTACGGGAAGTAAATCGAATAACGGAAAAATGAAATCATGCAAAAATCCACAAAAAGGAAGCGGAATTAAAAAATCAAAAAAGGAAAACGCTCAGGATACAATAAGTAAATCAATTAAAATCAGATATATATAGCTTTAAATTCTGCCCGACTATTTCAGTTTTCCGGATGATGGGATTTTATAAAAAAAATAATAAGATTTTAAAAACGGATTATGATGTTCATGATCTGTTTTTCATTTACGAAATTCCCAATTATTTGGTCATTTTTCTATAGTAAACTTCAAAGATTTTATTTTCAAATCATAAAAAACAAGATTCAGTTTCTAAGCATTTAAAAGGCTATTAAATTCATTTTAATAGTCTAATTTTTTGTCCCTGCGGGACGAAAAGGTAGAGCAAGAGGGTAACGGGCAGAGCCCCGTTAAGAACTACCTTTTATCCTTTAAAATATTGATTTCCAATTGTTTGAAAAATTTACTGAATATTATAAAAATAGGAATTTACTGGTTTTGGCCTCTAAACCCCAATAAAATGGTTTAAAAAACCAGTAAACCTTAAAAAATGACTGAATTATGAAGGAGGTTAAGAACATCACATTCGAAAAGAAAACGGCCGAACGCTTTCAGCAATTTTCCAGAATACATTACAAAACACACTCTGAAGCTTTGGCCGGAATGCTGGATTTTTTCTTCTACAATGAAATCTCTCCAAAAGAAAATTTCGGCCCCACCGGAAGGAGAATTGAAAATATTATCAAGAAAAGAATTAATGCAGTGATCGCAATAACCAGAGATATGGAAAAGAATAAAGTAAACCCTACTTTATCAATTTTGCAATCTTTGATGGAAGCAGCAGATCCCAAAAATAGTTATGAAAATCGATTAAGAGATTATGAGCAAGATGACACTCATCCCGACTTTTATAAATAAGATGTTATATTATCATCTCTCCATAGAAAATCTTATTCTGGGTATAAAAGATAGAATGAGGAGCTTTTCTTTAATCAGAAAGAAGAGGAAGTTTCTCAGGTAAAGGTTATAAAGGAAATAGATACCAACCAATACCGCTAAAATTGGAAAAAAAAGGAATTTTACTCCTATTTGAACTATTTTGATCTCAAATGAAAATGAAAATTCGATTTTTTAATAGCCCTAAAGTCAGGTGAAATTATAGGAGTTAAAACGTCAAATTGGTAATTTGGCAGTGGTTAAAATGAGGGTTTTGTTATTTAACCCTAATTGAAATTACGATTTCGACTATTTTCTCTTATCCCCTGTGTTTTCATCAAAAGAGACCAAATTAAATAGTTGACGCATTCTGCTTTTTACCCTGGTTCCATAGCGCTCTTCAAGTTCATCGGAATCTAAATTTGTTGTAGCATGAGTCCTTATTTTATGATTAAGAAATAATTCATAGCGGGAAAGTAGAATTTCTCCCATCACATTGCAATCCTTTCCATAAAACCTTCCTGCCGGTTCAACACCAAGATCATCAAAGCATATATAACTGCTATTCCCGTAATCTTCAATTATTTTATACCCCAGGTGGTGAAAAGCAAAAGCGATATTTCTGCAGGGTATCACCTGATATTCTTTTTGGTGTGGCACCAGGTAGCGTAACAACTTAAGAAAACTCGTTTTTCCACAACCCACGGGCCCGGTTAGTAAAATTCCTTTTGCAGGATCAAGATCAAATTTTGAGCATTTATCCTTATCTGCAATGATGTAATTACAGAGTTTGAAAAGTAATTTTTCATCTTTTTTGTAAAGCTGAAATTCTTTTCCAAAAAGAATTTTTCCTTTTACCTGGAGATATTCAAGCATTAATGGAAAATCATAAAATACTTCTTTTCCTCTAAATTTCCCGATCTTGTAGACTACTCCGCCTTCTATTATTTCACAAGGGTTTTCCATAGTTCTTTTCTTTTTTAATTTTTAGATAATCAGGGTTCTTCAATTTTAAATCTTGCTGAATCTCTTTTGACTTTTTCATCCACCGGTGTGCTAAAGCCTGCCAGTTTACAACCGGAGTATTCCGATTTATTTTCCAACCTACAGCTTCATAGTGCAGATAGAATTTGGAAGCTTCATTAGCCGGCCAGCCTTTTTCATTAAAATATTTTAAAACTTCAAATTCACTTTTTGGCCAATAAGTTTTATTCTGTTTAATATGTTTAATATTGTTTGTTTCATATACCGGAGCTATTTCGTTACTCTTACCGGACTCTTCTGCAACCTGTTCTAAAAAAGTCTCAAACTTATCCGGGTCTTTTACGCTACAAATTGAATACTCATCTTCTGCTTGTTCCTCTCTAGTCCAAAAAATGGACATCTTAACCTGGCTGCCTTTTAAGGGGTTCTTAGAAGGCAAATACAAAATGTAATTCCAATCACTTAATTCCCTAATACATTTATGGTAGGTTGAAAGCGAACCAACCTTTGAAGCTTCCATAATTTCCTGCCTTTGTATATAGAATTGCTTACAGAACCTAAAAACATTCCAATACTGAAATAAAGCATAGTAAATGCTCACGTGTGAGGGATTTAAACGGCTATCTTCATTAAATCGATAAAAAACCTCGGTAAGGTGCTTTATGTAGTTCATATTAATCAATATTATCTATCTTATACTTTTCCATAACTCGTTGTACATCTTCCCAATCATAAAAGACTGTACCGCCAATTTTTGTGTAAGGCAGATTTCCATTTATTCGTATATTCTGTAAAGTTCCCCAACTTATATCCAGTAGTTTTCTCACTTCAGAAGATTTCAAATACCTTTTATGGATTCCGGTTGAATGCTCTCTAAGCAATTTCTTAAGCTCCTCAAATAACTCAAGCTTAAAATTCATTAGATCATCGGTAGTAATTATTTCTTTTGGCATTTTTAAAATGGTTTTAGTTTAAAATCCCACCGATGGTTATACTTTTTACACAGTGGGATTTTGTTGATTTGACTTCTAGGCAAATTTGAGCAGGTTTAGGTAATTAATTTCACTATGTCCACCGGACTACGAGAAAATTTAACATTGCCTATAAACTGCAATATTTGGGTGTTTTACCCCGGAAAACAGAAGGGTATAAATTGAAAAAGTAAATGAAAAAGGGTAGAATATTAGTTTTCGGAGTTACGTTCACCTACCGAAAATTATAGCTCATTTTCACGGTTCACTTTTTGCAGAAAATTTCAGGTAATTTCGTCCAGGAATTTTGTAATTCTAACTTTCCCACCCTTAATTTCTGAAAGCTTCTTATAGCAATTACCCAGCTTGATTAAAGACTACCTCAGACAGGAAAGCGATATTTACAATGCCATATTAATTAGCTCATTAGGATAAAAACGAATAAGAATACGTCATATTTTGACGCTTACCTGTCGTATAATTGTAATTCAATCAAAGGCAAATGAAAAAACTGGAAATTACACTTACCGAAGAACAATACCAACATATTCAGGAAGAGATCAAATATGGCGGTAGAACAATGCTAGAAGAACAAACTTTTGGAGGTTTCGAGTTTACTCTACACGTTGGCGTACCGAATATCTATACTTATCTCGAAATGAATTATATCAATAAGATCGACCTGGGAGAAGTGGAATGGAGTTTTCGTAAAAATTAATCATCTTAAACCTCTAAATAAAAAGCGATGACAGCATACAGAGAGAAAATAATTCTTACTTACAGGCATCTACTTAAGGTGCACGAGGAACTTCAAACCAGTATTATCAATGTAGGAATGACCGGAGAATACTCTGAAGTGAATACAGTTTTCAAGCCCGGCGACACCTATAAATTTGATCTTGAACAATTTCGCGGAACGGAAGATTTAAATCTGAATAAATTATTGAACTTCTTCGATGAGCTTGAAAAGCTAATGAGCTCCCTTGCAAATATTAACAGGATTACCGAAGAGGAGCTTGGCGATGAAGTCTTATAAACGTAAACCTGAAAATATTGAAAGTAGCTTTTAAGAACTAGTTTTATATGAACAACTACCCCAACTTTTCGTAATAAAAATAGATGCAACCCATAAAAAATGAGCGCATAATCTAAGGTTTAATTAAAAATAGGCGCACTGCTAAAGGGAAAATTAAATCATTTTACAGCGACATATTTTGTCGTGATAAATTCTTTAATTTGTGATATACAATCGAGATAATGAGTAGATCCAAAAGAAAAACACCTATACTTCCCAATTGTACTGCTACTTCCGAAAAATCCGAAAAGCAAAAAGCCAATCGCAAATTAAGAAGAATCGTAAAAGAAAAATTAGCAGTTCCAGAAGGAGAGCTTCCGCAGAAAAAAGAAATTTCGGATATCTGGAATTGAGGAAAAGATGGTAAATCTTATCGAGCCGATCTAACCAACAGAGAAAAAACCAAGTAATATGTATATACTTTACCTCCACGGACTCAATAGTAAATTAAGTGACGAAAAAAGAGAAGTACTGGAACAATACGGCCAGGTTTTAGCACCTGATATAGATTATTCAGATAAACATTTTCAACCCGATCTTATCCTAAAACAATTCCCAAATACGGAATTCAATGTGGTCATGGGAAGTAGTATGGGCGCATTAAATGCTTATGCTATTTCAGAAATTATAGGCAGGCCGGCTTTATTGTTTAATCCGCCATTAATTAAATACCGGGAAACAGAATTCAGCAGTAAATTTACGCGAGGACTTTCGCCGAAACAGATATTACTGGGAGGAAGTGACGATGTGGTGAACGCAGCCGAAACCCTAAACTTTTTAGGACAAAACTTGCAGAAATCAGTACTGAATATCAAAGTACTGCCACAATTAGATCATCGAATTCCTATAGATATTTTTACTGATCAGGTTGAAAAAATTTTTAAAGATATTTGTGCTTAAACCTGGTTCGTCAGTTCGAGTGATCCCGATGGCATCGGGATTGTATCGAGAACAATTTTTGAACTACAATTAAATAATAAAAAAACTATGTCTCTACGCCAAACTATAAAACGCCATTATAAAATTATCTCTCTGCTACGGTTACGCCCTATGAGTTATGAGGAAGTTCAGTATGAAATGATGAATGATCCGGATTCTATAGAAGAAAAGCTACTAACTTCTCAACGTACATTTCAACGAGACCTGGAGGATATAGAATCTATACATAACATTGTAATAAAATGTAACCGAAGTACTAACAAATATTACATCAACGAAGATGTTGAGGAAACGCATTCTCAAAGATTACGGGAAAACTTTGACCTTTTAAATGCTATTAGACTTTCAAAGAGTTTCGGAAACCAACTTATTTTTGAAGAAAGAAAACCCCTGGGGACCCATCATTTAGCGGGTTTATTACACGCCAGTCAGAATTTTTTAGAAGTGGAGTTTGAATACCACAAATTCTGGGATACTTCAATTAGTAATCGGAAGGTGAAACCCATTGCGCTTAAAGAAGCCCGGAACCGTTGGTACCTTATTGCAGAAGATACCAAGGATGATATTATTAAAAACTTTTCGCTCGATAGAATTAAAAATCTGGAAATCACCAAAGACAAGTTTAAGCCAATTGAATACCAGGCGTACGAAGAATTTAAAGACAGCTTCGGAATAATAAACGGCACAGATGAAGAACCAGTTAAAGTCATCCTATCATTTACACCCAGGGAAGGCAGGTATGTAGAATCACTTCCACTACACCATAGTCAGCAATTAATTTTGAGTAACGAGGACGAGATCAGGTTTAGTTATTTTATTCGTCCTACCTACGATTTTAGAATGGAAATACTCTCTTATGGCGACCAAATAAAAGTAGTTGAACCGGAAAGTCTAAAATCTGAAATCAAAAAGGAATTAAAGCGGTGTATAGGAAACTATGAATAGATTTTTCAGACTCTTCACTCTCAATAACTTTCAAATGACAATCAAACAACTTGCCCATATCTTCCTCTTCAGTTCCCTCATTAATGCGACTGCTTATGCTCAGGCCGTAAAAGAGGAGAACAAATATGGAGAGCAGCTTTATTTTGTTGAGGGCAATACGCTAAAGCAAAAAAATAAATATGGCGAGGAGCTATTCTATTGGAATAGCGAGGAAATTAAACTAAAGAATAGATACGGTAAGAGTCTTTATTATTTAGATGGCAACACGGTAAAACTGGAAAATAAATATGGAGATCGCTTATATGAATTTGATGGATATTACATCCGGTACCGTGATAAGTATGGTCCGAAAATCTGGTATTTGGATGGCCGGGTTTTAAAACGGAAAGATAAATACGGCAAACCGGTTTATTATTTTGAAGGGATTCCTGATAGATGGGTATTAGTGGCTTTGCTGGATCTTTCAAAATAAATGTATTTATATCATCTTGAGAAAGGCTTTGTTAAGAATAGATAAATTAAAAAATAGCATGACAGAAATCATTTTAGATCGTGAATTTGAAAAATTTTATTGTCCAGTTACCGGTGAAACTGTGCTACATCCAGAAGGATACCACACTCCTCCCAGCCTGCTCTTTATTTACGTAGAAGAGATCCAGGACTTTGAATACTGTAGTGAGAAATTAAAAGAAAAATTTCCTTTACACTTTAATGAGAACGGGGAAACAATTAACGGAGAATTCTTATACAAAACGATGAAGAGACACCTTCGTTGGACGCAAGACAAACTTCTAATCACTTATGGGACTATGGGATCAGCTACCTTATGCTTTGATATGGGATATTCCAACAATTGAATTTACACAAATCGGCCATTATTTAAAAGACGACACACCTTGTCGTGTTCTCCATTTATATTTGTTTCAGCAAAAAAGGCAAAAGCTTATGATGATTTGATTTTCTCACCGGGAATGATTGTTTTGATTAATTTGATTTGTCAACAAATACCCACTGCTCCCGGGGTGGGTATTCTTCTCTCTCATCTAAACTATAAATATGGATCAGCTCTCAGACCAAAACCATCTAATTGAATTTAAAAAATTAGGAGTACGTACCGACAAAAAGATAGAGGTAATGTATTCAGACCTTTATCGTATCACTGAGAATATTTTTCATACCGAGTGTTTACTCCATGAAGGTTATGAGGCTGAGGATTTCTTCCAGGATCCTAAATTCAGTAAACTGCGAGAACTCAAAAAGCATCTTGAGGAGGTGATGGAATGGATGTTCCCGAAAGGCCTTCCCGAGTGGCCAAAACGCTGCCAAAGTAGCTATGAGCGATTACGAAACCCTTACCTCAGCGTTGATTTAGATTCTAGATGGAATGGAATTCATTCCTCAGAATTATTTATCGCAGCTTTTAATATCCGTTGTGGAAAGCCAGGAGAGCAATTCAAAAAAGATAGGGAATACATTCTAGAAAAACTGGAGAAGAAGCACTATTGCCTGTCTAATTTAAAAAATTATTGCAATAAAGATTCTGCCTTAATCCCTCCTATAGGCATAGCAGTTATGGAGCAAAAGATCTATTTTCCTAATGCCGGGAAAGTTTATGCGGACGGAGTTTATAACGAAGTAGCTGCCTTTGAGATTTGGAAAGAAAAATATCAAAGAAAATTTAAAACTTTCAGTAATAATCACCTTCAGGCATTTTATAATAACCGGGTAGGAAGAGATAATAATAGCGTTGTATGGAAAGGTATTATCCGAGCATTACAAAACGAATTCCAAAACCTGGAAATAGATATTTCTTCTATCACTATTGAAGAAAAGCTTGCTACGAATAAATGCGCGATTCTGGTCAATGAAAAACTACATAGTATAGAAGAACTTCCTACTAAGATCATAGAACAAATGATCATGCTTCACAGCCAGGAAAGAGCTCATGGAAAAAGTATTGTGAGTGACTGTAAAATTAAAGATGGAAATATCTATTATTTGTCTAACTACACTGATGCATTTATAAACGGGAATCATCTTTTAAACTTCTTCTCAGATTATTTAATAGGTTCTTCAAGAGCAAAATTCAGACTTTAATAAATAAATAATGGAGAATCCAGAGGAATACAAAAAGCTTAGCCAACCATTCGAGTTGCTCGAAATAGATGTTAAGCATAAAACTATAACCCAGTTATACCAAGAGCTTAATTTTAAGGCTAGGGAAGAATACCTTGAGCATTGTTATAGAAGTAAAAAGAGTTATAACCGGGCAATGTTTACCCAAAGTATTTTCTATAAAAGATTTATTTTTCTCAAGGTACATTTACGTGACCTGAGTTATTGGCTTTATGGAAATAGTAAATCTATGCCCGGGGAATTACTTAATGCGATGAAAGCAGCACCAGATTATCATAATCCCTGGGGGATCAATACTAGAAAAAATATGTTTAAGAACCTGAAATTTTCAGAAAGGAAAAAGAAGTGAAAAATCTTGCGGATGAACATAACGGAGCCCTATATCAACATTGTGAGAACCTACCCTCCTATAATTTTTAAGCTTGCTTAACAAATATAAAGAAGGTGACTTAAGGTGAGGATATGCATCAGCATATTAAAACTGAGAAATACTGAACCTCTTTCATTACTACAGCGATGTTGAAGAAATTATGATAATTTATTAACATAAAATTATGCTTTGTGAGAGAAAACTTATATTTTTGGAAGGTCCTCAAAATAGAGGTTCTTCTTTTGCCCCTACACGAAAGAAATTTCAGCAACTTAACCAACTAAATATGAGAAATTCATTTCCAGAGGAATTACCTGCCATAAATTTTCAATATTCTTTTTTAAGAGCACACAGTTAAATACTCGTTCACAGAACCATCTCTATAATTAATTAGAAACGCAGCTATGACCGAAGTTGATTTAAAAACTGAATTAGAAAACCTTTACTGCCCTATAACCGGGCAACGGGTACTAGATCCAGAACAGTTCCATCCATCCCCTGCAATGGTTTTTTTATTCTTACATTCTTACAAGTATTTTGAACACTTACAAGAGGATCTAAAGGAAAAATTCTCTGAAGAATTTAAAGACGAAGACAAACACGGAGAACTTTACCTGAAATTAACGGAAGAAGTGCTAAAAGATGAACCAAATCACCTGTGGTTCACCCACGGTGGGCCGCCTTTTGGGTATGTTAGTATGTGTTTTGATATGGGTTATAAAAATCCACAACAAAATTAATTCATTATTACAGCTATACTAAGGCACCCTAAATTAACAACTTACAATACCAATCTAAACCCTTCGTAAATCTAAATTATATATGCAAAATGCTACTTATTTCGATGATATTTCTACAACTATCATTGAAAAACTTCACTCCGCAGAAAAGAATATTCGAATAGCTGTAGCTTGGTTTACAGATAAAGAGATTATTGCCCAACTTGAAGAAATTGCTTTAAGAAACGTTACCATTGAAATTATAGTTGGAGATAATGATATCAATAGAAATGTAGATTTCAGCAATTTAATCTCCAGAGGAGTAGATGTCTTATATTTTCCAGTAAAAGGATATGGGATAATGCACCACAAATTTTGTGTAATTGATGAAAAATTAGTGATTAATGGTTCTTATAACTGGACTCTAAATGCTAAAACAAATAATGGTGAAAACATTCAGACTGTAACGGATTCCAAATCGATTGAGCAATTTATCGAGAAGTTTAAGGAATTGAAAAACCAAACCCTGGGGAACCCTATCGAAAATGGCCTTGAGGTCGAAAAACCTAAGACTGAAATTGAAAGAAAAACAATTGAGATTGAAGAAGATTTCGAAGAGGAATGGAATATTTACCTCAATTCTAAAGTCTCTAATTATGACAGGGACGATTTAGAAAAACAAGGACACGTAGCTGCTGAAAACACTCATGGAAATCCCGAAGTAATTCCTAATAAAATGAATAGGATTTATCAGTCTGTAGTAGAAGATACTGAGGTTGATAAAAAAGAGATTGAAAGATTAAGAGGAAGACTGGAAAATAAGATTGATAATTACCACAGTTTACATCTGCAAGAAGCTGAAGAAAAAAGAGCAACTATAGGTCTAGATACTGAAGCTCAAAGAAAAAACTTAAACCTAAGAATTCAGAATTCAGAAGAACAGATTAAAAAGCTAAATAATAACAAGAACAATATAAAGGAAAACAATATTCCTGACAGTGAAAATAAGATTCCCGGATACGAAAAAGAAATTGAGGAATCGAGGTTAGACCTTACTCCTCCTCCCCTGCGTCGAAGAGTATGGTTAGAGTCAGGTCTCTTGGTAGTACTTACAGGATATTTATTCTTATTCTACTCTTCCATCATTTATACGATACTATATGGACGGGAGGATGCCATGGAATATATGAATGTCTATGGAAAATTACCCGAAATGGAAATCTTCAATAGTGAAGCGATTAGCCTGGCACTAGGTAGAGGATGGTCTACAGTTCTATTTATTTCGATATTTACCGTTCTTCCTGTTGTATTCGGATTCCTATTTCATACCATAAAGAAAAAATGGATTGCCCGATATTCCTATTTAATAGCCGCAATTTTATTGGACGGATTACTCGCTTACCTAATTGCTAAAAATGTTTATTTAATAGATTATCAAGCCGGTTTAGAAACCGAGCCCTGGCAGTGGGACATGGTATTTTCTATAGCTAGGTTCTGGATTGTATTAGTACTGGGGGCTGTCCCATATTTGGCTTGGGGAGCCTTGTATGAGCATATAAATGAACAGTTTGATGGAAAAAGTAGGAACGTATTGCATCTAAAAATCAAAAAAAAGATCGAAATCCTGAAAGAGAAAATCGAGAAAATAAAAGTTCAAATTGAGGATTATAAACAAGAAATCAATACTTTGGAAAACAGAATTATTGAAGAAGAATCTAACATCCTCCAGTGCAAAACCAATATTAATCATTTGGAATATGAGCAAAAGGTGAAATTTGATAAAGTGGGGCAAGACTTAAACTTACTGCAGCAAAAACTGGATAACCAACGGGATAAAATAATGACCTATTTAGATAGGGATCAAATACCGGTTTCTAAAAGTATATTTAAAGAACGAGTAACGATATTTATGGCTGGATGGGAAGACTGGCTATATTCTTTCTATAATATTGAAATTGCTGATAAAAAATTCACCGAAGCACAAACACAAGTTGAAAACTGGACTAATCAAACCTTTAAAACAGCCCGGTAAGATGAAGAAAAAAGCTTTAACCCTAATTATTATTTTCCTTGCTACTTTACCAGTTTTAGGCCAAGGGGATTCCAACAGGGAAACACCACGTAAAATAATTCATTATAATATAAAAATTGTTTCAGATCTTTCTAATCGACTAGACAATGAATTGTATCCTAGACAATTAGACGACAAAGAGATTATTAATACGATCCTGCAAGTTTTCCCTGATTTACTAACCAATTATAATCGATTAGCCTTACAAAAGGATAAAATTTCCTACACCCTTCTCAATCCACTGGAAATAAGGAATTATAATGAGCTTAAAGACGATTTAACCATAGACCTCGGGGAATTTGGCACAAACCAGTTCCAACGAATTGATTTTATAAAAAACAGAAAGTCTCCTACTTTAAATGAAAGCATTGTATCCTTTAATTCTAAAATTAGTGAAATCTACAAATCTCCATTAGAAAGAGGAAGTTTCTATACAGCTGATACCTGGGGGTTTTTTAAACAGGTTATTGATGAAAATTATTTTAAACTCACCAATCCAATAAACTCTATTAAAGCCAAAGATGTTTCCAGAAATGTAATCATCCTATTAACCGATGGTTTTATTGAGCTAGCTGCAAGAAATAGTCCCAATTCTTGTCCAGAGAAAACCTGTGATTTATTAAATACTCATCAAATTGAAAAGTTTAGGAAATATTATAATAGTTTGGAAAATAGAATTTCAATAGAAGAAGCCTTCGAACAATCTGGGTATGGATTAAAACCAGTGAACAACCCTAACTTAAAGGATTTGGAAGTTTTAATGTTAGAATTTAACGGGCGTTCAAAAACGGTTAGTGGTCGTATCACAAAAACCCCAACTGACTTTGAAATCTTAAAACTATTTTGGGAAGATTTTTTAAAAAATGAAGGAGTAAAAAAAGTAGCCATAAAAAAAACCCAACCTTCTACAGACAATATAAATCAAATTGTAAAAGAGTTTTTAGAAGAATGAGAATACCACCTAGTACCTTGATTTTAGATTTACCAACTTAAATTCCTCAATATGAAAATAATTTCTAATAAAGATATACGATTAATAGACGAAATCGAAGGTTTGATTTCAGCCCAATCGAATATATACCTAAGTTGTAATTACTTCACCTCATTTGCTATTTATGAGTTACTCAACTCATTCTCCAAAGCACAAAAAATCAAGGTTCTCTTAGACAAGTTTCCTAAAGATGATGAATTTTCTTTTCTCCAACAAGACAACGAAAATCAATTAAATTTTCAATTAAACAGAAAGTATAAAATCCATCAGGTACTTGGGCTAATAGAAGATAAATTTGAAATGCGTCGTGGAAATGTTGGGAATCAAAACATTTTGTTGATCGAAAATGGATCGGAAATTACTTGTTTCACTTTAACCCCACTAAATCTTGATACTATAAGTCTGGGGATTACTCCTACAGAGGAATCCATGTTTATTAATTCTTTCGAAGATACGTCCCATCAATTTTATAATCTCTTCCAAAATGCATGGGAACACAGCTTACAAGTGCTTAACAAAACTATTGAGGGAAAAATTGAAAAAGGAATTAAAAATTTTTCTGGGGCATCAATTTACAAATACTGCATCAGGGAAATTTTCCATTACTCCACCATCAATGAACGGGCAGACCAACAACTTCAAAAGGTTGGCTTTAAAGACACCAAAATTTGGGATCTGCTTTACAACTTTCAAAAAGATGCTGTTATTGGTGCTATAGAAAAAATAGAAACATACGGAGGTTGTATTATTGCCGATAGTGTAGGTTTGGGAAAAACCTTCGAGGCCCTGGCGGTGATGAAATATTACTTGTTAAGGAACAGTCGTATTTTGGTACTTGCACCTAAGAAATTAAGGGAAAACTGGACTATTTATCAAATGATCAATGACAGGCGCAACATTCTTGCTGAAGATCGTTTTAAATATGACGTCTTAAACCATACAGATCTATCCAGGGAAACGGGGAAATCTGGTGACATCGACCTGGAAATGATCCATTGGGGAAATTATGACCTGGTGGTGATTGACGAGTCTCACAATTTCCGAAACAATCCAACCCGAAAAGGCCTAACACGCTATCAGCGTTTAATGCGAGATGTTATTAAAGCTAACATTCGCACCAAGGTTTTAATGCTTTCGGCTACCCCGGTGAACAATAAGATGAATGACCTGAAGAACCAAATCGCTTTTATCACCGAAGGTGATGATGAAGCTTTTTCAGGTTATGGAATTGATAGTGTCTCGCAGGTAATGAAAGACACCCAAAGGAAATTTACCCAATGGTATAGAGATGGAGATGTAGACCATCCTGATGTAAATGAATTAATGCTGCAACTCGACGGCTCGTACTTCAGAATATTGGATATGCTGACCATTGCAAGGTCCAGAAAGCATATCGAAAAATATTATGATACGGCCGAAATTGGAAAATTTCCGGAGCGTCTTACTCCAATTACAGTTCACCCTGAAATAGATACCAAAAATCAATTTCAGGATATTGAGCAGATCTATGATGAAATAAGCCGACTTACCCTGGCGTCCTATACACCGCTTGGATATGTTAGGACTGAAAAAAGACCTTTTTATGAGGAAAGGTATGATATGACCACCCACACAGGAAGTATCTTTAAACAGGTAGATCGGGAGCAAAGTTTGATTTACTTAATGCGGGTGAATCTACTGAAGCGATTGGAAAGCTCGATCCACTCATTCAAGATTACTCTGGAAAAACTAATTGACCTTGTTGACAGGAATCTTGATCAATTAGAAAATCACAGTAATTCTGATCTTGACCTTGATTTTAATATCACAGATATTGATCCCGATGATACTGAACTTGAGGATCTATTAGTAGGCGGAAAAACTAAGGTCCTAATCCAGGACATAGATCCAATTAGATGGGAACAGGATCTAAAACTGGACAGGGAAATTCTCCTAAACCTAATGGGAAGCATTGAGCTTATTGATGCTAACAGGGATGCTAAACTTCTCGAACTTAAAGAAAGGATCAATCATAAAATTGAGAATCCCACCAATGCAGGCAACAAGAAAATCATCATTTTTACTGCCTTTGCAGACACGGCTAATTACCTTTTTAAAAACCTAAAGGAATGGATACATCAGGAGAAAGGCCTATATTCTGCCCTGGTGACAGGTTCTGGACAGAATACAACCAATATGCCCGGCTGCCGAAAGGACCTGAATTCCATTTTAACCAACTTCTCCCCTGTTTCTAAGAAGAGACAAAATATTTTTCCCGATGAGAAGAATGAAATTGATATCCTTTTCTGTACCGACTGTATTTCGGAAGGACAAAACTTGCAGGATTGTGATTACCTGATTAATTACGACATCCACTGGAACCCGGTAAGGATCATTCAAAGGTTTGGACGTATTGATCGTATAGGTTCCAAAAATGAGAAAATTCAGCTGGTTAATTTTTTCCCGAGTATGGAACTGGATAGTTTTATTGACCTGGTGGGAAGAATTAAGGGAAGAATGGTAATGCTGGATGTTTCTGCCACCGGTGAAGACAATATTATTTCTAAGGATTCCAGAGAAATGCAGGATCTGGAATATCGCCGACGACAGTTGAAACAATTACAAAACCAGGTAATAGATCTTGAAGATGTACAGGGTAATATTTCAATAACAGATCTTACCTTTAACGATTTCAAAATTGACCTGGAAAAAAGCACCGAAAAGGAATTGAAGGAATTGGATAATATTCCTCCTTCCTCTTATGCGATTGTGCAGTCAAATTTGGAAGAAATCAAACCGGGGGTGATCTTTTGCTTAAAAGATATCAAGAACGATTACAGAGAAAATCTAAAGAATAACATCCTCTACCCCTATTTTCTTGTGTACATAAGTATGGATGGAGAAGACTTGCTTACGGCTAATGAGACCAAAAAAGCACTCGATTACTTTAGGAAACTCTGTATGGGCAACAACAAGATTTTACCAGATCTTATTGCAGAATTTGACAAGGAAACCCGCTCCAATAAAAAAATGGACACCTACACTGCCCTGCTTAAAAAAGCAGTGGAAGAAGTGGTAGGCGTACAGGAAGAAATTGGTCTTGATTCCCTGGCAAATCCCGAAGGAACTTTAATGGTAAAAGAAGGGCTTGAAAAAGAAGATAATCTGGAATTAATAGGGTATTTAATCATCAAATAATGGCTTTAGATTACAACCAAATTCTACATCTTCCTGAACGTACCGTTCTTAATAAAAAAATGACCAAGGCTTTTTTCCTTCGGAATTTTGATTTGAGTGCTGCAGAAAAAAAACTTCTTAAAGAGCAGATTGAAAGTATGCTATGGATAGGGAATATCAAAACCGCCAATAGCAATATTCCTGAAGTGGCTAACGAAACCCATATTTTTAAGGAAGTACAGGTGATACAAGGCCAAGTGGTAGATGGTGCTCCTCAAAAAATTTGGGAGGCCTGCATACAGCTGTTCCAGAAATATATTCCTTTTCATATCCTGCTTATAATAGAAGATGAGACAGAGTTTATGCTCAATGCCGTGGACAAACGCATAAACCAGGCAGATCGCAGCAGACGCACAGTGGAGAAGCACTACAATACTCCAAAGCTTAATAAGCTGTACAAAAAAGAACAGGCAGAAGCTTTTTTTAATGCCTTAGCTTTTGACCAGCTGGATAAAACCAACCTGGAAACTCTTTACACTGGCTATATAAATGCCATAATACAATTTCAGGTGGCCAGCCAAACGGGGAATTTTAAGGCACAGCGAAAGCAACGTACAGCCGAAGACCTTGAGGTACTGGAGATGATCACTTTCTACGAAAAGGAGATTGAAGAGTTAAGAGGTTACCTGAAGCAGGAAGATCAAATGAGTATGCGGGTGGAATTTAACCAGCAGATTCAAATAAGAAAAGAAGAAATAGACAAACTAAAAAATAAACTCGCCGAAGTATGAGTATAGAATTAATAACCGCCGAAGAACCCGAAAGCAAAAGCAAAGATCTTATGCAGGAGAACATTGAGAAATTAAAAGAGTTATTTCCGGAAATAGTTACTGAGGGAAAAATTGATTTTAAAGCCTTGCAGGAAGTTTTAGGAGAAGAAGTAGAAGAAGGTGAAGAATATTACCGCTTCACCTGGGCCGGAAAAGCGCAGGCAAGGCGCGAAGCTCATAAACCGAGTACCGGTACCTTACGCCCGGCAAAAGAGGAGAGTGAAGATTGGGATAAAACTCAGAATCTTTATATAGAGGGTGACAATCTTGAAGTTTTAAAGCTGATGCAGAAAAGCTATGCAGGAAAAATTAAGATGATATATATAGATCCTCCCTATAATACCGGGAAAGACTTTGTTTACAAAGACAATTATAAGGATAACCTCCAAAATTACAGAGAAGTTACTGGGCAGGTAGATAGCGACGGCAACCGTGTAAGTACCAATAGCGACAGTGAGGGGCGTTACCATTCCAACTGGCTAAATATGATATATCCTCGCCTCAAATTAGCTCGTAACTTGCTTCAAGAAGATGGCGTTATCTTTATGAGTATAGATGATAATGAAGTTGAAAACCTTAAAAAGTTAGGAAATGAAATATTTGGTGAAGAAAATTTCGTTTCTACCATATCTATTTCTACCGGTGCTAATCAAGCAGGTGAAGGAGTTCAAATTCAAAAAAATATTGAATATTGTATTGTTTTCGCCAAAAATTATTCAAACTTAGATATTATTAGAGTTGATAAAACTGAAGAAAGTTATAGAAACTTAAATGATGCTCCGACCCCTTTGTCAACGAGACCAGAAATGGGTTACACACTCTATTACAATCCTGATACAGCAGATATTGTCCCTTTAAAAGACTATAATCCAGCTGACATAATTAAGAATAAAGAATCTGAACTATACAAGGATAACCCAGACCTTATTTCAAAAGGTTATGTACCAGTCCGACCTGGTTTTAGAAACGGTAAACTTCATAGATGGAGATGGGGGCTTGATACCTTCAAAGAAAGAATTGAGGAGGTTGAAATAAAAGAAAACGGTAACAACTTTAAAGCGGTTTTTAAACAACAAGGTTTTAACGCTCCAAAGAATCTTTGGAAATATAGTGTTGGAACAATTGAAACAAAAGAACTATTTAATGGACAAAAGGTTTTTGATTATCCCAAAAGCACTAAATTCCTAAAGTACATTTTAAAAATTTCCACTGAAAGAAAGGATATCGTTTTAGACTTTTTCTCCGGCTCCGCCTCAACCGCTCACGCAGTGATGCAGCTCAATGCTGAAGACAATGGCAACAGAAAACATATCCAGGTGCAATTACCTGAGCGTACGGATAAGAACAGTGAAGCCTATAAAGCAGGTTATAAGACTTTAACCGAGATAGGTAAAGAACGTATTCGTCGGGCTGCTAAAAAAATAGCTGAGGAAGATCCTGAAAAAGCCAAAGATCTGGATTTGGGTTTCAAAGTTTTTAAACTAGACACTTCCAACGTTAAAGCCTGGGATGGCTCAATAAAAGAAGAAAATGGTGAGAAGAAGGATGTGAAGCAAATGGTGATGGAGATGGAAAGCAATATCAAGGAAGACAGGAATGAAAAAGATGTACTGTATGAGATCCTTCTAAAATATGGGCTTGACCTAACTCTGCCAATTGAAGAAAAAGAGATTGCCGGCAAAAAGGTATATAATGTAGGTATGGGGGCTATATTCCTTTGTCTGGGAGTTAACATTCCACCCGCCATTGCAGAAGGAATTGGTAAATGGAAAGAAGAACTGGAGCCCGAGATTTGCCGGGTAATTTTTCGGGACAGCGGTTTCGGTAGTGATGCAGATAAGACTAACATTTCCCAAACCTTAAAACGTTTTGGAATTGAAGAAGTGAGAAGTATCTAATCAAAATCCGCAGTAATGAAAATTAAATTTGACAGTAGTCTCGATTATCAGCAGGAGGCAATAAGTGCGGTGGTAGATATTTTTCAGGGCCAGGAAACCTGCGCTACTAATTTTACCGTCTTCTCACCTGAGTATATTCAGAAGCAACAAAACTTTGGCTTTAACGATGTGGGCTATGGTAACCGCCTGAGCATTGGAGAAAGAAAACTGGCAGAGAATGTTCAGAAAATCCAATTGGGCCACGGCTTAAAACCCAGCACCAAAAACCAGATAGACCCCAAAAACCTGGATTTTACCATAGAAATGGAAACGGGTACCGGGAAAACCTATGTGTATTTGCGCACTATCCTGGAGCTTTATCAAAAATATGGTTTTACCAAGCATATTATTGTTGTACCCTCCATCCCTATTAAAGAAGGGGTGAATAAGTCTCTGGAGATCACGGAAAAGCACTTCAAGGAGCTTTACAGCAATGTAAACTACAACTTTTTCATTTATGACAGTAGCCGCTTAAATGAGGTGCGGGATTTCGCTATCAACGACACTTTGGAAATAATGGTGATCAATATTGATGCTTTCAGAAAAAGTTTTGAAGATCCGAACAACCCTAACAAAACGGCTAACATCATCCACCGCTATAATGACAAGTTGGGTTATAAGCCACTTGACCTTATCCAAAAGACAAATCCGGTGGTTTTTATTGATGAACCCCAAACCACAATGAGCACTCCGCTGGCGAAAAAGGCAGTTAAAAGCCTGCACCCTCTTTGCATTCTTCGCTACTCTGCCACTCATAAGGAAAAAGTAAACTTAATGTATAAGCTGGATGCAGTAGATGCCTACGACAAAAAGCTGGTAAAGCAAATAGAAGTAGGCGCAGTACAATCAGACGGCTTACATAATGAGGCTTACATTAAACTTGTGGATGTAAAAGTTTCCAGAGGCTATCCGGTTGCACACCTGGAACTGGACTTTTTGGAGAATGGAAGAATTCGGAGAAGAGTAAAAAGAAACATCAAGCAAAACACCGATCTGGAAGAGTTAACGGGTCGGGAAGTATATGCCGGTTATATCATTAGGGATATCTATGCTGCTGAAGGAAATGAATACATAGATTTTACCAGTCGTCCTGAAGAGATACGAATTGGCCAGTCTATTGGCCAGGAAGATGACACTCAGATAAAAAGGGCCTTGATTAGTAAAACTATTGAGGAGCATCTGGATAAAGAATTGATTTTAAATCCGCAGGGAATAAAAGTTCTGAGTCTTTTCTTCATTGACAGCGTAGGCAAATACAGGATCTATGATGAAGAAGGCAATTCTCAGAATGGAGAATATGCAAGGATATTTGAGGAGGAATATCAAAAGCTTATCAGGAAGACGAAATACGCGAGTCTGTTTGGTGAGATCCAGGATTATGAATTAGAAGCTTCCCAGGTACATAATGGATATTTTTCAATAGATAAGAAAGGTAAAAGCTCCAACAAAAAAGAAAAATTTGAATATTTCAAGGATACTTCCGGGAACGTAAAAGCAGATGAGGACACCTATAATCTTATTATGAAAGATAAGGAAACCCTACTATCCTTTTACGATGGTGTAGATCCTAAAAAGAAGATGCGCTTTATCTTCTCCCACTCTGCTTTAAAAGAAGGCTGGGACAATCCTAATGTCTTTCAAATTTGTACCCTTAAAGATGCAGGAAGTTCAGAGATCAGGCGTCGTCAGGAAATTGGGCGTGGATTGCGCTTATGCGTTAACCAGAATGGAGAACGGGTATACGGCCACGAGGTGAATACCCTTACGGTTATGGCTTCAGAATCTTATCAGGATTTCGTCAAGAATCTTCAAAACGAAATAGAAAAAGATACAGGAATCAAATTTGGAGTACTGGAAGACCATAGCTTCAACAACATTGTTCTAAATCTTGATGAAGAAGAAACGGAATACCTGGGCCAGGAAAAGTCTGAGAAACTTTATAACTATCTAAAGGAAAAAGGATATGTAGACCATCGCGGAAAAGTGCAGGATTTGCTAAGAATTCATTTAAAAGAAGAAAAAGTAGAGCTACCTGAAGAACTTACCGAAAACGAATATGTAGAAAAACAGATTCTTTCTACTTTAAAAGATGCCGCTGGTAAACTGGAGATCAAAAACAATGATGATAAAAAGAAAGTAAAAGTTAACAGCAAAGTTCTTAATAGTCCGGAATTTCAGGCACTATGGGAAAGAGTTAAATTTAAGACTGTATTTTCTGTAGATTTTGATAGTGAAGACCTTATTAAAGAATGTATCAACGCTCTGAATCACCGCTTAAAAATTAGCAGGGGAAAAATTCATTATACCAAAAAGGACATACACATTAAAACAGGTGGAGTTGAGGCTAGTGAAGAAGAAACCACCTATTCTTATGCCATCGAAGAAGAGGTTGAAACCCTACCTGACATTGTAAGCTATCTTCAAAATGAAACCCAATTAACCAGAAAGTCTATTGTGCGCATTCTTACAGGCACGAATAAACTTAATTATTTTAAAATTAATCCACAGAAGTTTATAGAAGGTTGTATTGAGATCATCAATGAACAGATGAGAATGCATATTGTAGACGGTATCAAATACCAGAAAATTGGCGACGCTGAATACTACAGCCAGGAGTTATTTGAAAATGAAGAGCTTTTTGGATACTTAAAAAATAACCTGAAGGAAAGTGAAAAATCGCCCTATGATTATGTGGTATATGATTCTCAGGTAGAATCAAACCTTGCCACGGAATTTGAAAACAGTCAAAACATTTCAGTCTACGCAAAACTTCCCAGTTGGTTTAAAATTGATACTCCATTGGGAACCTATAACCCAGATTGGGCAATTCTATGGAAAGATCAGGATGAAGAGAAACTTTACTTTGTTGTGGAATCAAAAGGCAGCACCGGTTTCTTTGATCTAAGACCTAAAGAGCAGGGTAAAATTGATTGCGGAAAAAGGCATTTTGAAGCATTAGGTAGTGAAATGCTTTTGGCTACAGATCTGGCTGATGTACAGAATGAAATTTTAACTTCCAGTCATTCTATAAACTATAAGGATGAATAAAACCTACTACAAAAAAGATGTTTTAAAACCTTTAAGGAAAAAATATCCCGAGGCTATTAATCCACAGCTGGCATCATTGGTTATTTTACAAACAGAGGATAACCTCTATTTAGAAAAATCTTATAAATCAGAACCCGGTAAATTTTACAGTACCGCTATGGATTTTATTGCAGAGGATGAATTTATTGAACTGGAACCAATTATCTCTGCTTCAATGTTCAATACAGGATTGAGTCTAGAAGAGAATGTAGACAAATTTCTAAATGAACTAGATAAAGAAACTATTGATTATTGCTTTGATGATATTATTATCTAATGTAAAAATTTATGGAAGAAGAATATATAGAATTAAAGCGGGAAGGAGATAGAATTGAAGTACTGGAACTTATGAAGAGTCAGTATCCCTTTTACGTGAACCCTGAATTTCTCTCTTTGAAAATCTATCAAACAAAAGACTGTGTCTTCCTTGAGAAAATTTACAAGAGCAAACCTTCTGAAGTTATTAACGAACCCTTGAATTCCATTTCTGACTTTTTTGATCCTAATGACTCTCTGGAGAAAAATGCCATAGACTTTGTCTTTGAGCTTGGGGAGTATACCATTATGATGACTTTTGAAGATGTATTTACCGAGGAAGTGGCACAGGAAATTATTAATAATGCTCATTCAGAGGAGGAGGAATGAGTATTTTTTATGAAGATTCTCTATTAGAACTAATAATCAATTTGAAATAAAAAAATTACCAATTAAAACCTAAATCATAATGGCAGAAAATAAGCTTCAGGCCCTTACCGAAATATTTAATGAAAAATTCTTCAGAATACCTGATTTCCAGAGAGGATACTCTTGGGAAACCCGTCAATTAGAAGATTTCTGGGAAGATTTATTAAATCTTAAAGAAGATAAAATTCATTACACAGGTCTTCTAACGGTAGACCCCATTGAAAAATCTCAGGTTGTTAGGCAGGAAAAATGGCAGGATGATTTATGGTTAATTGACAGGGGGTACAAAGCTTATTATCTTATTGATGGTCAACAACGTCTTACTACTTCGATAATTTTAATAAATGAAATTTTAAATTGTCTATCTCCTGACCAGGGAATAAATTTCAAACCGAAGTCATTCTGGGATAATAAATTTTTATACGAAGAATACAACAAAAGGTATAAGTCTTTCATCTTTGGTTATGAGCGGGATAATCCCAGTGATGAATATTTTAAGACAAAAATATTAGACCAGGAATCTTCAACTGCAGATAAAGTACCGGAGCAAACACTTTACACATCTAACTTATCAAATGCCAAAGAGTTTTTTAGAACAAAGATGGAAACTCTTACAGACGAAGAACGAGAAGAAATATTTAAGAAGGTTACAACAAAGTTTAAGTTTAATCTTTATGAAATAGATGATGAGGAATTGGATATCTACGTCACCTTTGAAACTATGAATAATAGAGGGAAACCTCTTTCTAATTTAGAACTCCTAAAAAACAGGTTAATTTATTTGACGACATTACTCGATATAGATGATTCTTCACGACAGCGATTGAGAAAAGACATCAATGAGACCTGGAAAACGATTTATGAATTTCTCGGAAAGAACAAGAACCGTAAAATGGATGATGATGAATTTTTGCGAAACCATTGGATTATGTATTTTAAATATGACAGAAAAGAATCCGGTTCCTATGCAAAATTTATTCTCAACAAAAAATTCACTGCAAAGAATGCCATTAAAGGAAAAATTGGACTAGATGACGTAAAGGATTACATTCATAGTCTATCCACATCTGTCAAGTCTTGGTTCTATTTGTTTAATCCTCAGTTCTCGCATTATACAGGTGAAACTAAAGAATGGATACAAAAATTGAATAGACTGGGGATGAGCGCCTTCCCACCTCTACTTATGGCCAGCATGACTAAATGCTCTGAAAAAGAATTTTCACCACTTATTAAGGCAGCTGAGAATTTTATTTTTCTGGTCTTTCGCTTATCTCAACGACCTTCCAACACGAAAAACAGTCATTTTTATCGATTAGCTAATGATTTCTACTTTGAAAAGCATGAAACTTCGATTTCTTCTGTAATAAGCAATATAAACTGGATGACTAAAGGAGAGAAAGGTGAGGGAGATAGCTATGAATACCATGGTTGGTTTGATTTAGAAAAATTTGAAAATTATATAATTGATCAGTTTAGAAAAGGGGAAGGTTTTTACTCCTGGAATGGTCTTAGATATTTCCTTTTTGAATATGAGCTCTATTTACAGAGAAAAGCCAATGGAAACACAAAAGTTAGATGGTCAGATTTTAACAAACGAAAAAAAGAAGATACTATAGAGCATATTTATCCGCAAACTCCTACTGAAAATTGTTGGACAGAAGACTTTAATATGTATTCTCAAAAAGAAAGGAAGGTTCTTCTTCATAACCTCGGTAATCTCGTTCTCCTAGGCCAATCGAAAAATTCTGAGCTTCAAAATAAATGTTTTGAATTTAAAGATCAGCACGTCAATAGTGACGGTGACAAAGTAGGTTATTTTAATGGTGCCTACAGTGAAATCGAAGTCTCTAGTTATAAATCCTGGACTCCACAACAAATTGAAAAAAGAGGAAAAGAAATGTTGGACTTTTTGGAAACGAGATGGAATATCAGTTTTCAAGAATGGAACCTTCAAAAAGAAGAATTGTTACAATTGAATTTTCTACAAGACCAAGAAAGTGTTACTATCAATAGTGAAATAATTCAAGATCTATAATTTTTCTAGTAAGTTATACTCCCCCCAATGGCTATTGAATTTTATAGATTAAATGGAACAAATCCGTCCTTCAACTACAAAGTATTTGAAGAAACAGCAAAGGAAGAACTCTGCAAAACCTGCTCTAATGCTAAAATTTATTTCCTAAATAACTTTCCTCTTTCTGTAAGCGGCTTATCCAATATAGACCTCTTGTTGGTTATTAGTATTGCGAACCGTCATGGAAATTATTTTAGAATAGAAAATGATGCCGGTAAGTCTAATATCCACAACCTAATAATTGCCCTTCAAATTAATACTGAATATGCAAAACAAGAGTTTAATATTGTCGACAGCGCAATAGAAAGTCAAGATTTAAACATTTTGGAATATAATGAAGAAAATTCAGCCTTAAAATGGGGACTCACAAATTACCTCAGCGAATTTTGTGGTATGGAGAAAAAATCGATCTCCATTTTACCTATCACATATGTTCAAAATTTAAAAAACTACTTTGGAGAAGGTTTAATAATTTCACCGAAATTTACTTTTTATAGTTTAAAAACCTTTTTAGAAAAATCTGGTAAGCCAGTCTATAATGGTTACTATCCCTGGTTTAAAGATAAAATACATGAAGATTTAGAGAGGGAAATAACCGCAATTCTAGAGCAAGCATCTAAAGATAGCAATGATGGATACCTTACAAAAGCTAAAATTGAACGAATCCAGAAAAATTTAACCGCTCCCCAGCAAAATGCTTATGACCAAATAGGCCAACAACTGGTTCAGGTAAAAGGAAAGGCAGGAACAGGTAAATCTTCTGATCTTTTAAAATGGATGTTGCGATTAAATACTGAAAAAACTAATACTGCATTTTTTACTTATAACCATCTTCTGGTTTACGATATCACCAAACAGGTGAAAAGCTTTCAGGATATCAAGATTTCCCAGGGAATAAAACTAGGCACTGCTAGTGTTCAGACATTACATTCATTTTTTTTTCGTCTTTCAAAAAAATTAGGTGTTCTCCATCTCATGTCAGAAAAAAGAAGTGCTGAGATTTTAGAAATTTTAGACTCAAATTTAAAGATTTTAGAAAGCTTCATCAGAAGAAACATACGAGAACATCAAGATGAAATAAGTCTACAAAAACTTAAGTACCTTATTCAAAACGACAAAAATTTAAAAGAGGGCACAAAAAGAGAGGGAAT
Source organism: Salegentibacter sp. BDJ18 (assembly GCF_017579965.1). Taxonomy (NCBI): domain Bacteria; kingdom Pseudomonadati; phylum Bacteroidota; class Flavobacteriia; order Flavobacteriales; family Flavobacteriaceae; genus Salegentibacter; species Salegentibacter sp. BDJ18. Next base: position 90,369 of record NZ_JAFLQX010000028.1, read on the forward strand.
TGAGTTTGTAAACGAAGTCCTCCAATCTTTTACGCATATTAATACAAAAACTGATCTTAACGCCTTATTGAATACCTTTAGAAGCCGCAAGAAAAAAAATCTGGAGCAGTTACAAGCCCAGAAAATATTCCTTCCTGATTATTATAATGTTCTAAAACAAACTCTTGAACTTATTAATAACCGGGATTCCTTCTTTGATGACTTTAATGTGAGTAAAAAATACGAATTATTAAGTCCGGTTATGAATTTGGATAAAAAAATTCTTGATGAAGATTCAAAAGAACCTGAAATATCAAGAGAAAAGTACAGAACACGCATTAACCGAAGCCTGGGAGGAATAAAAAAAGGAAGAATAATTTTTATTGATGAAGCTCAAGACTGTCACGAATATGAAAGAGATATCCTATTTTCCATCTTTAAACCTGAAAACATTGTAATTGCGAATGGTGGAAAAGAACAACTTATAAGGCATCATATACTATGTGACTGGGAAATTTCACGAGCTCAAAAGATTAAAAGTTACATATACTCAAAAAGGAGTAACTCCTTCAGGATGAAGCCCGCAATAGCCCATTTGAGTAACTTTATTGCCAATGCATATGACATTGACCTAAACATTGAACCCTTAAATTCGGAAGACCATGGAAAGATAATTCTTGACACTGACTTTTCAAATGAAACCGCTTCAATTACTAGATTAGCACATCTTTCAGCTATTCAAGGTTGCTCACCATATGAAGGTCTTTTGGTATTGAACAATGCATCCACAACAGGAAAAAACTATGTAGGACGAAAAGTTGAAACCAAAATTGGGGAGTACGGGAATATAACAATTCGTGAAAGCCTTGTTCGAGAAAAAACACCGGAAGAAGAACATTTGAACCGTGAGTTTCGTATTTGGGACGGAGTAGTAACAAATAAAAAAGATCTAAGTGTACCAGTTTCTTCATCAATAAGATCCATACTCTACGAATCATGCCGCGGAGTAGAAGCCTGGTGTACTTTATGCCATTCCCTCGACAGTTTCTTTGAATCCAAAAGAATTGAACCTGAAGCTGAAAATTACTTACTCACAGACTTGTTTGATCAAATTAACAACGAGAAAAGAAAAGACATGTTTGCTGCTACATGGGTATTAATGGCTTTGACCAGAGCTATTGATACCTGTTACATCCACATTGATAATAAGGATTCTCAGTTAAGTCAATTAATTTTTCAGTTCGCAGCAAAATATCCTCATTTTGTAGAAACATTGAAAAAAGAATCGGTATTCTAGAATAGAAAATATTCTTTTTAGACCAGTCGATACAAGAGCACAAAACTTAATTACATTTTTTATAAACATACAAGACATACTTTAAAAATATACTCATAATGATCAAGAAAATAGGCGTTGAAAATTTTCGGGTTTTCAAAGAATATACAGAATTTGAACTCAGACCAATAACACTCCTAACGGGGCCTAATAATAGTGGGAAGAGCTCTTTAATTAAACTTTTATTACTCCTAAAATCTGGTGTTTTTAATTTCAATTTTAAAAGTGGAAATCATAATCTTGAAGATTTTGATAAGATTTTGAATTGGGATTCAAATAACGATGAACTCAATTTAAGACTGGAATCGAAAATACCGGTTTTCAAAGGAATGAATGTAGAGTATAGTTATAAAAAAAATAGGGTTCTTGAAATTAATTTATACCACTATGATGATTTAATAATTAATTATACCTACAAAATAGATGGTCCAAGTGATAATTGGGGAGGATTTGTCGATAATGGCTATGGTTATTATTATGATTTTTTAGACATTAACATTAAGGCCATTATAGATATTATATATGACGGAGATTTTGAAATATTAAATTCATGGAAAACAGTGATTCCAGATCATCCGCTACCTATGTGGATAAACCCTAACAATTACTTACTTGAAATCGATTATAATTTAGAGAATTATAAATCTTCAGACGTCGGATTACCAGAACACAGCTTGGATGTTAAGGCTCTTTACGCAATTTTTAATGAAGTAAAAAAGCTTGAAAAAAATTATCTATTGTATGAACTTTATATAGAAGATCAAAATTGTACGGATAATAATTTAGAGGAAGTACTGAAAGTGCAGAATGAGGCTTTTCGAAAAATTAGTTTTGAAGATGATCCAGAAGATCCTTCAGGAAACATTACCGATGTGTTTCAGGCGTTTGGTAATAGCTTTTTGGATGTGGAAGACCAGGCGCACCAAAAAATTGAAGAATATTTTCTTGAAAAAATACCCGATTTAAAAGTAGAATTAAAGCCAACGCTTCTAAACAAAATCATTTTTCATGAAAAATGGTTTTCTTATGATAATTCTAATGTTGTGAGTAAAGACAGGCTCTTCGACCAATTCTTTAATTTTGACTTACATTTTTCAAAAGATCGAGATCAACTAGATTTTATCTCAGCTAATAGGGGAAATCAAAAAAGAGTTTTACAAAATGAATCTGAGAGCGAAATAGATAAACTTGTTGCCGATTTTATCGATGGCGGTAAAAAAAACCTAGATTTCCTGCACAAAATATTAGCAATTTTGGGAATAAAAGGAAAGATGGTGCCTGAGCGGTTTGAAAACACGATTTCCGTTGTTTATATCGAGAACGACAATAAGAAGGTTTCTTTGGCTGATTTAGGATATGGATTCTCACAAGTCATACCAATAATTTTGAAAATAATGATGTCGGGAGATCACTTGATAATTGAAGAACCCGAAGCAAATCTACATCCCAATCTACAATCAAAATTTGCAGATATCCTTTTAGCTACCATTAAAGAATATCCTGAGCAAAAGTTTATAATAGAAACCCATAGTGAATATTTAATTAGAAAACTTCAGTTTTTAACCGCCAAAAAAGATTTATCTACCGAAAATACAATTATCTACTATTTTAATGCAGACGAACACGTCTCTCATGAAGAACCTAAAGTTAAAAAGATTGAGATTACAGAAACGGGCAATCTCACTGAAAATTTTGGCCCCGGCTTTTTTGATGAAGCTACTCGATTACAATTCGATCTAATGAAGGTGAAAAAAGAGCAAAAAAACTAGTATGGAATTATATATTGAGAAAGAATTCCTCGATAATTTCTACGCTAGTTACATGGAAGAACAATCAACCAAAGGGCAGGAAGTTATTAAAACTATTTTAAAAGATTATGAGGAAATTGAATGGTTTTTCGACCATGAAATTGAAACGGAAAAACAATTGGAAAAATTAAAAGTTGATAACCCGTTTTTCGCTTACCGCTGTAGTTATTCACCACCTCTTAATGTAGTAGATTTTGAGCAGCATATTTTTGAAAATTCAAATTTTGCACAAACCATAGTACTAACAGAAGTGCATCAAGATTGGTTTCCAAAGGCAGAAGCGAAAGGAGTTCTGTGCATGAACTTCAATAATTATGAAGAGCGAATTGCTGAAATTATCGATTCCTGCCATTTTAAAGTTGATCTTAGTAAATCGTTTATTGGCTGGGAGATATTTAATTTCACTAAAAATGTACCTATTAATTTTCTCAGCATAAATGACAATTATATCCTTACAGACAAGAAGGAACAAAAAATGGATAGAAATATCATTAGTATTTTAAAATATTTTTTAAAGGATCGTAAAGAAAAAGTGAGTATAAAAGTTCTAACTAAAGAATTTAATGCCCCACAGGCTGCTAATCCTGAAATGATTGCAGAAACTGCACATAAGAGACATAATCGTATCAATAGTGCCCTGGCTAATTTTTCTAAGGAGGTTTATACTATAAATAATGAGTATTCCAGAGAATTTGATCTTCACGATAGGACAATATTCAGCAATTTTCTAATGATAGATAGTGGAAAAGGCTTTAATCTTATTCCTCACAAGCCTTCGAATTCTCAAATAATTGTGGAGAGTATTTTTAATAAATACACTTATAATCGCATTCGTAATCATAATAGAAATCATCAAAAATATTTAGAGAAATTAAAAAAATTGGAAACAAAAAATTTCAAGTATGTACCGGACTTATAATATTCAAGATTAAAACCACTAAAGCGTCACCTTTTGTCGCAATACTGAGTTTACTTTGCTTTTGAAAATATGTGGAATATCAATGTATCGAATAAGAAAGTAATTAGAGCCATTCAAAAAAACATTTGAAATGTACTTTAATTTCTTTACCTGTTTGGTAGGTAACCTTGAAAGACTAATTAAATCATATTTTAAACTAAAATTTTATACTATGGGATTTTTTAATACAGAATGTCCAAAATGCGGCAGCGAAGACGCCTACCACAATGGAGTATGTTACGAGTGTCCGGAATGCGATTATGAATGGGCTTCCGTATAATTTTCTGGCTCTAACACATAAAGTAAACCCTTTGCCCGGCTAAGCTGGGTATAAAGTCTGTTCTTATGTTTAGTTTCTCCGTTTTGGATCTTCTCCAGCCTTTGCTTAAGAAGCAGGATCACCACAGGAGCCTCGCAACCTTTAAAGCGGCGGATGGAGGAATAATATATCTTTTCTTTTTCCCTCGCCTTTACTGGGTCTAAGACCTGGTATTCAAAACCGTTTTTATGGATCGTTAGGTCCCAGTCTTTTGTAGAGCCGTCTGTAAGGATCATGATATCCTCTTTTGGTACTTTTCCGACATTGAGTAGTTCGAGCAAACATCTCTTTAAAGATCCGACAATATCCTCAGGAGAATACTCTTTAATTCTAACTTCTTCTCCATCTTCAACTCCATAAGAAACAGCATCTGTTCCAACGTACTCATTTATAAAAGTATTTATCTTTCCGGTATTCCTGTAGTTGCAATTTAAAGGATGATAGTGCCAATTTTGTCCCTGCGGCAATACAAAATTCCGTTCAAAAATGTTTTGCCGCTTGTCGTAGAAAAGAAAATACTGAGCATCTGGATTAAGATATTTGAGCAGCATATTAAGCCAGCCAACTTCGAAATCCTGGGCCTCGTCTACCAGGATCACATCAAACTTCTCTTCTTCCTGAAGTGGGTAGACCTTCAGTAATTCTTTAAACTTTTCCGGTAAACCTTTATCCCAAAAATCCCTGTCTTTTTCCTGGGCCCCAAACCAGTCCGGCTCACGGTCATCGGTAAATTCTCTCATCAGGTTGTGGATATTATCGGTTTTTATTTCTGGATCCAGACCTGTCTTTAGCTGGGAGCACAAATAAGTATTATAACACAAGAAGAGCACTTTTTTCCTTTTCTTGTTCAAAACCTCAGCCGCACATTTGGCCAGCACGGTTTTGCCGCTACCGGCGCCACCTTCCACTGCTAAACGGGAGTGATTCCAAAGTCCGTTTAAAAAAGCTTTCTGGCTTTCTTCGGCCTTATCTATATTTATATCCATATTCTCCAGTAGCGTCCTGAAATTTTGAGAAACCTCAAGCCCCTGCAGCAGATCTTTTTGGATTTCACCTTTATACTCATCTATGGAAATCCGTTTAAAATGACTATAATCGCTCTCCCTGGACTCTGCTGTCCTGTTCAGAGCCTCCCTGGGATCATCCAGGTCATTTTGATCTAACACATTCCAGGATTCACATTGGGTAGGCATATTTTCTTTGTCGATAATTCCATCGGGAAACCAGAGCATCCAACTAACAGGGACTTTATGCTCAATCACATCTTTATACCTTTTAAGAATATTTGAAACATACCCCATAGCCTGCAGATCAGGGCCTGTTGTCATTTCCCGGGAATTCTGGAACCAGGCATTTTCTTCAGCATTATAAGTTATCTTCCCTCCTTTGACTTCTATCACATAAATATGATCCAGCCGCTCTTCCCGAAGGTCGAATATTAAAAAGTCTATCTCGTAGTGCTTATCTTCTTCTTTGGTCTTTCCCGTAAATCCGCGACTCCAGAAAACGTCGAAATTATGAGGGTCGAGTTTCTGAAGGGCTTCAAATACTTTTCTTTCGGCGTGATTATCGTTGTAGGTTGGGAATTTTGAGGGGTAGATCATGTTAGTATTGAGATTTGAGTAGTGAGTATTGAGATGGTTTTCTATGCCGCTGGTTCATTCTTATAGAATAAGGATTCCAGTTTCTCAACCTGGTCAAGAGTAGGTCTATTAGTATAGATGCCAGTTTGTTTTTCTTCCCTGGTTCCTCGAAGGAATATATAGATCACCCCACCAAAATGTTTTTCATAGTCAAAATCTGGTATTCTCTGTTCCAAGTAATTTTTCACCGCTACTGAATAAATGAGATACTGAAGATGGTAATTACCTTCATTCATTGCCGCTTTCATTTTGTCTTCTCCATCGTAGTAACTGAGATCATCTCCGAGGTAATTTGATTTCCAGTCCAGGATATAGAATTTATCTTCGTACTTAAAGAGTAGATCAATAAAGCCGGATAGCAATCCGCTTTTGGCAGGGTGCTGCGTGTTGCAACCCAGTTCTATTCCTTCTCCTCCATCAAAAGCATTTAGGCCAACAAGATCAACGTTCTGGGTGCGCAAGTCGAATTCCATTTCATTTTTCTTCCTGGAATTTGCGATTTCCCTTAAAGGAATTTTTTGTCCTTTAACTTCTATATCAGCCTTCAGAACGTGGTTGATCATTGATAGCAGACCTTCCCGATATTCCTCCTTTTTATGTGGGTAAAACCTATCCAACAGTTTTTCCAATTCCTCGCGATGATGTTCCTCAGAGCCTGTAAAATCTATATTTTCGAACAGCAGGTGAAGCATATCCCCTATCACCGTACCCCTGGGCATATCTTTAAAGATGAATTGATCATATCCTGTTGGATCACCGTTATTTTCTTTTGGGATATAGGCTCCGTGAGCGCTTATCCCGGAGAAGCTGAGATTGCCGGTGAGGTGGTCAGCGAGTTTGAAATTGGCCTTAAAAGCTTTTCCAAAATTCTCTCCTAGATTTATCCCTTCAGGCTTTACCTTCACTTCTTCCTTCAGGTTGATTAGTGGAGAACTGTTTTGCCATTTATTGACAAAATCTTTTAAAGATGAATTCTGAAAATGTTTACTGTTATTATTAAAAATAAAACCATGGTATTTTGCACGGGTAAGAGCTACATATATCAACCTACGATTCTCTTGTTTAAGCTGATTTTCAAAAGCATTTGACATAGAAGCATCACCTTTCTTTTTGGGGTAGAATTTATAAATCCCCTCCTCATCTCTAAAAGAACAATAATCGTGGGTCTCTTCTGCATTTAAATCTAAAAAGGGTGTAATTACTATGGGAAATTCCAAACCTTTAGCCGTATGAATGGTTAATAGTTTTACAGCATTTTCATCGCTTTCCACTCTTTGTTGGTATTCATCAGTATCCAAGGATCCTTCAGAAATCCTTTTATTTAAAAAATCATAGACACCGGTTGGTTTTAATTCCTTACGGAATTCTGCTTCCTGTAATATCTCAAGGACTTGATTAAAGTTGGTAAGAGCGCGAAGGTCATTTTTTCTCATCAATCGTTCCGCCACCGAAAATTGATCCATAAATTTTTTTATCGCTGCAAAGAACCCAGATTTGGTCCAGACCTCTCTGTATTCTCTAAAACTATCTACCAATATATCATTATCCAACTGATTGATTTCAGAGGAATTGTAACCTCCAATATTATTTAGCAAAGCTTTATTAATATTGCTTTCTGTCGTGGTAAGAATGGCTCCTAAGATATAAAGCAGATATTTTGCCTCTGGAGAGTCTTCAAAAACTTTAGAGTCATCTATAGTTACTGAAGGAATACCTGCAGCTGTTAATTTCTGTTTTAACTCTCTTGCCTGGGAATTAAAACGAACCAAAATAGCTATATCTGATGCTTTTACCTTCTGATCTTCATTCCATTTCGCTTGATAGCTATTTAATAATAAATTTACAAGGTGAATTACATTGTCTTTTATCTCATCTTGATTACTGAAAGAAAAAGTCTGTAATGCTGAAGGTTCATCAGTATTTTTAAATAATCCATTAGAGGAACCATCATTGGCCTCTACTGCTATGTAATTAATGTGATTTTCTCCATCTGCTTCAGTCTCAAAAGGATTGGGTGGGCCTAAAAAGAATTTATTGATATCGTCGATATAGCTTTGGGAAGACCGGAAATTACGATTCATCTGAAACTTCCTATTTACATCTTTTCTGGCTGCAAAATAGGTGTTGAGATCGGCCTTACGCCATCCATAGATTGACTGTTTGGGATCACCTATATAAAAGATGATTTTATTTTCGCTAAAAAGCTCGTTATAAATTTCGTACTGTAGTTTATCGGTATCCTGAAATTCATCTATAAAGACAGCTTCGTATTTTTCTCTTAATTTTTTCTTTAAGTTTTGATTTTGACAAACAACTACTTCATCGTGCATTCTATAAATCAATTCATCGTAAGTTATAAGATGTTTTTGCTGAAGGTAATTATTCATCTCTTTCAAAACTTCTTGGATACATTTTGAAATGAACCAATGGATACAAACCTCTTTTTTAGAAAGCAACTCATTCACATTTTTTTTATCTGTGGCAAACAGAGTATCTGATATCTTCACCCTGGTAGCTTTTGTTGAATTTAGAATATCGCAGTATCCTGAAAAAGTAGAAGCATCCATAAGAATGCCTGATTTCCAATCCTCTCGAAGTTTATAATTCTGGATTTGATCTAAAATTTGATTTCTGTTTTGCTCATATGAATGACGGAATTTCAAAAACTCTTGTTCAAAGATTTCTACTAAAAATTCTTTGGCTGTTTTTAAAGCATATGTTTTTCCACCTAGACTTTCCTTAATCACTGATTGAAAATTTCCAAGGTTTAATTCCTTTACTTCCTGTAGAATTACTTTGGGAAGAATACTTATATTTCTTCTCCAAAAACGCTTTACTGCGTCGTTTGCAATTTCGAGTACATCCGCCTGCAGTTCAAGTCCAAAAGGTTGTCCAGAATCCAACGCATTATTGAGCAAGGCTTCCTGGCAAAAACTATGAATGGTTTGTATAGAAGCTTCATCAAGCTGTGAAAGAGCTTCCTTTAATTTAATCATTACTAATTCTTTATCAGGATAAGTGGCAATTAATTGTTCTATCGGTTTTTCCACTTCTTCACCTTCAGCTGATTTTATGCCTAAAAGCAAAAACTTCCTGATTCGGGCGGCCAATTCAGCTACAGCCTGATTGGTAAAGGTCACCATTAAAACTTGTGATATTTTGAGATCCTTTTCCAATAGCAGTCGCAATACCAATAAACCTATGGAATAAGTCTTTCCAGTTCCAGCACTGGCCTCAACCAGATTGGAACCTTCAAGTTTAACAGCACTTTTATCTAAGGGATTAAAGTTTTCCATATTTATTTTGAATTTGCTAGTTCTACTGGTTGCATTATTAATTTGTAATTCGATTTAAAATCGTCCAAGTTATCTTCATTTTCAAAGAAGCCATCTCTATACTCTGCTTTTAGATAGTCTGAAGGAAAAAATCCGTAAGGTCTCTCAAACTTGTTATTAATTTTAATTTGCAAGTCATTTAATTCCTCTCCCAGATCATTTATGGCAAAATCAAATTCGGGCGAAAATGCTTGAATTCTTTCAAAATTCTTTAGATATAATGAGAGCCAATCCCGCAGTATTTGACGCGCTTGTTCTTTTGTCATCAAACCTGAATAGGAAATTATTTTAGCCTCTTTTTCACCTTCTTCCAGAAGAAAATAATTTAACTGACTTGCCTTATCAGCGGCTACTAAAGTTAAATACTTGAGATAGGCCGCAAGTTTATATTTAGATTTCAGCTTTGAAACTGACAAATACAATCCTTGCCCACCAAGCATTGGAATTTTACATTTTAAAATGTGATTACCGGATTCTTCAAAATAAAATGGAAGATCGAATTCTATTTCTGAAATTTCATCCGATGAGATTTCACAAAGCTTTTCAGTTAAAAGTCGAACTTTTCTTTGGGAGTCATCTACTACGATTTCTCCGGGAGTTTTAAGTGGAATCATCCCATTATTAATTAAAATCTCACGTTGTTCAACCGGATCTAATTCTACTTTCAAGTTCTGATTTAATACGGAATACTTGATATTCCACTCCTCCAGTTTATTGGGTTCAAACATCTCCCAATCTGGCATATTCACATCATCCTGATAATAAATATTTAAGACATGGTGATAATAATGTTTAAAAGGATCTTTCAAGAAGTTTTCAAGGCTAAAGAGATGAATGACTTCGGCCTTTTTCTGTGATTCTGTTGCCTTTTTACCAGTATTGAGCTTATTATCATTTCCTATCAAATAGGTGAAATAATCCTTATCCTCCACGAAATATTTTGAATTATAAGAATGTAAATGATGTTTGACCTCTTTTATCTTTGCCCCTGTCTTTTCAACATAATCCTGCAATTCATTTATCAAAGAAGATGAAGGAATTTCTGAATTATCCTTTACGTTCTGCCCAATATAGCTTAGCAGTACTTTTTGTTCAGCATTTAAAAAAGTTTCCAGAAAAGCACCTCGATCCAGGATCCTAGTTTCCGGCTTTTTGTTTTCCGGTAAGAGATCAAAACTCAGCTCCTGAGACCGGCGCGGGAATTCTTTAAAATTAAGGCCCAGGAGAGCCACCACTTTTTTAGGCATGATCATCCCAGGATATAGTCCGGAAAAGGTAATACCGCCCTGTCCTTTGAGCTGTTGCAAATCTTTATTAAGCAACTGATCTTTTAAGCGGAAAAAGAATGTTTTGAATTCAATTTTTTCCCCTGCCGAAGCTTCCATTCCTCCCAGTTCCAGCATGAGATCCAGAAAATGCTTCTGCTGCCATTCTTCCGGCTCCAGGAATTCATCGGCGATCTCCATTAATTTCGTATGCCAGTCAGCTGCACTTTGCTTTTCAGCTTTAATTTTCAGAAAATTATTAAGCAATTCCACCAGGTGATGTAATCGAAAAAGATCATTTGCCTGTTGGCCTTCAGCAATGTCTACAGGATACATTTTCTTGCCGCCTATCTCCACCGGCTCCTCGCTTCCCAGACAAAAGCCATATATGAGTCGGTTTAGCCCGTAGCTAAAGGAAGCGTAATTCGTCTCCAGCTCTTCATCGCCTTCATATTCCCTCCGGATATTGGCATCTATAAAAGCTTTTTTCAGGAGGTCCAAATCTTGAAAGTCGAAGCTCTTTTGAATAGGCTGCATTTCCAGCAGATTAAACACTCCAGGGGCGGTGAAATCCTCCTTTTCAAAAGACAATACCTGCTCCAGGGCAGTCCAGAAACTTTCTTCCCGGCTGTATCCACGGCTGACCAATGTATATGGAAATTTATAAGGAGCCGAATCAAAGACCGTCTTTATAGCAGAAATGTAGGGATCCAGGGAAGGCATACACACCATAATATCGCGTGCACCCAATTTTCCTTCACTCTCATCTACTGTTTTAACCAGGTAATTGTAAAGAGCCTCTACTTCCCTAACGCGTGTAAAGGAATTATATATGAGAATGGAGTCATCCTTAGGAAGTTCTTTAGAAATGCTATCTGTTAGAATATCTTTCTGGATCCTTCCAAGAAGATTATCGGCTTCCGGAAGTGTTGGGTTTTCCGGTAAATTCCCTAACTGATTTAATTGGTTATTTGTTCTTGTAAGATGATCCCCCCAATTCTGGGCCAGCGGATTTTCTTTATGATCAAACCTGAGATGTGTGCGATAAATATGAAGTCGGAAATTTTCCACTTCAGCGAGGGCCTTTAAATATTTGAGATGTAGCGGACTTATCTCAAGATTTCCGAATAAGTACAGAGAATGAAATTTTTCAAGAACTTTAGGATTCCGTCTTAAAAGTATCTCGAATTGTGCAGGCGATATTTGCAGTTGTTCAAATTCGCATTTTTCAAACAACCAGAGTTGCCATTCAAGATCTTCTTTATCCGTCGATTCTTTCCACCTTCCTTCCGGATCAAACTCCAGGTAATCTTCAAACAATCCGGCAAGCTTTTGAGCCAGGGCAAGCCGTTTGATTTCATCTTCCCCGCAGTAAGTTTTTATCTTTTGAAATAGGTTTTTAAATTCAGCTTTTCCCATTTCTGAAAACAATTTCCAAATGAACTTTTCTTTTCTCGGCTTATCTTTTGTGGTGGGATCCAAAGAACCGATTAGTTTCTTAAAAAAGGAATTAAGGTTATACTGCTCCAGGTTAGCAATAAACCCCAGTTCCTCCGCCAGCTTTTCTTTTAACCATTGATGTTGGGCTTTATTGGGAGTAATGATATGTACCGGCTGGAAAACAAGCTCTGAATCCCTGAAAGTAGCCTTAATATGAGTGGCGAGTTCTCCTGCAAGTTCTGTATTGGAATTAGCGGTAAAAAATTTAGCCTGAGCCATTAGTACTTCTTTTTGCATGATTAGATCCTGTTAGTTATTCCCGATGCTCTCATCACCCTGCCTTCAGAAGCTTTCAGGATGATCTCTTTCGTACCCTGAATTTTCAGTTTTTCTTTTGCTCTGGTAATTCCAGTGTAAAGCAGTTCCCGGGTTAGCAATGGTAATTCCTCCGATTTTGGCATTACCAGTAGCACCTTTTCAAATTCAGAACCCTGACTCTTATGTACGGTCATTGCGAAAACCGTTTCTACATCGGTTAAAAGTCCGGGAGAAAAACTTCTGACCTTTTTATCTACTGCTTCTTTACTCTCAGCACCGTCAGCTCCAGTTTCTGTTTTTTTCCTCTCATCATCCAGCTGTTTCTCTTCGTCCAGGAACCAAATCCTCATTTTTCCATCTTTATCCTTTCGAACAATTCCAACGTCTCCATTAAAGAGATTAAGGTCGGAATGATTACGGGTAACTATTACAGGACGGTTCTCGTAAAAAACCTGGGAAAGGTTGATCTTTCCTTTTTTTGCAAGATATTTTTCAACCCTTGCATTCAATCCGGCAACACCTTGATTTCCTTCCCTTATCACGGCAAGGATGCGAAGTTCATTTAATTTTTCTATTGCTGTAGCCACATCCTTTTCGGATATATAAGCTTCAAAACCTTTTATGAAATTTTCACAAATACTCTCCTTATATTCCTGGTCTACAATTATGGCTTTTTCATCCCTATTCCCATCGAAAAATTTTTCAATAGTGGGTATATCGTTAGAGATCATTGCCTTACTTAGATCACCTAACTCAGGTTTTTTCACAAAACGGTAGGAATGCTGCAACTCCACCAAATGATCCTGCAGTAGTTCATCCTCCTTAGGATTGGATTTTAGATCAAGCTGCGGCAGTATTCCTTTTAGATCAGGGAAAATATTTTCTGAAAAATGATTTTTATTTTTCACCGTATTACAAAGATCTCCAAGTAAACTCCCCGCCTCCACGGAAGCCAACTGATTCTGGTCTCCCAGGAGTATCAGTCTAGTTTCCGGTGAAACTGCAGCTATAAGTTTAGCAAATAAGGCAACATCTATCATAGAAGCTTCATCAACGATAATTACATCGGCTTCCACTGGATTTTCACTGTTGCGTTTAAAGTACGGTGATTGATGTTTATACTCCAGTAACCTATGGATGGTATATGGTTTTAATTCTGATATGTCCTTTCTAAATTCCGACGGCACCATTGCATTATTTGCCAAGGATTCTTTCATCCGCATCGCAGCTTTTCCAGTGGGTGCAGCCAGCTTAACAATCAGTTTAGGATTTTCCTCATACAGCAGACTCAGCACCTTGGCCACAGTAGTAGTCTTCCCGGTTCCCGGTCCTCCGGTGATGATGGTGAAGTTATTGAGATAAGCTATCGCCGAAGCCAGTAGCTGCCAGTCGGTCCCCACTTCTACTGAAGTTTCCTTGCCCTCCACAAGTCTAGCTAATTGAGGGGAAGCTTTAAGATCTTTTAATCTTTCTTGCCGGTCTAACTTACCTTTTGAAATCAGGCTGTTGATACTCTCAATTATCTGCGTTTCATAATTAAAATAGCGGGTAATATAGAAATTATCACCGTGCAGGATGAACGGCTTCTTTACATCGTTCTCGCTACCAACCAAATCTGAGATCCCATTTCCATCCGCTATTTGACTTTTAAGATCTTCAGAACTAAGATCTGAAAGATGAAACTCCCGCCACTCTTCCAAAGAATCCTCTTGTTGTTCTGTCTCTCCTTCTCTTATTTCATTTAGATCAAGGCAAATACTACCTTGAGCCAGTTTTTTTGATACCGCATAGGCGTATGGTTGAATTGACTTTTCTTCTTTTTTTTTGAAGAAATTGGCGAAGTGATGATGGGTATTGAACATTGATTTATTAATAATAATCAAGAAACTTGAACAAAATTTAAGATTGGTATAAATTTCTCTATTCAATTTCCACCAACCTTAAATCTTTTTTACTTAAAATTTAAATACAATTCAATTACTCTCTTAAAAAGTATATAGAAAATTGTATTGAATTCTTAATTTTTCTTCAACTCAATTTCTAAGATTTCTTTCGCAATTTCATGACATTGCTCTAAATAAGAAGATCCAGCTGCCTTTGTAATTGCAAACCCCACACTTGCGGCAACAGCTGGCCCTACAAAAGGAATATATTTAGAAATTTGCTTAGTTGCTGTTTTTGAAGCAAACCTTTTTAACAACAATAGGACCCCTTGTTTACCAGCTAATTTTAAAATACTATTAGCCGCATGTAAAGCTGATGGGGAAAAGAGTTTATATTTACTGAGACTTTCTTCTGTTAAACCATAAGTATTTCGAAGCTTTTTGAAAAGTGATAACAATGCGCTAACATCTATACTCACGTCTAAACCTGGAACGGGGTTGATACCATTAGCGGCAGATAATCCGGCATATAAAACAACCATCCTTTCTGCTTCTTTTTTCTTTTTTTCTAGAAATTCAAAAGAATAGGCTTTAGTCGATGTGACCCACCGAGATCTTTTTGATTCATTCAAGCTGCGGAAAATTGCATTTTGAAGTTTATCAAATCCAAAATTGTCCCTCCCACTTGTAAAAATTATTTCTTCACCATAAGAGCCGATTTGATTATTCAAATCTTTAACTATAGCCTCTGTTAGTACTTCAAAGGTTTTATTCGAATCCCAAATCGTATCACATTTATTTCTGACAAATATGCATTTTTTACCATGCTCCTTTAGAAGAGTAAAAAATTCTGCATTTTCTTTAGATAACTTCCCTTCAAAAACGCAAATAAATATATCAAAGTCTTCGAGAATACGAAACTTCTCTAGATATTCTTCTGCCGGAAATTTTTTGGTATTATACCCTGGTAAATCTGTAAGGAAGATTCCCTCCCACTCATAATTTTGCTTTTTAGTTGTTGTATCAGTTTTAACATCAACTTTAGCCAGTTCCTTTCCCGTTAGCTTATTTATGATGGTCGATTTTCCAGCCCCAGAATGTCCAAATAAAGCAACTGAGACTTTTTCATTTTCAATCCTATCTATTTCCTCTCGAATTAATTTTGCTTGTTCAAGAATGTCAATTTGTGTTTCCATTGGTTTAATCTTTATTATTAATTGTTAATTACATTATTATTTTTTCTTCTTCTTCTAAATATTTTAATTTTTTATTCCAATCTGGGCCGATTGAGATTATACCCATTGCAGCCATTAGTTTAAATTCTCAACTATGAATCCTTGATAATTAAAGTATCCGCCACCTAAATTAAAATCAATAAGTGAAATGTTCGATTTTTGAATTAAAGGAATGTATAAAAGCTGACAGCCTTTATATAAAGATTGGATTTCAGGATTCTCTTTTGCTAACCCTACGATTTGTTGATGCAAAAGAAGAGCTCCTTCAGAAATTTCTGAATAGGTTGAAGCTAGCTTCATGTTCTGGTTTGGTTATTTAGGGATTTTGAGGGTAGGGACTTAAAATCTTGTTAAATATAAAATTAATTTTAAGGATTTATTATGGGAATCCGCATTTTTTATTGAATTAATTCCGATACCATTGAATATTAATTAATTACCATTATTTCTTTTTATTTAATCATCCATTCCTATAATGGCATTCCATAAACTAACTCCTGCTGCAAAAATGAGGGTTCCCTGGTTAACTTTAAAATGATTGGGAATCCATTGGCTCAATATATAGAGAACCACCACCAGGATCACGAAAATACCGGTAAAGAGAAACAGAAACTTCCAAATGCCTTTCAAAGTTCCATAATTCGTCCAGAAGATCAATTGCCAACCTGAAGGGTATTTTGTTCCAGAATTGTCAATATTCCAAACTTTCGTCACCGGCCCTTCTTCGTATTCCTTATATAAAATCTTGTTTACTTTTTTCGAAGCAGGCTTACTTTTTAAACTCGTTTCTATAAACTGCACCAAAGCTTTTAAAAGCTGCAAAATTCCAAGAAGAACCAGTAAAAGAACACATAAGACTAATTGAAATAACATGCCGATGAATAAAAAATCTTTTTCAACAGATCCGGGCTGGGTTTTCCTTTGTGCTGAAGAAACCGCGTTCACCCATTTCTCCGCTTCCAGAGTATATCGAAGATTCGTTACTGCAGAATTATCATTTGGCCTCCACTTAAAACCATTATTAGACATTGGCATAATAAAGATCTTTAACGATTACAAACCTAATAGACTTTCAATTAAGTTATTACAACTGTAAAACTAAAATACAAAAGCGTCAATATGTGTCGTTAAAAAATAAAAGTGACAGAACTACAAATTGGGATTCTATTCATCCTGGAAATTTCATTTACCTATTATAGTTTATTAGTATATACCTCAATTACTTTTCCTTTAAAAATCTAATGTAGTTGCTCAACAATTCCCTAATCTGCTCCGCCGCTACAGGATTGGCAGAATGCACTTTAAAACGTAATCTACGAAGATCTAAATTCGATTCGTATACTAACCACTTGGCAGCAGCATATCCATCCGGGGCCACTTCTCCATTTTCATTCAATCCCAGATCATTATCAAAGCTGATAAAATCCGGAAGACCGTTTTGTTTTATGTACTTTACAAAATCAGCATAATTCCTTACCACAATAAAATCTTTGGTTTCAATTGTATCATATACCATTTTTGGAATACGAATATCATCTAGAAATAACTTTTTCATACTTACTTAAACCCTACAGCTTTTCGATCTGGCACTTTATATTGCTCCTCCTCAGTTATATTAAAAATTTCGGCCAGTGTCATTGCTTCATTCACATTATAATCTACCCCCTGCTCCTTAATCAATGTAGTAGCTTTTACCAGGCAAGGCTTTAAATTCGTAAGCCGACTTCAACCTTCCCTTTCGTTTAAGAGCTGGATCTATATTTCTCACATCGGTATTAAAAGTTGCAATGATTTGTATTCCCAGGGACTCCCCTAGAATTCCGTCGGTAATATTAAGTATCATGGATAAATTGGAATTGCGCTGACCTTCCCTGGAAACAATCAGTTCTTCTGCATCTTCTATTACCAGTATTGAATTTGCATTTCCCATCAGGTATCTAATCATTGCTACATTGTCTAAATTCTGTGCCATTTGCCCGGGTAGAAATACTATTTCCTTTTTTAATAAACCACATAAATATCGAATGTAGGTGCTTTTTCCAGTACCGGGTTTACCGTAAAGTAAGTGAAGTCCACTTTTATTTTCTTCTCTAAGAATTTGAATAATTTGGTTATGAAAAGTTTCAAAATCATCATTGTACATTTTATAGAGATCAATTTCAGGCTTTTCAAAGTTAATTTTCTTGTTATCCAGGCCTCTTGGTTGACTTATTATTAAATTTATAGAAGGTTTATTCTTTTCTTCTATGATTAATTTCTTAGTGAAATCTATAATCTCACTTAATAACTCACAGGTTTCGTTTTGGAATAATATATATATTTCATCACTATCCTGAATTACTAAGATCTCCTGGTCCAGCACATATACAAAGTCATTTTTAAAGTCGCTATTCTTTGACACTTTCTTAAAGTGATATCCTAAAATATAATCTTGAAAACGCTTAGGGAAATCTAAATGAAATTCCTCCATATTTACTTCCTTGTAAGAATACCGACTGGGCACTTTTCCAAAATACCCAATAAACAGCGTATCTATATCCAAATCACCCCACTTATCAAAAAGTGAGCTTAAATTAAATCCCGGTAGAAATTTCGGTTCCTTATTTTTCTTATAGTTCATAGTAATTCCACTTTCGGTTCTGAAATCAGAATAAGATTCCGCTTCGTCCTTTAATTTTCCTTTACCCCTACATATTGGAAAAGTCACAGACTGAAGCGGATCTATTCTTAACATTAAACAACACGAAGCAATTAACTTCGCTACTTATATTTTCAAAGATGAAAGGA
The DNA here is from genome assembly GCF_017579965.1 of Salegentibacter sp. BDJ18. Lineage (NCBI taxonomy): Bacteria > Pseudomonadati > Bacteroidota > Flavobacteriia > Flavobacteriales > Flavobacteriaceae > Salegentibacter > Salegentibacter sp. BDJ18. Next base: position 108,675 of record NZ_JAFLQX010000028.1, read on the forward strand.
AAGGACGCCAAACTATGACGCGAGAGTATTAATGTTGAAAACAATTACTACTATACACCTGCAAAACATCAGCAGACGCTAATTAATTTAATATGTTAGGCCGCTATTTTTTAGCGGCTTTTTTTATTTATTTTCGCTTTATGAACCCACGTCCCCTTCTTCATATTTATAGCATTTTATATTTCCTGCTTTTATCCTCTTGCAGCAATGAAAAGATGTCTTCTGAATCTTATAAACAAAGCAGGGCAGATTCTTCATTTTCCTTTTTTGAAAAAGGAAAAAATTCCAAAGAAATCAGGGATAAGATCGCTAATTTCAATAAGGCACTTCAAAGCAACACGGATAAAAATGATACCCTAATTCCCGATCTCCTGGACTATAAAATTTATTATCATATAAAATTAAAGGAATATGATAGCTCGCTTTATTTTGCAGACTCTCTTATAACTACCGCTAAGGCACAAAGTGATTCAAATTATATTGCAACAGGATACTACAGGAAATCCGCAATTTTTGATTACTTAAATAGCGATGAGGAAGTTTTTGAAAATGCTTATAAAGCGCGGCAACTCTATTTAAAAATTGGCGACACTGCCGATGCCGGACGAAGAACTACTGAAATGGCCATTGCACAAAGTCAATTGACCGATCATACCGGGGCTCAGCAAACTGCCACCGAGGCTTTAGGGTATCTTGCCAATGAAGATTCTACCTTTGTAAGCAGCGCTTATAATACCATTGCAACTGCCTACCGTAACCAGGGGTTTTATCAGGATGCCATAACCGAATGGCGAAATGCACTTAACTATGCTGTTACAACCAGAGATAGCCTGAGCAACCTGAATAATATTGCGCTTGCTCTTCAGGATCAAAAAAAATACGACGAGGCTATAAAAATTTTTGAAAGGATTATCGAAAGATCCAATTCAATAAGTATTCTTTCTAAAGCCAGGTTTGTGGATAATCTTGCCTATACAAAATGGTTACAGGATTCTTCGGCCAAAGTCAGGGACGAGCTACTGGAAGCTACGAATATTAGGCGGGAACAGAATGATAAGAATGGTCTTCTAGCCAGTTATGATCATCTTGGAGATTATTACCGAAATAAGGATTCCCAAATTTCAAAACTGTATGCCGATAGCTTATTATTAGCCGCTAAGGATATTAATAGTAAGAATGCCGAGCTTACCGCTATAGAAAAATTAATTCAACTTTCTTCTTTAGAAAAAGCCAGGGATTTATCTAATCGTTATATACAACTTAATGACAGTATAAAAGCTGAAAATATTCAGTCAAAAAATCTCTTCGCTAAGATTAGGTTCGATGAGGAACAAAAGCAAAAAGAAATTAATAATCTTGAGGCTGAAAAAATAAAACAACTACTGGAAACAGAAGAACTTAAGAGTCAAATCATCATTCTCTCCCTTGGAGGATTATTGCTTATAGTATCTGGTGGATTCGGATTTTTCTACCTGAGACAAAAGCACTTGAAAGAAAAGATTCGCGAAACCCATAAAACGGAAACCAGAATTTCCAAAAAAATTCACGATGAGTTGGCCAATGACGTTTATAATGTGATGAGTAGTTTGGAAGCAATTGCACCTGCAGCAACGATGGACAGAATTGAACACATTTACAAGCTTACCCGAAATATTTCCAGGGAAAACAATGAAATTAATACCGGTGAGGGATACCTCGATCAACTCGTAGCATTACTCTCTTCAATTTGTCCTAAAGATGCCAGGCTTATTTTAAGCGGTGAAAAAAGCATTGCCTGGAATGATTTAAATATCGAGAAAAAGCTTGTGATTTATAGGGTGTTGCAGGAGATCATGATCAATATGAATAAACACAGCAAAGCAAGTTTGGTGGCGATTATATTTTCTTCTGAAAAGAATCTATTAAAAATTCAATATTCCGATAACGGGATTGGAGTTAAAAAAGAAAGCTTAATATCAGGGAATGGGGTTCAAAATATGGAAAACCGTATTTTTTCTATAAATGGAAAACTTAAATTTGAGACCGAACAGGAAAGAGGATTAAAAATTCTCATCCAAATTCCAATATAGATTAAGGCTATGTTTAAAAAGGTATTAGTTGCAGAAGATATGGACAGCATTAATCACGCTGTAGCATCTATTTTAAATGAATTGAATATTCCGGAAATAACTCACGCGCAATACTGTGACAAAGCCTGGCTTTTGGCCAAAAAAGCTTCTCAAAATAACGAACCTTTTGATTTACTTATCTGCGATCTTTCATTTAAAAAAGATTATTGGGATGAAAAGATCAAATCAGGAAAAGAATTGATCGCCCTCTTAAAATCTGAATATCCCGATCTTAAAGTTCTTGTAAATTCTATTGAAGATTATCCCCAAACAGTAAAAGAATTATGGGAATCTGGTAATATAGACGGCTATGTTTGTAAAGATCGCAGGGGATTAAAAGAACTAAAAATAGCGATCGAAAAACTATGGAAAGGGGAAACTTATAATTCCCCAACAATAGAAAAGGCTTTAAACCAAAATAATTTATTAGTTCTAAACGATTTTGAGATCAATATCGTGAAATTTCTATCTAACGGACTTACCCAGGATCAAATGCAAGAGGAATTAAAGATTCTTCATATAAAACCCAGCAGTAAAAGTGCGATTGAAAAAAGATTAAAAGATTTGAGAGATGAGTTCAATGCCAACACAAATCCTCATTTGGTTTCCATAATGAAAGATCTCCAACTGATATAATATTTAAAATTAGGTAAATATGTTTAATTTATTTTAGAGAAGAATGGTGCATTTTAAGCTGAGATAACTGGAAAACTTGAGTTGAAACGTTAAAATTTGTTAAAGCGAGACCAATTCGGTGACCAATAAAATTTGACCCTTTGGAAGGCCCTGAAAACACCATAAAACTAAAATTTAGGTCGTTCCCTCCGACTCCACTTTTTACATTTCAAAATGTATCAAAAACCCCGAAATCCCAGGATTTACGGGGTTTTTTGTTTATCCCTCCAATTTACACAGTAGAAAATGGCCTAAAATTAACTGTCTTTTTTATTACGCAATTCTATTCTTAATTTGTTTAAATTGAGTTTTTGCTAATATTATTTTACAGTTTTGGCTTCAGATCTTAGAAAGCCTTTCCTTGCTTGGCTACTAATTTTATATATCCATTCATAAATTCCTTAACAATTTAAAAAGAACCTTAACTGTTTTAATACCTTTATTCGCACGAATCTGAACCCTTTTGAGTATTACCGGGAAAGTGGGTTAAAATTTATCTAAAGCACTTTTAGCTATCTGGTTTAAGAGTTAGTTTTAGGCTATGATTGAGAAAAAAATATTTAACGATACCGAAACCGCATTTAGATTAAAAACAGATTTAGAACTTAATAGAGCGCTGCTTCTCTTTAATGTAATGGGAATTCCTTCATTAATTAAACCTGGAATTTTATTGACCAAATTCTCTTTAAAGGCAAGACTTCCTATACAACCATTAATAAAAAGTACCATTTTTGACCAGTTTTGCGCAGGCACCAGCAAAGATGATTGCAAACCGGTAATTAAAGAAATGCACCAGGTAAACCTCTCCAGCATTCTTGATTATTCTGTGGAAGGTAAAAAGACAGAAGAAGAATTTGATGCCGCCTTCCGGGTAAAAAAAGACCTCATCAAATTTGCGCAAGAAGAAACCGAAATACCTTTCGCGATTTTTAAACCTACGGCCCTGGGGAGTTTCGAAATTTGGCATAAGCTTAGTTCTCATATTAATCTCAATGAGGAAGAAAAAGTAGAATGGCAAAAAACAAAAGCCCGGGTGGAAGACCTTTGTGAAGAAGCTTACAAGCAAAATGTACGTTTATATGCTGATGCTGAGGAAAGTTGGATGCAGGATGCCGCTGATGATCTTATGGAAGAGATGATGGAAAAGTACAATAAAGATAAAGCTGTTATTTATAATACTTTTCAATGCTACCGCTGGGATCGGCTGGATTACCTTAAAGCATTGCATAAAAAAGCAAATGAAAAAGGTTTTAAAATTGGCGCCAAGATTGTACGAGGTGCTTATATGGAGAAGGAAAATAAACGTGCAAAAAAATACGGTAAGAAATCTCCCATTTGCGAAAGCAAAAAAGTTACCGATCTTAACTTTAATAATGTGATGACGTATTGTTTAGACAATATTGATGATATAGCTGTTTTTATTGGAACACATAACGAAATGAGTAACTATTTGGCTTTACAGGCTATGGAAGACCAGGGAATACCCAAAGATGATCCCAGGGTATGGTTTAGCCAGCTTTATGGTATGAGTGACCAAATTAGTTATAATCTGGCAAGTAAGGATTATAATACAGCCAAGTTAGTACCTTTTGGCCCCGTTAAAGAAGTAGTTCCTTATTTATTGCGAAGGGCCGAAGAAAATTCTTCTGTTGAAGGGCAAACAAACCGGGAACTTAATTTACTGCAGTGCGAAAAGAAAAGAAGAAAACTGGTTTTAGAAACTAATTAGGATTCATTTTCTAAAAAAATTGAAACAAAAAACCCCGAAATCCTAAGATTTACGGGGTTTTGTTTTTAAGACGATAAATGGGAAAAATCCTGAAAAAATATTCCATTTATCAATTCTTTTCTTTCAAATTTTAAAAAGCGATTAATCAACTTTAATATCTGGAATCTCTTTCATTTTTCCGTTCTCAGATTTTCCTAAAACAATCACCTCTTTGCTCTCCTTGTACTCCTCTATAGCAAGCAGTAGCTGTTCTTTGGTATCTCTTCTAATCTTGATACCGCTTCGTTGGTTCTTATTCCGGACTTCAATATAATATCCATCTCTCAAATCTTTAGCTTTTGTGGAAGGTCTGCCCATAGTCAATTTTTAAATATAAAATAGTAAATATTTTCGTTCTGTTACCAAAAACCGGTAAGATAATTAATTTTTACTACATGGTTAAGCTTAGAAGTTTGAAAACGAAGCTAACATCTAAAAAAAATTCATTTTTTACGGAAATTTGAAAAATTCTACCACCTTTCGAGACTTTTAAAATCTCGATTTTCGAAAAACTTTAGTTTTAAATATGATTTCAATCATTAACCTTCCTTTATTATAGCTGTTACTTTGTTACCGAATTAAAATTGAAATAAAACCCGAAAATATTTCTAAATTGAAGAATCACACTTTTGGTAATTAAAAATTGAAAAATGGTTTTTATAGATAACGAAGGAATTAATGATCCCACGATAAACCTCGCATTGGAGGAATATGCATTGCGCAATTTTAATCCTGAAAATGATTACTTATTATTTTATATAAATGAACCTTCTATTATAATTGGTCGAAACCAAAATACCCTGGAAGAAATTAATTTTGATTATGTAGAAGAAAACAAACTTCACGTGGTGAGAAGAGTTTCTGGCGGAGGTGCCGTATATCACGATTTTGGCAATTTAAACTTCAGTTTTATCACAAATCACGATGTAAAAAGCTTAAATAACTTTGCGAAATTTACCGAGCCGGTGATAAAAATTCTTAGAAAAATGGGAATTCCAGCCGAATTAAAAGGCCGGAATGATGTGCTGGCAAACGACAAAAAGATTTCAGGAAATGCACAGTTTTCTACGGGAAAAAGAATGTTGCATCACGGCACTCTCCTGCTGGATAGTGATCTGGAAGAAGTTGTAAAAGCCCTGAATGTAAAAATGACCAAAATTCAATCTAAAGGACACAAATCCAGCCGTAGCCGGGTAGCAAACATTAGTGAATTCCTCTCAAAAAAAATGGAAATTGAAGAGTTTAGAGCATTAATTCTTAAGGGACTATATAACGAAAGCGAAGATTTTAAAACCTATCATCTCTCTGCCGAAGAATGGAAAGCAGTTCACGCCCTAAAAGATGAAAAATATGGAACCTGGGAATGGAACTATGGTAAGTCGCCTAAATTCAATATTCAGCGCAGTAAACGTTTTCCTGTAGGAGAAATTGATCTTAGGATTTATGTAGAAAAAGGGGAAATAATAAATTTTAAAATCTATGGAGATTTCTTCGGAAAAGAACCCGTAAAACAGCTGGAGAATCTTTTACTGGGCGCGCGATATGACCGGCAGGAAATCAATAAATTACTGGAACCGGTAATAATAGAAGATTATTTTGGTGCCCTCCCAAAGCCCGATTTCTTAGAACTGGTATATGGAAACGATGAAGTTGAAAATTCCTAAAGTATCCTCAACTAGCTCGCAGCCTGAGCCCAACTAACGAAAAAATTAAAGAAAAAATTAAAATCTATTAAAAATGAAGAAAGCATCATTAATTAAAAATCTAGAATACAGCGAAAAGTCTCCTGCGGTAAAAGTACTTTTTGAGACCGAAGTGAGTAAAGAAATAAGAATAGCCTTTAAAACAGGCCAGGGACTTAAAGAACATAAAACTCCATTTCCTATCGTGGTAGAAATTTTTGAAGGAACTATTGATTTTGGGGTCAATGGAGAAAAACAAACTTTAGAAAAAGGAGATTTAGTTGCCCTGGATGGCAATGTACCCCACGATCTAAAAGCCAGGGAAAACAGTATTGTAAGACTAAGCCTTACAAAAGCAGATACTACCCAACGGGTTGAGAATGTGGCAAAAAATTCCTGATTTTTGAAAGAATAAGCTGCTCCATAGTATTCAATCTAGATTATAGAGTAAAACAATTAATACAGGTATTTCATTAAAATTCTTTGTATTAATTGTTTCATTTTAAATTACCTGCGATGCCATCTTTTAGAAAACCACCAGATTGCAGCGTGAATAAAGGCCGTCATTCCGCAAATAAGCAGAATATTCCTCATTGCCATAAAGCTTATATTTCCTCTAAAAGATTCTCCCAGAGACCATAATTCAAGTTCTGCCCCCTTATTTACATAAACGCCTAAAATGATAAAAGCGCTAATAGCAATAAGATAATCTATTATAAAAAGTATATGATTAGCATATTTCCACCTAAAATAAATAGCAGGGCCGGTGATTAAAAGCCATCCACACCATATACTAATTTGAAAATTCTGAATCGCTTGTTTTGAAGTTTCCGCAGTAGGACTTGCTGAGAACACCTCTTCCAGTTTGAATAAGAAAAAAGCCATTATACAAAATCCAAAAAAGGCAAACCCCCAGTTAATTACTTTATCAAAAGCCATAAAAGTCAATTCTCAAAAAAATTAAAGAAAAAAAACAGGCCTTCTGCAAGTAAAAACCACGAAAAAGGCCTGATAGAAAAATATGAATAATTAGGGTGTAAGTACAACCTTTACACATTTATCTTCTTTCTTCTTAAATAGATCGTAGGCTTTTGGGGCCTCGTCCAACTTCATTCTATGGGTAATTATAAAACTTGGGTCAATAAGTCCTTCATCTACTTTATCTAATAGCGGTTTTAAATAACGCTGTACATGAGTTTGTCCCATTTTAAAAGTCAGCGCTTTATTCATCGCAGCGCCAAACGGAATCTCGTTAACCATACCAATATAAACCCCCGGAATAGATACTGTACCGGCTTTCTTACAACTCATCATAATTTGTTGTAGCACATAAGGTCTTGACATTGGCAACTGAAGAACTTCCTTGGTTTTATCTACCGCCTTTCCAATAAGCGTGTCTCCGTGAGCCTCTGCTCCTACTGCATCAATACAGGAATCAGGGCCTTTTCCGTTGGTTATTTCCATAAGTTTTTCATAAACATCATCCCTATCGGTTGTTCTAATAAGTTCAACCCTGGAATGTTTTTTCGCCATATCTAACCTTTCTGCAACTGAATCTATGGCGATTACCCTTTCGGCGCCCAGCATAAACGCACTTTGAATAGCAAATTGTCCAACGGGACCACAACCCCAAATAGCCACGGTATCTCCTCTTTTAATATCGGCATTTTCTGCTGCCATATAGCCAGTGGGAAAGATATCAGATAAAAAAAGTGATTGGTCATCACTTAAGGTGGAAGGTACTTTTATAGGGCCAACATCAGCATAAGGAACTCTTACATATTCTGCCTGGCCACCATCAAAGCCACCAAGCATATGGGAATATCCAAAAATTCCTGAAATAGAATGTCCCAAATTCGCTTTAGCTTTTTCCGGATTCGGATTAGAATTGTCACATAAACTGTAAAGGGTATCATCACAATACTCACAATTTCCACAGGCAATGGTAAAAGGTACCACTACCCTGTCTCCAACTTTAAACTTTTTTACTTCCCGGCCGGCTTCCACTACTTCGCCCATAAATTCGTGACCTAAAATATCACCTTTTTCCATAGTAGGAACCATTCCATCTACAATGTGAAGGTCTGACCCGCAAATTGCAGTAGAAGTTATTTTAAGAATAACATCTGTAGGTTCTTTGATTTTAGGATCGGGGACAGTGTCTATTCTAACGTCGTTTCTTCCGTGCCAAACTAATGCTTTCATAATTTTTCAATGTTTGTTGGTTATTATTTATTTAATTTTTGTCATTTATTCTCGGGAGAGCATCCATAGCGGGGCCTTCAATAACTTCTCCAGATGGAGTAAACCTGCTCCCGTGGCAGGGACAATCCCAGGATTTTTCCAAATCGTTCCAATGAATTACGCAGCCTAAATGGGTACAACTGGCCGATACTATCTCATATTGGTTATTTGCGTCCCGGGAAACTCCAAACTTCTTACCTTCAATCTCCACTATTCTACCTTCTCCAACATTTAGCTGCTCAATTTCTTCAGTAGAACTTCCCAGGATATGATCTTTGAAAAATTCTTTCGCAACATTCAGGTTTTCCCTGATAAAAGATTTTGAAGATTTTACAGGATTAACCCTTAATGGATCAAAGACGTCTTCATATTCATTTTTCTTATTGGTAATTAAATCGGTAATAATTTTTCCGGCAAGGCTTCCATAGATCAATCCGTCTGTAGAAAAACCGGTAGCTATAAATTCATCTTTATGGATACTTTTTCTTCCTATTGAAGGTAGAAGATCTGCGGGTTTGTAATTTTGTCCGCCCCAGAAATGAGTAAGTTTCTCTACCGGAAATTTTTCCTCTAAATACTTTACCAGGGAATCCATTAATGCGGAATTATTCTCAGACTGGCCAACTTTATAAGATTTACCCACCGCCATCACGTAAGATTTTCCATTCCGATTATAAGAGCGGAAAGAGTATTTTTCTTTGCCTTTGTATTCCCAGAAAATCCCCTGCAGATAATCATCAGTTTTCAAGCTTGCGGCTACCGCATATTCGCGGTAAGGGCCCAAAGTAGTATCAAACTTTATATCCACGCCCTTAGAACTGTGCGCGGCGTGTACCAAATATTTACTGGAAACATTGCCATTAGTGATTTTTAAATTGTAATCTCCATGTTCCAGTTTTTCAATTTCTTCAACTTTTGAATCCTGAAAAATCTGGCACTCTTTTGAGTTGATCTTATAGGCCAATTGATTCACATATAAAAAAGGATTAAACTGTGCCTGATCGGGATATTTTAGGATTTTAGTGGCTTCAAAAGAAAACTTCTCAGGAGAAACGTCTTCAAGAGAAACTCCCAGTTTGGACGAAACCGAAATTTCTTTCTCAATTTTATCGGCATTATCCGTAGAGAAAAGATATATGGGTTGCCTTTTGAAATCACAGTCCAGCGCTTCCTCGTGAATAATTTTTTCTATAATTCCTATAGCTGAAGTTCGCGCTTTTAGTACTTTTTTAATAGTCGTTTCATCATATTTAGAATCTAGCGAAGAAAGTAATTCGGCTACTGTATGATAAAGGTTTCCCGTGCTATGCCCGGTAGTGCCCATTCCAATCTTTCCGGCATCGAGAACCGCAACTTTTAAACCAGCTTTTTTAAGAAAATAAGCGGTAGAAATCCCGGTAATTCCCCCTCCAATTATACTTACATCTACTTGAAGATTATCTTTTAGAACCGGAAATTCATGCACTGTTTCAAAAGAATTCCAGATGGTATTTGAAATCATATTTTTTAGGTTTTAAAATTAAATTCCAGGCAGGTAATCAGTTTTCAGAAATTGAATTACCACACTGTAAACACCTTGTAAATAGGGATTAAGAAAGGCTACATTATAAAATTAGAAAGGAGAAGGAATAATTTATACTAATTTCTGGCAAAACCTTTGTTAATAATCCACGGGAAAGAAATAGGTCTTAAAACAAGCTTAAGAACCAGTAATATCTACGCTGAAGTAATTTTTTCCTTCCGAATAAATGTTAAACGAAAACCAGATTTCTAAATTTTCTTATTAATTTTTTCCTATCGAAGAAAATGCTGGAAGGATGATTATTTCTGAAGATTACGTTCTTCATCGAAAATTTCCAGACAAAAAGACTTTAGTATTTATCTAATATAAGCAACAGACTTACTATTTGAAACTATAGGGAAATTACGAACTGGGGATGGTTAAATTTTCGGACGGAAAACGAATCTACAATAAAGAAGAAGGGCTAATTGAATTTTAATTTTTTAATCCAAACTTTAGTAAAGAAATAAGTAGAAATTTATTTAGTATTACTGTTTTTCTCCTCTTCATCAGTTTCAGGTTTTGATGAAAATTCCGGATTAAATTTGTCTTTTTTGGCTTTTATATTATCAGTCTTAGAATCACGATTAGCGTGTCTTTTTCTCCAAAAAAATATAAGAAAAAAGAGTACAATAAAAAACAGAATATACCAGATAGAAATCATAATCTCTTGTGTTTGATTACTATAAAAGTATCAATAGAAATATGCATTGCGATGAAATCTCTAATAAACTTTAGTTAATCTTTCTAAAGAAATATTAAAATACTCCGCGCTATTGTGGGTGAAAATTTAGTGATTATGAGTCTTAAACACGGGTCTTAAAGTTTGTATTATTTGTTTCTTACTTCCGCTTACTTCTAAATTACTTTCCCGGCAAGATATCTTTGTACGGCATAAATATCTATGCTTTTATTAAAGCGTTTACTTACACTTGGGACATTTTCACTTGAAATCCAGATTTTTAATTCGGCGTCTAAATCAAAGGTGCCTGCAGTTTCAAGAGAAAACCTAGAAATGTGCCTGTATGGTAGCGATAAATATTCTTGTTTTTTACCAGTTAGCCCCTGGATATCTATTAAAATAAGTCGTTTGTTTGTAAACATAAATATATCCCGCAACAAGGAAAAACCCAATTCAATTTCTTCGGTTTCAGTTAATAATCGGCCATATTTTTTATCTAATTCTTCTTTAGAAATACTGGCCGCATTGCCCATTAATTTGTTCAATAAACTCATGACTTTTTCTTATAAATTTAAGTACTACTAACTTAGTAATTCTTTTTAATCAATTATAATTTGATATTTATTCAATAATCCGCTTACCTGATCAACGCTGAATTTACCCCCTTTTAATTTATTATTTTCCGGATCTATATTATAATTCTGCGCACCGCTGAAGTCGGCTTTGGTAAGATTTGTATTCTGAAATACAGCCCCGGAAAGATCAGAATTCAGGAACTTTGAATGCGATAAATCGGCCGATGAAAAATCTACTTCCATAAGTTTTGAATTATGAAAAAGAGTTTTATTCAGCTTCATTCCAAAAAAGGAAGAGTGGTTTAAAATACACTGATTAACCGAAATAGAGAAAGCAAAAGGTTCACAATTATTAAACAATAAGCCCATCATTTTACAGGCTTTAAAGTTGCAATTTTGGAATGAGGTGTGATCAAGATTTACGTTACTCAGGTCGCATTCTTCAAATTCACAATCTATAAAAAGAATTCCTTTTAAATTTCCGGTAGAAAAATTACAGTTTGTAAATTGGCAGGATTCATAACTATTAGCGAAGCTATAATTTAGCAGATTTTTATTATTAAAAACCTGCTCTTCAATTTGGTTTTCCATAGGTTAAAAATACATCTTTTAATTTTTTAGAAGCTGTACTTTTAAAATTTAAATTTCTTAAAATATAAGTCGGCAATGAGCTATAACTCACCTCATGGAAATTCTGTACAATTTTAAGCTTTTAATTTCTATAATTTTTACCGCTTCTTTTTATCCCAATACACATAGAGGATAAAAAGCACTAAACTTACTAAAGAGCCCCACAACAAACCACATTTTAGTTGCTGAGTGCTATCTCCAATTAAGGCGATAAAAATTGTAAGTGGTGTAATTCCCAATAAGGTGGCACCTATAAATTTCCAATACCCTATTTTTAAAATTCCGCCTACAAAACTAATTGCATCATTGCTTAGAAACGGATTGATTCTGGTTACAATTACCGCCCAAAACCCATAATCATCTAAAAAGTCACTTATCTTATTTTCAGTCTTTGGACCCAAAAGTTTTTGAACGATTACCGGCCCAAAATAGCGACCTATGAAATAGCCTACCGAAGAAGCGCAGAAAATGGCCGTAAAAACTATTAAGCTTCCCCATACGGGCCCATAAGCTAAAATTGAAACGATCATTAATGCTACCGATGGAATTACTAAAAGAAACATTTGGGCTATCATAGCTATAATAAGTACCAAAGGACCTATCCATCCAAAATTGGAAACCCAGGCTTTTATTCTTTGGTTATCGTTACTGGTTAAAACCTCCCAGGCCTCATTAAAAAATTGGTGCATACCAGGGATAAAAAAGTAACCGCCAACAAGAACTAGAATTACGATAAATGAAAATATTAAAGGGGCTTTACTTTTCTTTACGTTCGTATTCTCTTCCGTTTCCTTCATACAATCTATTTGAATATTACTTCAAGGATATTTGCTTTTCCGCCTTTTCCTTCGTTAGAGATAAATAACCTACCGTTTTTACTAAAAGTAAGTCCTTCGGCCTGCTCAAAATCATCTTCATGTAAAGCGTAGCGCTTTTTTAGTTTCATATCACTATTCGCAATAACCAACTGGGGAGCCCGACCATCCAGAATATAGAAATCTTTATTTTTGGGGTGTATGGAAAGTGCAGAAGGTTGGAGCTTTTTATTGAGTTTTGTTTCCCTTTCCCTTAATAAGCTGTCTTGCATATTTAAACGATAAAGCGGATTTCTTTCCAATTCTTTATTGGTTAGAGAAAATTGATAAACTCCTTTATAGTTATCGTCTTTTAGTTCTCTATCTTTTATGGCCAGCAGCAAACGTTTATTATTTTTGTCCCAGGCTAAGCTTTCCAGGTTTTGTTTTTCAGATAAAAAATTACTGTAGGTTTTTGTTTTTGAATTACCCGATAAAAAATCGCTGACTTCAAAAATTTCACCATCGCTCCTCAACACATAGGCAGTTTGGCCTACAATACGAATATCTTCGTAATCACCCGCGCCCGCGAATTCTATACTTTTCTCTACTTTTGAAGTTTCAAGATTGAAAATAAAAATGATGCCATCTTCATCCTGAATGCAAGCCAACTTATTATCGCCTATCCAGTCTATTCCCGAAACCTCATCGAGCTCTTTAGGCAACTCCCATTCATAGATTATCTCGTAAGCTACAGGTTGATCCTGAAGGGTATCTTTGGTTATAAATTCATTATATCCAAAGAGTATTAAGCCAGCAAGGCTTAATACTCCCACTACAATTAGCGTTGCTATTTTATTCACCATTTTCATTTCTTTAATAATTACCAGGTGGTAACTTCAGTATTCACCGCTCCCGTTTCTTCAAAAATAATCTTAGTATCGGTTGGTTCTTCATCAAACTCTACCTGGTAATAAGTGTTTTCAGAAATTTTCAGCAACTCTACCTCATCTACTTTGGTTTTATCATAATCGGTAGTGATTGTAGTTTTTATTGCTTCAGGAAGTTCCTCGTACACAATGTCGTATTTATACTTCAAAAGACTTCCTTCAGTATTTAGAATTGCTTCATGATCTACATTATCAATATCGAATTCGGCTTCATAGATATCGGCTTTCTTCTCCCATTCTACACCTTTTGCATCAGGAAATTGTTCGGTAAACCCATTTAATACTACTGAGGGGATATCAGAATTTCGCATATCATCATCTTCACAAGCGGTAAATCCCATGGCGATAGCCAGGATTAAAAAAATTGACTTTTTCATCTCTATAATTTTTAATTTTAAACAAAGTTGAACTATAATACTGGAAGAAATCTGGAATTATTGAGGGGTAGGATTTTATTTAGGAAATAAATACCAGTTTAGCGCGGAAATCTTAGTTGAAAAGTGTGTTTTTGTTCGTGGTAATAGGTTAACTGAAACTCATATTTTTTAGCAATGGTTTGAGCAATGGCCAATCCTATTCCCGTGGAAGTTTTAGAAGAAGAATCTTTTTGAAAGCGTGAAAATACTTTTTCTGGATCTAAAGCACCGTTATTGGCAGTATTACGTATAATAAAGTTTTTTGCTGAAATTTCTATTTCAATCTCACTATTTCTTTGGCCGTGAATAATTGCATTTTTCAACAAATTTGAAAGCAAAATTCTCGCCAGGCCTTTATTCATTTTATATTTTAATGAAGTCGTACTTTTTATACTAATCTTCATTTCTTTATGACCGGCAAGGTCTTCAAAATCACTTTTTAAGTCGGTAATTAACTCATTGAAATCTACTATTTCTTCCTCCGGGAATTGCTGATTTTCAATTTTAGAAAGCAAAAGCAAAGACTTGTTCATTCGGGTTAAACCTTCTAAGTTATTTAAAACTGAAGCTATTAACTCAATTTGTTCCTCGTTCAATTCTTCCTTTTCTACCAGCAGTTCCAGTTTATTGATACTAATAGCCAAAGGAGTTTGTAATTCGTGCGCAGCATTTTCTATAAATTGTTTCTGGCTGTTATAACTGGAAATAGATTTTCCCAGCATTTGTTCTACGCGTGTATTTAGCAGGTTAAATTCATCAATATTTGAAGGAACAGTTTCAATTTTTTGATCTTTCCCAAGTCTAAAATCTTTGAGTTGTTGCAACAAAGTATAAAACGGGTTCCAGATTTTTTTCAGGATTAAATTATTGAGTAAAACTATACTCAAAATCAAGCCTACATAAAGAAGAATAAGGGAAAACAGTAAATCTTCAATAAGGTCGTCTTCCTCGACCATAGAAGTTATAATTTTCAGCTTATAAAATTCGTCATCTTTTTTAAAAACGGTTTCCAGCAGCCTTACCGGTTCATATTCATCTTCATTTTGCATATACATAAGCGTATCACGATAAAAATCTTTAAAACTTATCGCGCTATTTTTATCTATAGGCCGTATGGTATAATTGCCGTCTTTAAATTGTGAACGTTGAAGTAATTCAGCATCCTGTTTTGCCCGTTTAATCACCAGCATTTTTTGATTATCCAGGCCATCGTCCAGGCTGTCATAAATTTCATCCAGCATTTCCAGGTAGAAAATTACCGCCCAAATCCCCAAAAGAACCAGCAGTATTGCCGAAAAATAACTGGTGGTATAATTTAATAATTTCATTGGGTAATTAATTTATAGCCAATTCCATAAACCGCTTTAATTTCTATATCGGCACCGGCGGTTTTTAGTTTTTTTCGAAGATTTTTAATCTGGGAATATATAAATTCAAAACTATCGGCCTGGTCTATATGATCTCCCCAAACGTGTTCTGCCAAAGCCGATTTATTTACCAGCCTGTTTTGGTTTGAAGTAAAGAATAATAGTATTTCGTATTCTTTTCGGTTTAAATTTAAGGGCTTATCATCTATACTTGCTTCGTGCTCGTCCAGGTCTATACTAAGGTTGCCAATCTTTATTTTATTATTCCCGTTAAACTGGCGCCTTCTTAATACAGCTTTTACACGGGCATTTAACTCTGCCATATGAAAAGGCTTGGCAAGATAATCGTCGGCACCAAGGTTTAGGCCTTCCAGCCTATCATCTAAAGAATTCCTGGCAGAAACAATAATTACCCCGTCTTCTATATTCTTTTGCTTCAATTCTTCCAAAAGCTGAAAGCCACTACCGTCTTTTAAATTAATATCCAGCAAAATACAATCGTAGGTATAAACCCCAATTTTATTACGAGCCTCGGCGATACTTTCTGCTGTTTCTACCACAAAACTTTCCTTTAATAGAAAATCTTTCATGTTCTGCAACATATCCTGTTCGTCTTCTACAATTAGAATTTTCATGGCTATATTTTTAAAGCTTCAGTTAGTTGGTCTTCGCACCTATATAAGATTATAAATGGAAATCTATCTGAAGCCTGTACATTAGATTATTCCATTCTGGATCTGGGCTATCCCTAAAACTTAAATCGGTTTGTATTTTTAATTTATGCTTAGATAAATATTTAGAAAGTCCCAAAGTATACTGTTTTTCGTTAGGAAACAGGGAGCCTATTATATCTTCTTTCACCTGGGTGAACCTACCTACAACTTCTATATTATTATCAAATAAATAGCCACCTTGCAAGTTAATGGAATTCCCCACATTTACAACGGCACCGGTGCGCGTTCCATCTTCTTCTATCGCTATAGGATTCTCGGCATCCCGATGAGCAAATTCACCTAAAACTGATATTCCTTTATATTTAAACATAAAATCTGCAAAAAATGTAGAAATATCGGTCGAATGTAAACCGTTTTCGGTAAACATATATGCCCCCATATTAGAGCGGGTTTTTACCGCATCATTATTATGATCATACGTAACGCCCATTGCTAATTTAGGCGTATCATACCTTTCTAAAGAAGCCTCTCTATAATCCTGAAATTCTCCAAAAGGTAAAGCTTCCAGGCGTCCCGTATATTGAAAACCGCCAAGATTGCCGGTCACTACATTTCTTCCTTCCCCCTGTGAAAAAGCAAAAATTTCTTTTACTACAAATTGGTTCCCCAAATAGATTTTATGGTGTAATTGTACTCCTATATCCCTGTCTATATTAAACCTGCTATTTAATAAAGACCTGTCTACAAACTGCAGGTCTCCAGAAGATACTACGCGTTCCCTGTTACCCGGCAATTTTGTTTGGCCGGCCCATAACACGAAATTCTCATAGAAATTCCACTTTAAAACGGCATCAAGTATGTACCGGGGTGTATTATTTGTAAATTCTGAACCTCCCGAAATATCCCGGTTAGATAGCCCTAACTCAATTTTATATTTTAATTTGGGAGAATAAGCAAATCCATCAAATTTTAATCTGGCACGCCTAATTAGAATATTAGAGCTTTCAGATTCAAATCCTTCAAATTCAGAATCTCGCCATTCATTCACAAATAGAGATTGAAATCTTGCTCCAAACCTTAGGCTGAAAGAACTATCTCTTGCCACCGTATTTATTATCCCATTCCCAAAACTGTTTTCGGTAATATCCTGGGCGTGCGCATTACTAAAGAATAAAATTGAGCTTAGAATAAGTAAATGTTGAATCTTCATGAAAAATGTTTATCTGCTTGAAACCTTATAATTTGCAAGAATAATATATAAGTTTCAAATCTGACACTTTTTTTACAATTCTCCCAAAAAATACAAATATGAATCTCAAAACTGGAAAAAAATGGGAAGGTATACCAAACTTTAAAAGAAAAAATTTGGCAGAATTTTAGGATTTATAACAGCCAAATTCCAAATTCTTTCCAGATTTGAAGGCTTACTTCGCATCGAATAAAAAAACAAATATTATGAGAAGAGTAATTTTATCAGGAATTTTCGCATTGTGTACAATGGGAATTTTTGCACAAACAAATACAAATAATTTACCCTCTACAGCCCAGGAATATATTCAACAGAATTTTTCTTCTGCTGATGTAAAAGAGGTTAAAGAAAACAGTAAATGGAAAATTTGGGAAGATGAAAAATTTGAAGTAGTTCTTTCTAACGGCCTTGAACTGGATTTTGACGAAAATGGAAATATTTCTGAAATTGAAAGCCAAAACGACGTAGTGATACCTACCTCTGCCCTGCCATCTAAAATCGCTTCTTATCTGAAAGAAAATTATGCTGATGCACAGGTAATTGGATGGGAAAAACAGAAAAAAGAGCAGGAAATAGAACTGGCTGACGGTACCGAACTTGAATTTGATGGCGAAGGTAATTTTAGAAAAGTAGACTAAATTATTCCAGTTTTTTAATAGATTATTAATGTAAAAGCGCCCATTGGTTTAAAACCAATGGGCGCTTTTTTTTGAATATTTTTCCGGTAAATTCTTTTCAATCTTAATCAACAAACTCTCACAACAACAGGTACCCCTTCACTTAATATTCTAAATATGATGCGGGTCATATTTTAGCAGTTTTCAACTTCTTTCCTTTACAAATTGCAATCTTAACTCCTTATTTTAAATAGGATCGGCCGGGGTTAATTTAGCCTACGCCGCAAATAATTATTAGAATATGACCAAAACAAACCAAATGCACAGTTTTCATATCCCGGTAATGGGAACAGCTTTTACAATTGACAGTCCGCTGCGGGTCGCTAAATATGGAATATCTTCGGTAATTTCAATTATAGACGACGAGCTTATTGAAAAAATGAACGCCTTTTACAGCAAGAAATTTAATTTGCCTTATAAGGAAATTCCGAAGAAAAATCCTGATTCCCGCGCAGCACGTATTACCTCTTATTTAGACCTGGTAAACAATATCGTTCAGGATAAGTTTGAGAGTTTTAAAAAGGAATTGACAGAAAGCAAAACAGCTTTAGAAAATTACCTTTCCATATTGCCTAATCATTCTGAAATCAAGCAAGGTTTTCAAAATTTGCTGGATAACGGCGCCGATGCGAAAGAAAAATTGAGTACATATATTGAAAACCATCTTAGCCCCGGCAGTATAGATGTAAATATTATGGCGAAAATTGATAAGGACAATTTCGTTAAAAATGAACAATTGCCTGTTGAATTTAATGATGCCCACGCTGCATTGCGCGGGTTTGCCAATTCAAAACTCTCATCTTCTATTGTACTCTCGGCAGGATTAAACCCCAGGCTTTATAGCTATTTTGAAAATTTCAAAGATTTCTTTCCTGATGCAAGTGGCAAACTTAAAAAGAAAATTATCCTGAAAGTTAGCGATTTTAGATCGGCTTCAATCCAGGGAAATTTCCTGGCCAAAAAAGGTTTATGGGTTTCAGAATATAGAATTGAATCGGGCTTAAACTGTGGCGGCCACGCTTTTGCTACCGATGGTCACTTGTTGGGGCCAATTCTGGAAGAATTTAATCAGAAAAAAGATGAACTTGTTCAATCGGCTCATCAATTAATGAGCAAAGCTTTAGAGCAGAAAGAAATTCCGGTTCCTCAGAAACCTCTTGATTTAAAAATAACAGTTCAGGGCGGGGTTGGTACGGCTGAAGAACATAACTTCTTGCTGGAGCATTACAAGGTGTCTTCTGTAGGTTGGGGAACGCCTTTCTTACTGGTACCTGAAGCTACTTCAGTTGATATTGAAACGCGTAAATTACTGGTAAAAGCAAAAGAAAAAGATCTTTATCTAAGTCATATCTCTCCTCTGGGCATACCATTTAATACCGTGCGGGGAACCACTAATGAACAACTAAAAGAAAAACGAATTGCTGAAAATAAAAGTGGAAGTTCCTGCCCTAAAAAATTCCTGGCCCTAAGTAAAGAATACGATGAGAAAGGAATTTGTTCTGCTTCTAAAAAATTTCAGGATATAAAGCTTAAAGAACTGGAAGATAAGAAAGATAATTTCTCCCAGGAGGTATTAGAAAAAAAGAAGAACAAAATTACCGAAAAAGCCTGTTTATGTGTTGGGCTGGGAAATGCTTCTTTTCTTGAAAACGATATTAGAATAAAAGGCCAGGCACAGGGCGTTGCTATTTGTCCCGGGCCAAATATGGCGTATTTCTCAAAAGTTGTATCGCTCTCAAAAATGATACAACATATCTACGGAAAAATTTCTGTGATGGAAATGCCTAACCGGCCTAATATGTTTGTAAAAGAATTAAAGATCTACCTGGATTATTTTAGAAATGAAATTGAAGATTTTATGGATGAACCTTCTGCGAAACAGAAGAAAAAATTAGAAAAATTCAAGCTTAATCTTTTAGACGGAATCTCCTATTACCAGGAATTATTTACGAATAAAACCAATCTTTTTCAACAAAGTAAAAATCAACTGCTCGGGGAATTGGAAGAACTAAAAGATTCTCTAACCGGAATAAATTTAGAACCGAAAGTTTCAAGACCGATTTCAACTTAGATTCTAAAATAAATTCAGAAAGACGACTTTTTACCTGTTTTTTAAAGCGGAAGCAAGAAACTTCCGCTTTAAAACAAGTTTTTATTTATAAAAATAATTTTATCCCTCCATTGACTACAAAACCATCAACCGGGGCATAAATATCCCTAAATTGAGGATTGGAAATGGAACCGGTATATATAGAATCAAACCGGGTTTGACGGGTATCGGTAAAGTTTTCGAAATTCAGGAAAATTGAGAAATCTTCCCATAATTTTTCCATCATTAAACCAAAAATCCAGTATTCCTGTCCGGTTGCGCCGTCGCTTAACTGCTGCGGACTAAAATAATAACCCTCCAAACCAATTTTAAGTTTTTCATGCTGCTCATACATCAAAACATTATTTAAACGATGTTTGGAAACCAGCGGCATTTCAAAGGTATTTCCGTTTTCTGTGCGGTCTACATCGGCATAAGTATAACCGGTAAATAATTTAAAATTTTTATAGCCAAACTTTAAATTTGCTTCTATTCCTCTGCTTTCCAAAAACCCGTTTGGTTGTAAATATTCAAAAACACCTTCTGCAGTATTTTCAAGAATTATGGGCTTATCAATTTTAGTATAAAAGAAAAGTGTATTGCTTGTAAATTCTATGGTTTCAAAAAGTTCGGTTCGGTAATTAATATCAAAATTTCCCCCAATGGAATTTTCAGCTTCGGTAGTACTTACATCAATAGGCATCACATTTCTAAATTGAAGACGTTCTGCATCTTCGGTAAAAACTGAAGGGGTTTTGTAACCCATTCCCCCTCCAATCCTGGTGGTAATGGCATCAGAAATTGTGAACATTGCCGAGATTCTTGGCAAAACAAACCAGCCATATTCATTTTGATAATCTGTTCTAAGTCCGCTTTCCAGCTGAAACCAGTCAGTTGCCCGCCAATTATTCTGAACAAAAGCTCCATAGGTTAGATGCTCATAATCTACCACGGGAGCATCGGTTAAAACATCCTGTTCAAAGCTATCTACCCATAAATTTAGGCCACCAATCCATTCCATTTTATCACCACCCAAAACTACAGAAGCTTCATTATAAGAGGCAAACTGGTTCCCTGCAAAAATATAGTCACCGGTTTGAATTTCCCGGTCAAAAAAACTGAAACTATTTTTTAGATTAAAACGATTATCATCATTCCACAAATGCTCAAAACCAGACTGTAAAGTGGTTCTAGCGGTATTATTTCTCTCAAAAAATGGGTCTTCCACGTCTTCGCCTTCCAGGTAAGCTATATTCCCACCGGTGCGTTCTTCAACCGTAGTATTCACTCCCACATCTAACTTCGTATTTTCTGAAAACTCGTAAAAAACCCTGGGATTAATAGTATAACGATTAAATTCGGGAATGGCAGTTAGACCAATATCTGCAGGGTCGTAAGGAGATCCAAGGTTGTAAGAAGCAAAAAACGGTAGTTCCCAATTTTCCGTAAGTATCAGCATAGAAGCCGCTAAGATCCAGACCCAATGCTGAAGTTGCATTCAGCATAAAATTAAGTTCTCTTTCTTCTCCCGGAGTTTTGGGAATAAGATTTACCAGCCCGGCTATGGCTCCACCGCCGTACAGAGTAGACGAAGAACCTTTAATTACCTCAACCTGTTGCAGGTCTAAAGGTACAATTTGAAGTAAGCTGAGACCACCGGAAAAACCGGAATAAAGCGGATATCCGTCTTTTAATAGCTGTGTATATTTTCCATCCAGCCCCTGGATTCTAATACTCGAATTACCGGAAATTGCTGAAGTTTGCTGAGTTTGAATTCCCGTAGTTTCGTTGAGCAACATCCTAATGTCACCGGGTTTCATATTTCCTTTTTCGGTGAGTTCTTCGCCAGAAATTACTTCTACCCGCGTAGGTAAATCGGCAATACTACGCCGGGAACGGGTAGATTGAATAATAACTTCTTCCATTTCTTCCCCACCGGGTTCAAGAAAAATTTCCAACGTATCCTGGGTTGCTCTGGGAAAATCCAACGTGATTTCTTCTGAAGCAAAACCCACAAAACTAAATACAATTGTTTGTTTACCATTTGGGATTTTGGTTAAAGTAACTTCGCCGTCTATATTTGCAGTGGCCCCAATATCTGTTCCCGAAACTACCGCATTAGCCCCAAGTAAAGGCATTTTATCTTCAGCATTTTTAATTATGGCTTCCAGGGAATTTTGTCCCACAGCGTTAAAAGCGACCAGGAAGATCGCCAGTTTAAATAAGATTTTAATCATTATGAAAATTTAGGTTATTATTAATTCTGTTTTCAAGAAATAATAACCTGTTTTGGCGGTTGCCAAACTCTTTCGGCATAATCGGCTTCAACACTTTTAAAAGTGAGTCCGAATAAATTTGAAAATGGTATGGGGTGAAGGTCAGGGACCGTCACAATTTCATCTGTATTTGGAATAAAACCCGTACAACTTCCGCAGCTTATAAAAGGAGAGCATAAGGCGCAATCATCGTTTTGCTGATCCTGATTTTCAGAAATTTTTATCTCAGAAGCTGATTCACAATCATCGCCTATACAGCAAGGATATGCTGAAACAAGCAAGCAAAATATGCCTAAAAAAGTTGCCAGGATTTTCATATTTTCAAAAGTAAGAAATTCCTGAGAAGGAAGATTATTTTTAATGATATCCGTCATATTTAATTTCGAGATTCCGCAATAAATTAGACCGAATTTTAAAGCAGAATTATTTCTTATCGTTATTATTCACCTTCTAAATTAAATATTATGAGAGCTATGACCACAGAGGAAAGTATTAAGCTACTCGCCCATAATTATATAGGCAGGCTCGGCTATATTTCCAGGGCAAGAGGAGAAATAATTCCGATTACCTATTATTATAATCCTGAACAACACAGTATTTTAACCTATTCGGGGCAGGGAGGTAAAATTGAAGCCATGCGCAAAAATCCTTTGGTTACTTTTCAGGTAGATGAGATTTCATCATTAGAAGAATGGAAATCGGTTTTATTGTACGGCAAATTTGAAGAATTAAAAGGAACAGATGCTAAATATATGCTGCGTTTATTTTCTGAAGGCGTAAAGAAAGTAATAAAAAATAAAGGAAATTCCTGCCCAGATTTTATTGAGAATTTTTCCAGTAAAAGTAACTCAGAATCACCAGTAGTTTACCGCATTAATATTGATGAAATTAATGGGCGCCAAAGAGAGTAGGTTAAAGCTAAATAATTTGTAATTTTTTAATAATTTTAAGCCTATTAATTCACTTGATTAAGCAGAACACCGCATTTTATTGAACTTATAATATGCCTGGGAAACCCGAAAAATTAATAAAATTAATTTGAAGAAATTTTACTCCACTTATTCTAAGACCAGAACTGGACCCGAGAGCCAAAGCTCAAACTCAGCCAGGATAAAATCTCAATTATTCAGAACCACCTCTCAGCAAACTCACGAGGCGTATATGGCAAACAATTGTTTAATTTTCGCGGCAAGCTTCGGAGTATTTTAATCACGATTATCGAATAAATAAAAGATCTATTGATGAAAATTTTTAGGCTTCTAAACCTGATACTTACGTTATTTTTTGTATTTACAAATAGTGTATATGGCCAGTTTAATGTTGACGGGCAAATTGTTCAAAGAGGCGAATACCGCCACGGTTACGGGAAACTTATTGAAGAGAACCAGGATGCAGCTGCTTTTATTGCGCAACGCGCCCGTATTAATGTACAATATGAACTGGAAAAATTTAAATTCTATGTGAGCATTCAGGATGTTCGTACCTGGGGAAACACCCCGCAGGTAAAAGCCAACGATAATTTTCTTTCGCTGCACGAAGCCTGGGCCGAAACTTTTTTAACTGATGATTTTAGCGTCAAATTAGGCCGGCAGGAACTCAACTACGATAATTTTAGGTTCCTTGGCAATTTAGATTGGGCATTACAGGGAAGAGCTCACGATTTCGCCCTCTTAAAATATGAAAAAGGCACAACAAAGTTACACGCCGGGGCAGGTTATAACCAGGATAACCAAAGCTTAAGTGGGAATTTCTTTAGTACACCCAACCAATATAAAGTCGCTCATTTTCTGAGGTATGAGAATTTTAGCGGAAAATTTAATTTTTCGATACTCTTCTGGAATAATGGATTACAATATTCTGAATTAGACACTAACGAAGAAGTAATTAATACCGGCATCCATTACCGGCAAAGTCTTGGTTTTCCCACTTTAAAATATCAGTTGGGAAATACAACCTTATCAGGTTTTTATTATCATCAATTCGGTAAAGATTTGCAGGGCAGAAAAGTAAACGCTTTTGATGCCAGTGCCCAGATTTCTCAAAGCTTTCCCCTGGATTCGGAAAACGGAAAAAATTTAAAATTTACCCTGGGAATAGAATTGCTTAGCGGTACAGACCCTGGCGGTAATACCGGGGAAAACAATTCTTTCTCTCCGCTCTATGGTACTAACCACGCCCATAACGGATACATGGATATATTTTATGTTGGCGGCCGGCACGAAAACTCTGTGGGTTTACGGGATATATTTCTTAGGATGAGGTACGATTTGAATCAGAAGTTATTTGTGTCTCTAAACAATCATGCTTTCAACAGTTTTACGCCCTATTCTGAAAATGACGATTTTCACCTTGGCTATGAAACCGATCTCGCCATTGGATTTATTCTGAATAGATCGGTTTCCCTGCAGGCGGGTTACAGCCAGCTTTTTCAAGACAACAATCTTGAAAATTTGCAAAATGTACAGAACCCGGCCGGGACGCAAAACTGGGCCTATCTTATGCTAATGTACAGGCCCACAATGAAGAATAGGTTTATAGGACTACTGTTTTAAAAAAGAAGATTAACTGATTAATTTCTGAATGAATTCTTTTCAAATTATCTAAAAAGGTCTTAAAAGATTTATTGTCAAATCATTATCGCCAGCTTTATATAACATAAAAATTTCATCAGCTTATATGTTTAAAATTGTGAATATCTATTAAGCATATTTAATGGCTGGCGCTTTTTAAATCCTATTTTTGGAGCCCTAAAAAAATATAGATTATGAGCGTAACTTGGTTTGAATGTAAGGTGAAATACAAAAAAACACACGAAACCGGAGAACAGAAAATGACCACAGATACCTATCTTTTAGATGCCGTATCCTATACCGAAGCTGAAGCAAGAATTAGCGAAGAGATGACTGCCTACACCAGTGAGGATTTTAGAATTATGAATATAAAAGTCGCTAATTTTTCTGAAGTGCATCCTTTTGAAAATTCTGACAGGTGGTTTAAATCCAAGGTTTCCCTCGTGGCTTTAGATGAAGAAAGTGGAAAGGAAAAAAAGACCAATATTTACCTGTTAGTCCAGGCTAATGATGTGAAAGAGGCTTTTGAAAATACTACCAAAGCAATGGAAGAAACTATGGGCGATTACTCCATCCCTTCTATTACGGAATCTCCAATTTTAGATGTATTTCCATATTTTACCGGTGAGGAAGAACAACTGGAAAAATTTAATGTGCTTGATGCCGATGAGTCTTCAGAAGCAGAAACGGCTGAAGAAACTGAAGAAGTAGTATAAAATTTATTTTCAAAATAGAAAGTGGCTGGCTTAAAGTAAAATATCAGATCAATTGGTTTAGATTCTAAAGTGTTTTTGCTATAAAACATTTTAGATTCTGAAACCAGTTTAGAATGACGAATTGAAAACTTTTAAGCCAGCCTCTTTTTCTAAAATTTCTCTTACAGAATTTTCAGTTTAGATAAAACCTAGTTTTTAAATTTCTTCCAGATTTTAATACCGAGTTTTATAATAACAAAAACTACAAAACCAACTACCAGGCCGGTTAGAAATTCTACGATAATCCCCGGAATATTTTCAAATAAACCGTGGAAGAAATCGAGATTGTGTACAAAAATTCCTCCCGAAACCAAAAGCAAAGCTATGGTACCAATCACCGATAAACTTTTAATAACTTTAGGAAGCGCACTTACCAGAAACCGACCAATTTTATCAGAAAAACTATTTTCTTCCTCGTTTAAATTTATAAGTTTCGCACCAAACTCATCCATTCTTACAATTAAGGCTACAATACCATAAACTCCTACGGTGGCAATAATTGCAATTAGGGTAACCACAAGAATTTGCGTAAGTAAAGGCTCCTGTCCTACCGTACCCAGGGCAATAATTACAATTTCTACCGAAAGTATAAAATCGGTTAAAATCGCAGATTTTATCTTTTCTTTTTCCCGGCTTAAAACTTCTTCTTCTGACAGTTTTTCGAGTTTCGGTTTTTCCTTTTTATGAGAATGGGGAAATAAGTACTCGTGAACTTTTTCGGCGCCTTCGTAAGCCAGGTAGAGTCCGCCAATTATAAGAATTACGGTAATTGCCGATGGCAGAAAAGCACTTAGCAAAAATGCCGCGGGCAAAATAATAAGCTTGTTTAAAAAAGAACCTTTAGTAATTGCCCATAATACCGGTAATTCCCGGGCAGACATAAAACCTGAAGCTTTCTCTGCATTAACCGCAAGATCGTCACCTAAAAGTCCTGCTGTTTTTTTTCCGGCCACTTTTCCCATCACCGCTACATCGTCCATTAAAGCTGCGATATCATCCAAAAGGGCAAAAATTCCTGACGCCATAATTATTTACTTTAATGCCGAAAGGTAAGTGTATTTAATAAATTGAAATCTAAATATTATTGTAATAATTCTTTCAAATTGAATGCACTATGGATTTAACTGTAATGAAGATCTCTATTTAAAAATATTCTAAATAAAATTTGTGCTTTAAAAGAGAACATTTTACTTTCGCTTTAATATTTATTTAGACCTATTCTAATTAGATATAAAAATCAACAATGATTATCCGGTACTGGCCGGGTTAAAATTTGGGTAATGGATAAAAATAAGCCGGGAAAAAAATTCAGAAAATATATTAGAACCCTTCATTTATACCTTGGGCTGGCCACAGGTTTAGTTGTTTTTATAGTATCTATTACCGGTTGTCTTTGGGCGTTTCAGGAAGAAATTACCGCCTTAACTTCTAAAGTGCCAGAAGTTGTTCCGCAAACCAACCCGGAGATAGATCCATTAGAAGCTAAAAATATTGCGCAAAGTGTTTTTCCTGGAAAATATATTCACGGCACTTTATACGGGGGCGGAAAAAAACCTATTGAAGTTATTTTTTATGAAGAAAAACCAGAATTTTACCAATCGGTTTTTCTTCATCCCTGGACCGGAGAAATTCTTCATACAGAAGATCATTTATCAGGATTTTTTCATTTTGTTTTAGATGGCCATATGCATTTATGGTTGCCTAAAGAAATAGGAAGCGAAATTGTAGCCTGGAGTACTTTTATCTTCTTTCTTATGCTGGTTTCTGGCATTATACTTTGGTGGCCTAAAAATAAAAAAGTTAGAAAACAACGCACCTGGTTTCAATGGAAACCAACCACCAGGTGGAAACGTAAAAATTATGATTTGCACCAAATTGTTGGTTTCTATGCCAGTTTTATAGCGGTTATTTTCATCTTTACCGGGCTGGTAATGACTTTTGAAACTTTTGCTAAAGTATTTTATAAAGGTATTGGAGGAGAAAAAGAAGTGGTTTTCGCGGTCCCTGAAAATACAAATGGAAGCTTTAAAAATGTACCAGGAAAAGATGAACCCATTAGAGAACTAATGCCCTTTTTGAAGGAAAAGTTTCCCGGGGCAAAAGACTTCGAAATTCATTATCCCCATGATGAAAACCATAGCATTTATGTAGAAGTTAGCAATAGTGATGGCATTTATTACGATTCAGATTATAGATTTTACGACCAGAATGACCTTACTGAAATTCCTTCTAAAACTATTTACGGGGTCTACGAAGAAGCTGGTGTAGCCGAAAAAATATTAAGAATGAACTACGATATTCACGTTGGTGCCATTGCCGGGTTGCCGGGTAAAATTTTAGCCTTTTTAATTAGCTTATTATGTAGTTCCCTGCCCGTAACCGGTTTCCTTTTATGGTATGGAAAAAGATTGAAAGCTAAAGCACCCCAACGAAGGGAAAAACAGGTTTTAGCCACTTCAAATTAAAAATAAGCCTCTACTGTTTACTGAACCTGGTATTTAAAATACCTCAACTTTTATTAAAAATATCATCCCAGGTATAGTTTTCACTTCCAAAAAGACCTTGAACTATATTCCTGCGTTTCTGTAGCTCTTTTTCGTCATCTTTAGAATGTAAAGTTGGAAAACTATAAGAATTCTCCGCGTTCTTTTGTATTAATAAATTTGAAGCGAAATTCTTTTCCATATCCTCTAAAAAATCAGATAAAGAAGATCGCAATACCTTTAATTCCTCGCGGTATTTATTTTCTTCTTCAGCATAAAGAAGAATACTAATTGCCTCATCTAATCTAGCTATATTGATGCTAAAACTATCTCTTTTCTTACTTTGTCTGTAAAAATGAACTACAGGATATGCGTGATGATTCACCGCATGTTTATCTATTAAATTTTGTAGCTCTGAGATTTGCTGGTAGGTGAAAGATGAATCAAAATTTAAAATATTCTTTGCTATTTCCCGTGGCGTTTTTCCCAGGTGATAAATACTTTTAGACAGGGTTCTTTTATTTACCAGTGCCGATGCAACCGAGAGAAAATAGGTCATTGAACTGGTAAAGAAAATAAAGCCGAAGAACGAAAAAGCACCGGTTAGCATTTTAAATATTGCAGTAGATGGTGTAAAATCTCCCATTCCCAGCGTTGAAAGGGTATAACTTGTAAAATAAAGACGTTCCCAAAAGTTTGCTACTTTACCACTGCTATTAGTGATTGCTTCGGGATTTGAGGAAAAAACTAAAAACAAACCGCCCCAAATTAAGAGAAGCCACGAAAACAGGATCATTAGATTGACGAATAAACCATTATAATTGTATGTTTTTTGCCCAAAAACCTTTACACAAACCTGAATGATCTTATCAGATAAAATAGAAATATTTCTCGAGACAAAACCGGTACCACTTCCCGAAAGAGTGGTGAAAAAAAAGTCGTGAATTGCTATAACTAATAGGATAATTCCAATAAAAAGTAAGATTCCAGACATCTTATATTTTTTTCTAAAATTTTTAAAGACTTCTAAAGGTAAAAAACAATTTGAATAATTTAATTATCCACTTCCCTGTAGAGAGGTAAAATAGAATTCAATTCATTTTAAATTCCAGTTACTTTTTTTATGAAAATTTTAAAGAAGCTCCGATTAATAAGCTATAAATTAGATAAGAAAGGATAATCTACAACCACAACTATGAAATATATAAGCTGGTTGAGGAAATTAAAAATCCTTATAGAAGGTAAGAAATGCCAAAATGTGGCAGTATAAAAGAAACAACCAAACTAAAAATATAAATTATGCAAAAGGGAAATTACGCAAAATTCGGTTTAATGATGTTGGTCTCATTCATAGTAATGTACGGCATAATGTTCTTAAACGCTGATAAGTTTGAATATGTAATGTTAAGTACCATGCGCACGTATATGACGCTTTTAATGATTACAGCTATGGCGGTTATTATGCTGCTATTTATGCTGGGGATGTATAAAAATAAAACCCTGAACGCAATTATTTTAGTAGTCTCTATAGTCGGCTTTGGTTCTGTATATTATATGATGCGAACACAAACAGGAATTTCAGACATTCAATATATGAAAGGGATGATCCCGCATCATGCTTCAGCAATTTTAACCAGCCAGGAAGCCAATTTAAAAGATCCCGAAACTAAAGAACTTGCTAAAGAAATTATTGCCGCTCAAAAAAGAGAGATCGCACAAATGGAAAAAATAATTGATAGGCTGGAAAATGAGGAGGAATAATACATAGAAAATAATTTCCAGTAGTGTAGCAGTAGAATATCCTGCCTATTTATAGATTTTAATTTTTCTACTTCTAATCAGGCTTTGCTGCGCTTTTCCTTATAAAATAGCTTTCCACTTAAGAATAGGAATATTAAAGGGATTAAGGAGATTGGACTATATTCTTCTTTGTTCAGAAAACTTACAATTAAAAGAATTGCCGCAATTATTACGATCATCAAGTTTTCAAATCTTGCTTTATTCATCATTTATATTTTTTGAAACTTTTTTTAATTGATTCTCAATATCTTCAAGGTATATTTTATCCATTGGATTTGAATAGGGATCAGAAATTTGCTTTCCTTCCTTGTAAAGTTTCCTGGCTTTTTCCAAAGACGATTTATATTCAGTGGGTTTATCTAAATTCAAAAAAGCTAATGCCAAATAATATTGATTTTCAGCTAAATCATTATTTTGAGATTGCTTTTTAAATAATTCAATTGCCTGCTCAAATCTCTCGGTTTCTAAATAAAGTACCCCGAGATGTAAATAATCATAGGAACCTACAAAATCTTCAGCCTCATTTAGTTTTATTTGGTTTTCAATAATTGCTATTGCTTTTTCTTTTTCCCCAATTCCTTTATAACACAAGCCTTTTGCTATGTTTAAATGATAAGTTCCATTTTGGCCCTGACCAATGTCGTAATCTACCAAACTATCTAACTTTTCAATATCCTTAATCGCTCCTTTATAATCTCTAAAAAATTGGTAGCGACACCAGCCCCTATATCCAAGATGTTCTTTTGGGTTGAGCTCTACAGCTTTATCTATAAGTTTTTTCCAGGTTACAAAATCTCCACTTTTAAGATAAGCAATAGATTTTGCCCAGTAAGCATAATCGAATGTGGGATCTATGGCTAAGGATTCGTCTAGAATAGTTTGGTATTCCTTACTAAACTGGTAATGCTCTCTAGCCTCCATCGCTTTTTTACAGGCTTCGTATTTTAATGTGTCTCCCTGATATTTGTATGCTTCGCAATTGGGTTGTGCAAATAATTTGAAAAATGAAAACACCAATAATATTAAACTTAACTTTTTCATTAAGGCAAAATTTCGGTTAGTTGTCCATCTTTAATTTTAAAAATGAGATACATATAATAGTCAATAGGATTATCCTGGCGGTAAAAAATTTCCCAGTTTTCAATACCTTTGGTTATAGCTACAAGTTGATTAACTATTTTTTTATCAAACTCAATTTCCTCAAAATTTTCATCAGATTGCAATACTCTAAATCGTCCTGTTTTACCTTCACAGTTTACTATAAAACGCAGCCTGATAAAGCCGTTTTGATCACTATCTGGCAAGGTTTCGTATTTTGACTTAAAAGTGTTTAGAATAGATGATTTTTCTCCGGCATAAACAGGACCCTGGCCCAAATTGAAATATTGAAGAATTTGACTATCACCATGGCAAACTTTAAAGTTTACATCATCAATCTGCTCATTTTGCGCTATGTCACCAACCCAGCGTGAATATGCTTGTTTTTCAGTATTTTTCCTATCAGATTTGCAACTTTGCAGAGCAAATAAGATAGATATTATTAAAAGTGATTTTTTCATTAGGTTTGTTCAAATGGCTAACAGATCTATATAATTTTTACAAGCATTCCTTTCTATATATTTTAAAAATTCAAACCCTTATAATAATCTTTAATTAGAAATATATAATGGTTTATTTATTATCCTCCATTCTATTAATAATCTCTCTTAACAGCCCATTTTGTTCTTCTCGTAAACTGATAAATTTGTTAACCCACTTAAAGATCAAATAAAGTATTCCAAATATTATAGCGAAATAAACAAGCATAATTATAATCGGGAAAAAAGAAAAAAAGCTCATAATTTATTTTTTAGTGATTAATTATTGAACAAAGCGTGTAGGGAAACGATTGCCATTTTTGTTAATGAGATTTTAAAAATAGAAAAAATACTGAATTTTTTGTAAGCTTCCCCTAATTAGAACTGCTTGATTGTCCAAAAATATCATTTTTCATTCTCCTGGCGGTACCGCCAGGAGAATGAGTTTTTGCGTATGCTACGGGGGCCATTTTTCCCAGTGCATTATGTGGCCTTACATTGTTGTAATCTTCCATCCAGGTCTCGGTTTGTTCCCTTACCTGATTGAGATTTTCAAAAAGGTACTTATTGAGAACGCCCCTTCGATAGGTTCCATTGAATCGTTCTATAAAAGCATTCTGAGTTGGTTTCCCGGGTTGAATATACTGAAAGTCGATTTCTTGCATCTGGCTCCATTCTGAAGCGATCTTAGCAACAAATTCAGGTCCATTATCCATTCTTATTTTTTGAGGTTTTCCTCTGCGATTAATTAAATGGTTTAGTACCCAGACCACACGTTTGCTGGGCAGTGAAAAATCAATTTCTATATGCAATGCTTCCCGGTTGTAATCATCGATTACGGTTAAACCACGGAAGCGCCTTTTATTTTCCAGAACATCGGTTACAAAATCAATACTCCAGCTACGATTAGGAGCTATGGGAGCCTCCAGGGGTTCTTTAACTCTGGCAGGTAACCGCTTTTTTACCTTTCGTCTCAAACTTAGGCCAAGCTTTTTATAGACCCGGTATACCCGTTTATGGTTCCAGGGCTTGCCTTCATTTCTTAGACGATCGTAAGCCATCCAAAAGCCTTCTTCGCTATGTTCTTTAGCTTTTTGTTGTAAGGCCGCTTCAATAGCAGTATCGTCCTTTGGAATCGGCCTGTAATAAAAAACGCTTTTACTCATATTTAAAACACGGCACGCCCTGCTAATACCGTAATGCGTAA
This sequence comes from Salegentibacter sp. BDJ18, assembly GCF_017579965.1. Classification (NCBI taxonomy): domain Bacteria; kingdom Pseudomonadati; phylum Bacteroidota; class Flavobacteriia; order Flavobacteriales; family Flavobacteriaceae; genus Salegentibacter; species Salegentibacter sp. BDJ18. Next base: position 141,484 of record NZ_JAFLQX010000028.1, read on the forward strand.
GTTCTTTGGCAATGGTTCTTTTACGGCAGGGCTTTAAAGCTTTTTTTCAATGATTTCTTTGGCCATTTGATGATCCAGAGATAGATTGGCATACATCTGCTTCAGCCTTCGGTTTTCCTCCTCAAGGTCCTTCAGGCGCTTCAGCTCTTTGCCGTTCATTCCGCCATAACGTTCCCGCCACTTGTAGAATGCAGCTGTACTAATGCCATATTCACGGCTGATTTCTGCGGCCGTTTTTCCGTTATCAAATTCCTTTAAAATCTTTGCGATTTGCTGTGGTGTATATCTACTCTTCTTCATAATTACGGTTTAAAGTTATAAAATATATTATACTTTTAAACAGTTCGTTTTTAAGGGAAGCTTACATTTTCACTTAAATATTAAGGAAGAGTGAGGATTTTAAGCAAAGCAGGAATAATACTGCAACAATATGGACTAAAAATATAAATTTTGAACAAAAAAAATCCCAATCGCCTGATAATTAGCTAATTGGGATTTTATTTTGTGACCTTGCCAGGAATCAGACAAAACAGTTAACACGGGGTTTAGAAGCGGCTTTGTGTCATTTTTGTGACAAAAGCTGCTTTAATTCCCCTAGATTTTCTTCTATACTTTCAATTATTAGCTCCGGGGTTTTTGGTACTGAGTACTTCGTACCTTCTTCCTGAAGTATATCTCTGCCCGATCCTCGAAAAAGCCAGTTTAGATCTGCATCCTCAAAAACATCAGCGAGCTTTAATATAAAATCTGCTTTGGGCTTTCGCTTGCCGGTCAAATAATTACTAATGGCTGTGTTGTGCTCGCCTGTTTTCTCGGCTAAAGCTTTGTTGCTTAGGCCATTTTCCTTCATTAAAATTCTAACCCGCTCTGCAAATTCCATATTTAGAATGATTATAAATTAATACACTTGTGTATTTTTGTGTTGTTTATTTACATATATGTAATATATTTGCTGCACAACATAGCATAAAATGACACAAGACAAAACAAAAGTAATCAAGTTAAAGGAGCTATACAATATGCGTTCGAATAAAGCAGAAAGTATTGTTTCCCTGATAGATGATCATATCCCCGACTACTATACCAACGTTATTATTGAGCGCTGTAAGAAGCGTAAAATAAGCGTGAACTCCCAACTGGTAAGAAACGTAAAGACTTTTAGAAAAAAAGACGCAGCGGTTCTGGCTGTTATTCTCGAATTCGCACGCGAGAATAAAAAAGCAGCCAAGAAGCTCGAGGAATATGTAACTGAATAATCAAATCAAATATTACTAATTATGACAACTGAACAAACAACTCCAACCGATCGTATTTATCCCGGTCTTGCCTGTGACGGTGTAGAATTCTTTAATATGAACGGGATGCTTAAAGTCTTTATTAAAGCCGGTATGGTAGATTTTAAAGACGCGCCTTACACCTGTCACCGCATTTTAGAAGAGCAAATTGAGAAAGAGCCGGAAACCGAAAAGCTTTTAAACAAGTGGCATCCCAATTCTAAATTAAAACGCCTGGTGCAATTTGCAAGCTGCCGTTACGGTGGGCTTGATTTTAAAGCCGATATCGTTGACTACGAACTTCAGGAAGGCGAATACTGCGAATGCCCAAACCGCGGCAAGTGTCCTGCAGAGGGTATTATTTGCAAGCCACCAAAATATAAGGGTGTTGAAATCTCGTTTTTTGAAATAAGGATTTTAAAACACCTGGTCTCTACAGATACTAACGAAAATATTGCCTTTAAACTCGGTCTTCCCCAGGGAAGTTTTAACCTGGCGAAAACTACACTTTATAAAAAATTAGAAATACAAACCAAGCAAGAAGCGGCAATGGTTGCCGTGAAGCTTAACCTTATTTAGCCCAGGCTAAATGCTACGTTCTTTTAATTACCCTTCTTTTATTAGAAGTATTGTTACCAACAATAGGCCTGCCGCCCTACCGGTAGGCTTTTTAAAAACCAAAATCAAATAATTAGTTATGGCAAATAAATTAGGAATTACTCAAGGAAAAGAATGGGCTATTAAGGCCGTGGAATGTGAAATAGGCATTGCTAAAAAGATTGAAGTGGAGGATGTTAAAGTAGCTATGGTAGCCACCGATATTGGAGTCACTCCAGATGAAGAAGTAGAGGCAAATGCTGTTCTAGTAGCAGATGCTTTTGAAATCGCGAACAAATGCCAGAAGCTTCCCAGTGAACTATTGAAGGAGCGTGATGCTCTGCTAGAGAAGCTTAAAGATATGACAAAATATATCCGTAGAGAACTAACTCTTATCCACGAAGCGCCCGAGAAAGAGATAAAATTAATACTTGATGGATCCGAAGAATTAATCCAATCAGTAGAAGAATAACCCAATTATTAATCAAATCAAATATTAAAATTATGGCAAAGCGGAAATTTTTTAAACAACAAACTGGAGAAATAGATGGCCCTAAAAAGAAGCTCCATTTCACTCACGGTGAAATTGAAATTTCAGAGGAAGAAGCAAAGAAAATATTAGATGATTTTTTTGATCTCCCCGAAGCCACAAATGCTAAAGAAATGCAGGAAAGAGCTTGGGCTAACATTATAATTGGAAAAGTAGTCACTCTTGATGATGTAAGCCTTTCCAGTAGCTTGAAATAAACCGAATTATTAATCAAATCAAATATTACAATTATGGCAGAAGTAGCTCAAGAAATCAAATTAGACCAGCAATTTTTAGAAGACCTGGAGAACATTTTTAAAAAGTCTTTTAATGCTAAAATCTATCCCAACCAAGATGGAAAAGTGATGCAGGCTAAGGCCAATGTAAATGAAGAACTGCACAACACGCAGCTTATCCATTTACTATCCCTGGCCGGGAGGCATAACTTAAAAATTAAAATAGCGAGATCTGGCGCAGGGATGCGTGTAGATTTCTATTCACTGTAAACTAATATAAGTCCGCTGCGGCGGACTTTAAACCCCTCGATATGGATCCACAATTACGAATGTTACGATCTAAGCAGAACCTGCTTAATGCGCATATAGCAAACCTAAACGATTCAGGTTTGTTCTCTCCGGAAGAAATTGCCGAGCAAATTGCGCCTATTATTCCACAAATACAGGATTTAGAAGAACAGATTAGAGCAATTAAAGACACAGCCAACGCCGAATTTTCAACCCCCCAAACGGTAAATTAATGAGCTACGTTAAATATCAAGACATTTTAGACGGTACCGACGGTGGCCTGCAGATTATTCGGGATTACTATCCTAATGTAGATGAAGGCCTAGCCCGTAAGGATAATAAATTTAAGATTAGAAACGAGAATACCGCAAGTGCTTCTGTTAGGCAAAAAGAAGATGGTTGGTTTTATGTAACCGATTTTGGTGGAGATCAAAAAGAGCGTCACGCCATCGCTATTTGTATGCTGGAAGACGGAAAGGAATTCCCAGAAGCTTGCGCATACCTTGGCAGTAAATATGGTATTAAAGGCGCTCAGCAAGACTGGAAGCCTATAATGCCAGAAATCACTAAACGCGATGTAAAAGAAGGCGAAACTGAAGGGGAATATGATTTTAAATACAAGGATTTTGACGAGAAAAGTTTAGCCGTTCTAGGGCCATACGTTAGCGATATTCATTGCCAGGAATATAAACTGCACAATGTAGATTCTTACAGCCACGTAAAGAAAAATGAAGTAGTAGTAATTACAGCCACTGAAGATTATCCCATTTTTTGTTTTGATTTTGGAGAATGGAAAAAGCTGTACCAACCAATGAGCTACGAGAAGCAGTTCCGGTTTATGTACATAGGATCTAAACCAAAAACACATTGGTTTGGAATGGATGTTATTAAGAAGATCTTCAATGATAATAAGGCTGAAATTGATGAAGCCAAAAACAACGAGGAAAGCCTTGATAATTACGATCCAAAGTTGGATGCTGCATTTATCGTTTCGGGAGGTAGTGATGGCCTAAATCTTAGGAGCTTCGGGTATTATCCTATCTGGTCTAATTCTGAAACCGATCAGCTCACTTTTGAAGAATACAAAAAACTAAAGATGTGGTGTAAAGAAATTTATTACATCGCAGATTTGGATAGCACCGGGAAAAAGCAAGCACTTAAAACCGGGCTTCAATTTTTAGATATTAACCTGGTTTGGTTACCATCTTATTTGAAGAAATTTAAAGATAAACGCGGCAATCCCTGTAAAGATTTTAAAGACCTGGTAGTAAAGACTGGCAAGGAGCGAAAAAAATTCAGTAATAAAATTGCGAAGCTTTTTCAAAACTCCCTGCCCCTTCAGTTTTGGACGGCCATTCCCCAGGATTACGGATTTAAATATCAATTTAAAAATACCCAGTCATTTCACTTCTTGAGAAATATGGGTTTTGGCCGCTATAAAGATGAGAATGAAAAAGACGGCTATGTGTTTATCCAAATCGTTGGCAACTTCGTAAAAGAGATTAAGGCCCACGTAATAGAAGATTTTGTAATTGATTTTGTAAAAGACCAGCCTACAGATCTTCGGGATATGATCTATAAAACGCAATTTCTCAGCGAGCGCCATATGGCTAAGCTGCCAATGATAGATATAGATTTTACCGATGCCGATAGGGATTCGCAGTATTTATTTTTCCGTAAAAAAGTTTGGGAAGTGAAAGCTTCGGGCATTAAAGAATTTAGACCTGGAGAAGTAGATAAATTTATTTGGGACGATAAGGTTATTGAACACAATGTGAAACTGGCCGAGCAGGAACCATTTAAAATATTTACAGACAAGCACGGCGATATGGATATACAGGTGAATGAAAAAGATAATATGTTTTTCAATTACCTAATTAATACCTCCAGGATGTACTGGAGAAAGGAACTGGAAGATTCTTTTGATGATCGCCCCCAGGTTGAAGCCGACGAATATTTTAAAAAGCATCAATTTGATATTGCGGGCCCCAATCTTTCAGACGATGAACGCCTGGAGCAAAAGCTTCATTTAATTAATAAGATATACTCCATTGGTTACGCCCTGCATAAATACAAAAACGAGTCTAAAGCCTGGTGTGTATTCGCAATGGATAATAAACTAAGTGAATTAGGCGAAGCGCACGGGGGTTCTGGTAAATCTTTATGCTATGGCTATTTAAACAATGTACTTTCCCGCCGGTTTTATTTAAAGGGAAGGGATCCAAAACTTACGCAGAATGATTTTATTTATCACGGCGTTACTGAAGACACTGACTATATTTTTATAGATGATGCGCATCAGTACCTTAATTTTAATTTCTTTTTCTCAGAAATTACCGGTTCGCTTAAAGTTAATCCTAAAAATGGGAAGCCCTACGAAATCCCGTTTGATAAAGCTCCAAAATTTATTATCACTTCAAACTTTACGGCCAGGGATTTAGATCCCAGTACCGAGCGTAGATTGTTGTATACCGTTTTTAGCGATTACTATCACTATAATTCTAACGACGAGTACCAACAAATTAGACAGGTGAGTGACGATTTTGGTGGCAAGAACCTCTTTAGGGATTTTGACGAGACCCAATGGAATAAGTACTTCAATTTCCTTGCCTTCTGTATTAAGTTTTTCCTGGAGCATCCAAGTAAAATTAATCCGCCAATGGATAATGTAAAGAAGCGAAACCTAATTTCTGAAATGGGTAAAGACTTCCTGGATTGGGCCGAAGTATTTTTTGAGAAAAAAGATTTTGACGATAAATACTTAAACCTTGATCGTGCTATTAGCAAGAAAGAAGCTTACGACGATTTTATTGCGGCCACCCGCAGCAAAATGAAAACTACCAGTTTTAAAAAGTCGCTTAAAGCTTATGCCAATTACAACAACTACGTTTTTAATCCTAAAAGCCAGGGGCTGGACAGCAACGGAAGAATTATTAAAAAGACCGGCAACGGTAGTGAAGAATTCTTTTACCTGGACACGAAAATTAACTCAAGCCCTTATTTAAGCGATGAGGAGATTGAGGACCGTGACAACAATGGAGATAGCCAGGACTATCCTAACAACGATTTAGATACTGGAGACGATCCAGATCCAATAGACTTTTAAAAATCAAATATTATGAAACAAGTAACATTAATTACAGGAGCTCGCAATTCCGGAAAAACATTTTGCGCAAAAACAATGGCGCTGGCTTTTGAAAATTTTATTTGGATTAATTGTAGACAAATAGATCTAGTATGCCAACCATTTATTTTCTCTATGGTTAATGCTGAAACAGATCTAATTGTTTTTGATGATCTCACCTTGGAGAATTGGCCAGTAATAAAATCAATTATTCTAACAGATAAAATTAAGGTGGAAAAGAGAGGAGAAAAATCTTTCACTATTCCAACTCCTAAAATTATCGCTACGCTCAATTTTGAATTGCATCCAACCAAAAAAATGAGAACCGATTTAATAGAAGTTGTTAAATGCGCCAATCACGGTTTTTTTGAATTTAAAAAGTCACGCAATGTATACAGTAAATGAAATTAAGACCATTGCCCACAATTGCAAAACAATTGAAGAAGTAAATCGTGTAGGTCTTTGCTTTCAATTCTTAATTGTAAGAAAAGAACTCCGGCTATACAGCGAAATTAATATCTCGCTTCATCAACGTTTAAAAGAACTCATCAATGGACGTTCAAGAAAGTAAAAGAGGAGTTTGCAACCGCCACGGCATCAGGATTTATCCTGTGATGAATAAGGATTGGGGGCAATATTATATTGAAATAGAATATAATCGAAGCCCAAATTGGGAAAGACGGTATATAATCAAGATTTCAAGAGGGAAAACCGCCTACAATGCAAAAAAAAAGCTCTGGATAGAAAGAATTGAAGAACTCTATCAAGAACTCTACGAAACTAAAGTGAAACCAAAATTAAAAAAGAAGAAAAATGAACACGAACCATCCCAATGAAGAAAATCCCAGCATTCCAACTCCAGATGCCGAGGAAATGGTAAACGAAGCCAACCGTCCTTATGTACCGTTTTTAGACGATAAAATAAATGAGGGCCTGGATTAAACGGCTTCTTTGTTCGCATCCAAAAGAAGCCAGGACACTTTTTGTTACCGTGGCAACGGTAAATGTAGAAAAGGTGGTGCCGCGCTGCAGCAAGTGCGGGAAAACCTTTGGAACCCCCCAAACTGAAAACTAATGTACCTAATACTTTTAATCGCTGCACTCCTATTTGGCGCCGGTGTTTGCCTTTATGTCGCCCAGGGAATGCTTAGAAACAAAAATTAAGTTTAATCTATAATCAAATATTATTATGACAACAGAATTGCAAATTTTAAAAGAGGATATCGAAAAAGCTTTCGGCATTAAGAATATGCTAAAGAACCGCGAAGATCAATACAAAATATCCCGTGCTGTTTTCGTGAAAATTGGAATCGGCAGGCTTAATTACTCGCTTACCGAAATAAGTAAATGCTTGCAACTTACCCACGCAGCGGTAATTAACAGCCGTAATAACTTCTATGCTTATATGGCTAAATACCCGGAGTATGAGCGCATTTACGAAGGCTTAATCACCGGCATTTCTAACCGTGTAGACGACGCGCAGAAAAACAGGATCCTTGCCCTGGAGAAAAAAGTGGAAGCTTTAACTCATAAAAAATACAAGCCCAGGCATAAAGTATTGTTTGACCTGGTGAACGAGGTGCCCGATTACCACGTAGAAACAATGGAGCTTTGGCTAAGACCAAAAATTAGAATGCTAGAGAAACCCTGCAGGTATAACCGTCACAGACTTCAAACTGCATAGCTATGCCACGAATTCAAAAAGCATATACGCTCGATATTTCTCCGGAACAATTTTTAAACAATTGTTCCGGGACCGAGCTACAGGAAATCGCATTGCTTATTAATACCAACCGTTACCAAAGCAAAATGCAAGATGATGAAGTTTCTTTTGAAGAAGCAAGGGAAGCAGTATTTAAACTGGCTAAACCTAAAAATGAGTGCCGGGTTTGTGGCTCTACAGATACGATAAACAATAATTTTATATCTAATACTCTCTGTGATAAATGTTGGGAAACAGCAAGCGCAGAATAAATCAAAATCAAATATTATCAATTATGACACTATCATTTTCAAAATACTGGCCAGACGATATGCCCTCGCATATGGCTAACTATAGAACCAACTTTGTAGAGAAGATATGGACATCGTTAGATGAAGAGCTGCTCTTTTCATTTTACAGGGAAAAATACCAGGTAGATTTTGCCAATCGTGAGCTTGTAGACAAGTTATTAAAAGAAAGAGCAGATTACGATATTAACTGGACGCTTTATGATCATCTGAGATTGAGCAATGTTTTTAAAGCCCATACCATACGGGGAGATTATCACGATCGTTGGAAACCAGGCAATGATATTCATTTCTATATCAATGTTAGAAAGCCTAACCAATTTTTATTTGCACCGGTGATGAAATGTACCGCTGTTCAATCAATTGATTTTACTCATTTTCACGATCATATTGAAGTTGAATTAAGCGATAACTTTTGGAAAGCTCGCGGAAGCGTAAAAGGAAAAATTTATGAATGGGATATTCAACTACAAATTCTCGCGCAAAACGATGGTTTTGATACGGTAGAGGATTTTTTCTCCTGGTTTAATGAAACTACCGCCACTGGATCTAAGCTTATTCACTGGACAAAATATACTTATTAAGATGAGAGAATTTGTAATAGACTTGTTTTGTGGGGCCGGTGGTACATCTGCCGGGGTTCACTTGGCTAAAGGAAACAGTAAAGTGGTATTTTGTGTAAACCACGATCTAAAAGCTATAGAAAGTCATAGGTTAAACCATCCTTCAGCTAAACATCTTACAGAAGATATCAGAAACCCGGAAGTTTTATTCTGGTTAAAACTGAGGGTGAATGCCCTTAGAAAACTTTATCCAGGCTGTATAATTACTGTATGGGCATCATTGGAATGCACAAACCATAGCAAAGCTAAAGGCGGTCTTTCTCGTGATGGTGATAGTAGAACTTTAGCTGATCACCTTGAAATGTATTTGAATGCGATCAATCCAGATTTTCTAAAAATTGAAAACGTAGTTGAATTTAGAGATTGGGGGCCGCTTAGAATTAAAGAAGATACCAGGAAATCGAAAAAAGGAAGCTATTGTAATATTGTTTTAGATCCTAAGTCTAAAACCAAAAGCATCAAATATAAAATGGTGCCAATTAAAGAGAAAAAAGGTATTGATTATATTAAGTGGGTAGATTCAATAAAATCTCACGGTTATAAATTCGACTGTAAAAATATAAATGCTGCAGATCACGGAGCGTATACTTCAAGAAATAGGTATTTCGCAACATTCGCGAAACCCAAAATTCCAATTGTATGGCCGGAACAAACTCACGCTAAAAAAGTTAATAAAAACCTAGGTCTTTTTGAGTCATTAAAGCCCTGGAAAAAAGTAAAAGATATTCTGAATTTAGAAGATCAGGGAAAATCCATTTTTGATCGAAAGAAACAACTTTGTAATAATACTTTAAATGTCATTCATTCTGGTATTATTAAAGCGATTAAGGAAAATGAAGATTGCTTTTTATATAAGTACTACGGGAATGGTCATAATTACAATTCTATCAATACAGTTTGCGGAACCATTCCAACAAAAGACCGGTTTGGAAAAATTCAGCTAATATTTAATCAATATCGTACAGGAAACACTTCATCTTTAGAAAGGCCTATAGGATCTGTTACTACCAATCCAAAACAAAAGATCTTAACTTTTATATTAAACCCATCTCACGGCGGTCATTGCACTACAGTTAACCGGCCAAGCCCTACAGTAATTGCAAGGCAGGATAAAGCACCTTTATACTTAATCCAGGTATTAATGGAAAAATACGGGATTGCTGATATAAAAATGCGGATGCTCGAAATTCCAGAGCTTTTAAAAATCCAAGGTTTTCCTGAAGGCTATAAATTGGTAGGAACCCAAACCGATAAGAAAAAGTTTATCGGGAATTCTGTAGAAGTAACTACTGCCAAAGCAATTTTTGAAGCTCACGAAAATGCTCTGGAAGAATATTTTGAAAAACTTCAAATCGCGGCGTAATGAGAAACATTATAATAATAATTTTATTTCCGCTCCTAAGTCTAAGCCAGGAGAGAGATACAAGATTTGCTTTTATGGCCACCGGTGTAGATCCGGGAAACGCTATTTATGGAAGCAAAGTGAACGAGCCTGCCTATAATGGTTCTTACAGTATAGGCTTTAGAGATCGTGGTTTCCAATTGCAGGCTACTTACCAGGTATTTACTGCCATTAATTTTAAGGCCGTAGAAGTTTATGCCGGCAAAGTATTTAACTACGGCCGCCGCTTTAATTACGTGGCGCTTGCCGGGGTGTCTATGATACAGCGCAAAGTGAACTGGCTTAACCAGGAACTACACCCGGCGCTTAATCTCCAGGGGAAAATAGAATACCATTTTAACAATACGTTTTTCGTCTTCGGTTTAGGAGAATTCTGTTACCGGGGCGATATACAGGAACTGGTTCCCTCCGGAAGAATTGGCGTAGCCGTGAAACTTTTTAATAGATAATTATGGAAAAATATAGGATACAAGGCACGGCCTCGAAATTAATTCAGAAAAATGAAGAGCGCTGGAGTATTGAAAGTTATTATACAACTCTAGAATTCGCGAAAATGGAATATAATTTTCCATATCTATTTCTGGAGACCAGGGGAAGTAAATATTTGACTTTCACTTATTACTTAGGAAGTGTGCAGCCTCAAAAGCTGAAATTACCTATAGATAAACTAATTAAAATTGAAAACAATGACTAAACCTAAATTAAAAGCGCAGAACATTCTCAACTTCTGGTATAATATGAATGCTTGCCAAAGTGCAAGTGCAGCGGTTTACGCAGGTAGAAAAGATGTAGAACATACCATTAAAGCTCTTAAAGCTGCAAAAGGAGATGAAGAACATATTAAGTACTGGAACCAGGTACTGGATTTTATAAATGAATTTGAATAAAGAACAGTTGCCAGTTGTGAGTTTTCAGTTGGCAGTAAAAATAAATTTTATGAAACAAGACAATATCTACAAACAAGTAGAGAAAAAGCATAACGAGATGGTTGGGAAAACCTATTTATTCTCAGGTGGTTTATTTTCCCGAAAGCGCGACGAACCGCAAGCCGAATATGAAATAAAGGACTGGCGTTGGGGAACCGGTAAAATAATGGATATGAAAACAATGAAAATAAAGCATCCTACCGTAGAATTCTTGATCAAGAAAGAAGGAATGAAACGCAGTAGATGGACCAATCCTTTTCCGGTACGGGAAATTGAAATAAATAATAATGACGAATGAAAAACTATAGAATCAATTACATCACCAAAAAAGGATTGGTGAAATGTAATATTACCATTATCGCCAGGGACGAAGATCAGGCCAGAGATTTCTTTGAGACCGATTTCCCCAGGCTGGAATTTTGCAACGCAGTAGAAGAATCATTAATAAATTAAAACCTAAACCAATGGAAAACACAGCAATTACTATCGACAATGTGAAAGAAGAAAAAAGGAAACTAGAGCAAAGCATCCTGCTTCAAATTAAAGATTTTGAACGTGAGAACGATTTAGAAATTAAAGATTTGCACCTGGAATTTATTAAAAATACCAGGCTTAAAACCCGGGTAAGCCACGTAAGTCTTAAGGTTTCTTTCTAACGGGCGTGTATAAAAAATCGGGCGGGGATTCTTGTAATTCAGAAGATGGATATCTGAACCCTTTAAGGTATAGACTAGCGCAGGTTCGAGTCCTGCTCCCGCCTGTTTTTTATATGATGTTATTGAAAGTGCGGGAAAATTAACTTTAAATATTTATAAAATGGAAATACCAGAAAAATACACTGAATTAGTAGGTACAAAACAACAATTAGGCGGTGGCTTATTTAGCGGTAAAAAGGAAATGCCTTTTGAAGAATACGATATTCTCGACTTGCGTTGGGGAAGCGCTAAAATTGTGGATATGGAAACACTAAAACCAAAATGTCCTACAATAGAATATCTTATAAAAAAAGACGGAATGAGAGCGAGTAGATGGACACGAGGATTCCCAGTTCCCGAAATTGAATTAAAAGAATGGGATTAGCATTTGTTATAACATAGAAATAAAACCAGTATTACAGTTTATTTCCTGTTATTTCGTTCAAGGCAATACTCACGGACGTCCAGTAGCTACTATCAGCTTTAGCGCGTTTCCCAAGGTCTAAACTAATCTTACACAAATTTAAAGTAGTGTTATGCAGTTGGGCATCGGGGACGCGCTTTTCTAATTGCGCCCTGGTTAAATTATAAAGTCGGTTGGCTTCTTCTTCTGGTGGTAATAGCATCTTTTCTTTTATTAAATATCACTTAGTGATTCAAATATAGCCCCTTTCCGGGGCTTTTTTAGTTTCCGCAGGGCAATACATCAATACTTCCTTATCGTTACAACAGGCTTGGCAAATTGCTAACGCGGCCAGGCGCACTGAGCATACCATTCTCTCCCCTTTCCCCCTCTTTATCTTTAACCTATAATAAACTGTAACTTTGTAACTTCAAGCGAAAAACCCCGACAGCTCTATTATTTAAGGTTACAATTAATTTGTAACTAAAAATAAGGTTACAAAAAAAATGTAACTAATAAAGCCGGTTACAAAAGTTACAAATGCAGTCTTGCCGTAATTACAAAACCATTGTATTCTCCAAAAGTCAGGCTTAATAAGGGAAAGCAGCTATTTAAAACCCCTGGTTACAGAATTACAGTTTTTTAGTGAACTTTTGAGAAAGTTACACCCGTGTAATTGTTTACCCATTTGTAATTTGTCACACATTATTTACCTATATGTAAACCTTTTAAGATATATTTGGGAATAGTTTCCCGTCTGCACGGGAAAGACTTTAAAAAATATTCTGTAAGATGATTCTCTCCTCCCGGGTCCCTAATCTTAAAAATATTTGTGGCATCGCTATAGATCTATCGGCGTTACCAATGCCGTCATATTCAGCCGCCAATCAAAACTTTTACGATTCTTATTTACTGGAGAGCAGCGCTAAATCTGCTTATTTCGGCAAACGATCAGTTTCCTTTAGGGAAAAATCTAAGCCTACCAGGGCGGGAGATATCTGGACCACTGAATTAAGTATTCAGTTTCCGGGTACCGATAGTAAAAGAGCCGTGCGACTGGACGAATTTCGAAAAGCAAAATTTGTCCTGGTACAACTTAGCAACGGACAATCTTTTTATATGGGCCGTAACGATTTCTTTCAAAACACACCACCGGTAATCGAGATCCAGACAGACCAGCAATTATGCCAGGTAAAATTTACCGTAGAAAGTATTATGCAAACCGGTTTCCTCCCGGAATATAACGGCGATCTGTTGCCGCATGATGTTCCGGTTAATCTAACGAACAGTTAATGGAATTTAATATACAGCCAAAACAAGACGATCCGCAGCGCCTGCTTAAACTCAATGGCGTAGATAAAGCCTTTTGGCTTGGTGCCGAAGAAATTAATTTAATGATTCGGGCCATTAAGCAATTACTGGGCGAAGACGATTCTTTGTATAAGGGTGAGCATCCAAATTTAGAGGCTGTTACTTTTTATCATCCCAATCCAGAGCCGGGCAGTTATGCGCAGATTGAAGGAGACCCTAACCAGGAAGCCATTTGGGATAATTCTAATGGTAAATGGATTATTTCCGGAGACTGGCAGGAACCAACTCCTGCCCAAGAAAGCATTAATTATGAAGAGAACTTCGCATCCTTTCCCCCCGAAGGTTTTGAAGACGAGCTCTATGTAGATAAAGAAGAAGCCAAAATTTATATTTGGGACGATTTTGAAGGGCTTTATATATTAGCGGCAGGGAGTGGCGTTTCGCAAAGTTATGTAGATACAGAGATCGCAAAAGTTTTAGCCGCTGCCAAAGCCTACACCGATTCCTTCTCGGGTGGCAACACATCCCCAACCATTCATTCTTTTTACGCAGCACACCAGCAAGATCTGGATTATCGCGTAACCGGTTATTTTTCATTTCCAGATGCCACTTTTGGAAGCAAGCAAAATCCCGTAGTACAAAACCTAACACTTTCTCCAGGTGATGCCACTTACGATCGTATAGATATGATCGTGGCCAACGACCAGGGAAACTTTGAAGTTATTGAAGGCGTACCTTCTGAAAATCCAGAAGAGCCCAGCATAGATCTCGACACCCAAATTCGCGGAACGATAATTTTTGTAGGTGCCAATGCCACCACTCCGGTTAATCAAACCGCTACCACGGTATTTGCTGAAGGTACGGCCGGGGAATTCAATACCAGTACTCCAAGCGGGGCCGCCAGGTTGAATTTAGCCAGTGCCAATACACCTATTTCCGGGAGTATAAGTATTGAAGGCACCAATAACGAGTATAATGATACCGTTCGTTTTACGCCCGATGCAACCATTACCAGGGAAACTTTTGAAGCGTTCACCGGATTTGCCTATAAGATTAAGAACAAAACAGCCGTAGCCACGCCCGATTATCCTACCCACCGCATCCAGATCTACGGGAAGAAAAGCAACGGAAGCAATGTAATTGCCTACCTGGAAGAAGTAGATATCTATGGTTACGATAGCGAAAACCTGAATACGCAGAAAATAGCGGTCCCCTTTTCGATGCCGGCAAATATGGCCGAGATCTCTTATATCAATTTCAAAGTATTATACAATGTAGATCCCTGGGGCTTTTGGCTGGACGATGTACAGCTTATAGGTGGTGAAGAAGATCCAATCTCAGATGATTTTGTAACCAGGGAAGAAATGGAAGCTGCGATTGCGGAAATAAACGCAGTTAAACCCCCAATTCCAAAAGCAGCTAACTACATCGTAGAAGCCACACACCACGATAGGGATATTTATGCAGATTCAGCTTCTGAAATTGTGGTAACGCTGCCTAAGAATAGCACTACGCCAATTCCTGTAAATTTTGAAACCCACGTATGGTGGATAGGTGCCGGAAAAGTAAGCTTTAATCCAGTGACCGATGTTACTTTAAATATTGACGAAACCGAAATCGCAGAAATTGCCCGAAGATACAATGCCGTAACACTAAAGAAAATTGCTACCGATGTATGGATAGCAATAGGAGCCTTAAAACTTGCTGAAGTATGAAAATAGGAATATTAGAAAGCAAAAAAAGGAATTTTTCTCCTGCGGTTGTAGAACCTAATCTATTTATTGGTGGGGTGGCTAACTCTATACCTAACGCAAACGCATTAGCTTCAAAATTAAATATTCTAGAGTCTGACATAACAAATTTTTTGGTAGTTGGGAAAAACATCCAGGCGTTAATAAATGTTCAATATATAATTCCAATCAATTGCTTTGCAGGTGATACAGAAATTACTTTTTTTATTGATTATGAAAAATGCATTGGGGTTGATGTAGGTGGATTAGCAAATTGCCATATTTTAAGCAAAGTTGAATTAAGAAATGCTACGATTGTAAGCGGTCAAGCTTTTATATCAACATCAGGGGTGGATATTTTTAAAGAAATTTCATTGCCTGAAGTTATTACAGTTGAGGGTGATGGAGTTTTTCAAAGTTTTGATAATGGAGGTGCTATTTATTTGCCAAAAGCACAAACATTGGGTAATACGTTAGGAAATGATTTGATTTTTCAATTTAATAGTTCAGCTTTAAAACTTTATTTAAATCAATTTTTACAAACTTCAAATAATGGAAATGAGGAGGGAGATATAACTTATGCACGTTCATTAGGTTGCGAAATTACTTATATAGCAAATAATACCAAACCGAACCAAATAACAGATTTAACGTCATCACAAAAATTTGCGACTTTGGTGGAATTAGATTTCACGCCACCAACATCGTTAAACACTGTAGAATCTTATCAGGTTTTTGTTAATGGCGTGTACAATTCAAGATATTTACCTGGAACTACAATTTCCGCTATTTCATTACAACCTGGAACGAATTACAACATTCAGCTCGTTGCAATAGATGAATATTATAATAAAAGTGAGTTAAGTAATGTTTTAAATATCACAACATTTACGATGGCTTTGTCACCAGTTCCAGTTGCTACTTTAGGTTCGTTTTATCAGTTAAACGAATTACACGGGGTTGTAAAAAATATCTTTAGTGAAAATTACACTGGAACAAATTATGGTTGTAAGCGTGGAATACCAGGGCTGTATGCAACGGCATACAGACTGAATGGTTCAAGTAATTATTTCACAATTCCAAATCCCGGAATAAGCACAAAAGCTTCTATTAATTTTTGGGTAAAATTAAAAAACCATATTCCAACAGCTGGATCGAGAACAGGTTTAGCTTTGTTAAATACTCAAGATGCATCCTCACATTATCCATTTACAAACGGTCAGATTTATTTATCATTATTTAGCAACACCCGAAAACAAGTTGGAACCGGTATAATTGCAGACCGAACTGTTCGTCACATGGTAACTGTAACTGCGAACGAAGAAACCAATGTTTGGAAATTCTACCAAAATGCTCAATTAGTTTTTACTGGAACCGTTGGTTCAATTGGAATCAATAGTGTTTTGGAAATCGGTAGATCTGGTGGAACGGTTTGGGGAGATTTTGAAATCGATGAATTAAGCATTGATTTAACAGATTTAACACAAACCCAAATCAACACTTATTTCAATAACGGAAAAGGCATAACACTATAAACTATGAAACTAAGAACAATAAACCCCGTACCAAAGGCTAACATCCTTTTCAATCAAGATTGCAAAGTAGTGGCGCGTATTCCAGAATTCAACTTGGTGAATTTTCACTTTGAAATTGTTTACGATTTAGAAGTGCCTTATGAGCCTGCTCCGGGAGAAGCTATTCAAACTAGAATAGTTAAGCTTAAAAATTTTAGAGAAAAGATAAGTATGGAAGAAGTTAACGCCGTGCTTTCTTCTTTTGATTGTGATCTTAATGCTAATTACAACTACGCCCAAAATATGCAAGCCGCCTTGCACGAAGCATTCCGTATTAAATTAGGTATGGATGGTAAATTCGGTTTAACCGCAGCTGACTGGGAGAAAATATGACCTGGTACCAATCACGTAACAACTATTTTCAAAAACCTGCGATTACGCATAAGCTTAACCGTGGGAAAATTAAATATTACCTGGAGCAAATTAAAGGCTACAGCCAAACGCAAGCTAATATTTACCTGGCAGCTTACGATTACTTTGTTAGAAACCCAGAACAATTTGACGGCGCTACCAAAACCGAAGACCTCTATGATCTGGAAGGTTTGGAACTCGCAGCGATGTTACACGATTGGTTGTATATCTATCTCAATGCTTCTGCAAGCTATAAATATACCTGGTATGCCGATAAGCTAATGCGCAGTGAAATGCGCAGAATGCACAAAAGCAGCTGGAATACCGGCGCTCGCTTTGTGTTATTGCTACTCAAATCTATAGCAGGGTTTCCGATGTATTGTCGCTTTATCAAAAAGCGAAAAATGTCACTCCAGGATAAAATGGATTTTGAAAAGATCTATGCTATTCTACGGCACCAATATTTTAAAAAGCCCTGGCATAAAGAATTTAAAGGCGAGCTAACCTGGTGCGCCATCTTCCTAATTGTATTCACTTTAATCTTCATATAAAATGGCAGAGCAAATTAAATCTTACCCCGATGGCCTGGAATTTTACAAAGGCAAAGACAATTTATGGTACTGGCGTGTAACTGCAGATAACGGTAACATAATTGGTTCCGGTTCCCAGGGCTACCACAACCACAGCGAATGCGAATACAATGCGAAGTCCCTTGGAAAATCTCTAACTGAAAGCAAACTTTTAAAATCCTAATTATGAAATCACTTAGAAAATTCTTTTTCCCAATGTACTTCCTTCGGGCAGCTAATGGTAAATTTTGGTTGTTTGGCCGGCTGTTTATCTTTATGGCTATTTCTTTAGTTATAGCAGGTCTCAGGGCTGCATACGAAGGTAAACACGATCTTAATGAATTAGCATTTTGGGATATTCTATATGTACCTGCGTTATTCGGAATTACTTACCAATGGATATTATTTATACTGAAAAAAATTGGAGTAAAATTCTATATCACAGATGTAGATCCTAAGCATTGGCGAAGCCAGTTAGCGGCACTTGGCAAGAAGAAAACACAATGGATGGATAATTTAACCTACAAAGAAGCTGCGCTTTTCGATAAATTAAGGAGACGCTGGAAAGAAACTTACGGTTTCAGTTTTACAGAAAGTATGATTGTTAATCTTAATAAGTGGATTCCTGCTATATGGATTGTTTTAATCATTGCCCTGGCACTTTTATTTATATGATCACTAAACAAGAAAGAAAGGCGTTTTGGATCCGGTACTGGAAAATTATCCTGAACTGGACCAGTCTTTCTTTGCTTGCTTTTTTATCTACGGCAATTATTTGGGCACATATCCTGAAGCACGTTTTTAAATGGAAAACTGAATTCTGGATTTTGAACGATACCGTAGATGGTGATTATGGCGCCGATTGGTGGCTGAAAGAAAAAGGCCATAAAAAGAGAAACCTATGGACGGCTTTTAATTGGTGGTTTCGCAATCATTCCTGGAACTGGATTAGGTATTTTAATCCGCAGTGGAAAGCCGGTGAAGTAGATAAAGATGAGAATGGCAATGATATTTTTAGCGTGCTAAAATCTACGATAGATACCAGTGGCGAAAACGGCCGGTTCTCCAGGGCCGATAAATATAATAAAGGCGTTCATTCTATTGCGTATAAAATTAATGGCATAACCTTTTGTCAATACAGTAAAGCAAATTGGCTGTTTACCTTCCAGATCGGGACCGGTGGTTCTGAATGGCGGTACCGATCCAAACTAAATATTTTTTAAGATTATTAACCCCCGGAATAATCTATGAGCAGATCTACTGTGCCTGTAAAAATACAGCGACATCTTGTACCCTTCTTTTTTCAGGAATTTGAGGGCGTGGAATCTGTATATCTAAATAAGAAAGTAAAAGCGGCAAAATTAACGACCAACAAACCTATTGGGAAGATTATTCGCTTACTAATGGAAAAACCTGAAGGTGGGCCTGTTAAAGTAGATAAGTTTTGGATGTTCCTTTCTATCCAGGACCGTGAATACTCTAAAGACTTTTTTGGCAATATTTATAAATGCGTGAATGGCACTAATTCTTTCTTAAAATTACCCGAAGCCGGCACCCGATTACTTAACGAATACCTGGAAGATGTTTTTCGTACTTCTATGATCTCTTTTATTGAAGGCCATATGGCCGATAATTCTAAAGCTGAAATTCGCCGCGGTATAGATCTCTTTCTCGTAAAATACGATCTATATGAGGAAGGTTTTGGTATAGAGAGCCTGCGCCGATATTACTACCGGGTAATGGAAGAAGGCTACTCCCTTAAGCGTTTGCAGTCTAGCGGCAAAGTGAAATAGAACCTGTCACACCTTAACAGGAATTTCACAAGTAAGTTTGGAGAAATTAAGCTCCAAAATTATGAAACGATTTTTAGTCATCCCCCTCCTTTTCCTTTTTGTCTTTTCGGTGAATGCCCAACAAAAAGGAATGAAAATTATTCCCAATTACCAGGAACAGCAACTAGATACTATTGAGGTAGATGCTACGGTTCAGTTTTCTTCAGAAACCGAAGCTATGGTAATCTCCCAAAACAATCGCGATGTATTCCAGCTTAAACATAATAATGAATTACAGGAAGGTATTCAATATTGGTTTGCCCTGGAGACTAAACCTTGTGATGGTTGCTTAACCGTTAGACCCGCTAAAATTATTTTTTATACCAAAAGTAGGCGGCAAATAGCCAAGGAAATCGTGGAGTTTAAACAACAATTAAACCTCGATTGAAATGTTACAAAACCAAGCTGAGAACACTTCTTTATATGTGGCTCTTATAGGTTCTGCTGCAGCTATTCTTACTGCTTTGCGTGCCGACAAATGGCCAGGATATTTATATGAATGGGGAAAAAGTAGAAATGCAGCAAAGCGTGAATACTACCAAAAAAAAGAAGCTGAATTTAAAAAACTGATCAATAAGGTAGATTTTCTTGAAAGGGAACTACAGCGTGAAAGGGCGTTTGCTCTTCAAACTAAGAACACGATGCGCATTATGATGCCTATAATGCGAAGGATGAGTAAAGATCACCCGGATCTTATTCAGATGCTAGACGAATTTGAACGTAACCTGAACCTTGATGTTGAAACTACATCGGCTGATGGCCATAACACCGATTAATATGAAAATAAGAGCGAAGAATATTAAATACATCGTGATTCATTGTACTGCCGGACATAAGTCTGCAGAAAAAGTACAGAGTTACTTTTTACGCCCAAAATATGAGGGCGGTCGGGGTTGGAATACCGGTGGCTATCATATTATAATAGAGAAAGATGGTTCTATTAAACAAATGTATCCATTTGAACAGATCACTAATGGCGTTCGCGGATTTAATTCAGAATGCATACATATTTCTTATGTAGGCGGTGTGGATGAGAAGAATGTGAATATCGCTAAAGATACTCGCACGATTTCTCAAAACAAAGCCATTCAAAAATCCATTATAGATGCCATTACCTGGCTTAAACAAAATGGAAAAGATATTACTGAAGATCTAATGATCTTAGGTCATCGAGATTTCTCGGCAGATCAAAACAGAAACAACATTATTGAACCCTACGAGCGTATTAAAGAATGCCCTTCATTTGATGCTAAGGCAGATTTTAATGGGGTTTATGGGGCTACAGGTTCAATTCAAACTTTACCCTCTAACAGATGATGATGAGCAAGTCAAGATTATTCAGTTTTATAAGCATTATTGGTGTGACCATACTAATAATGATTCTTTTTAGCGGCTGTAAAAGCAAGCAAAAAACCGTGGAGCGAAAAAAGGAATCGGTTAGCGAGCTTCAGCAAAATGATATTCAATCTTCTTCTGCCCTGCAGCGGGATATTGAAACTTTTCATTTAGCCAAAAATGAAACCTTTAACCTGGTACCGGTAGACAATGGTAAACCCGTGCGGGTAATTCGTGGAAAAGATACTATGCAGTTTAGCAATGCCCGGGTCTCAATTTCAAATAGCGAAACCGAGACCACTACCGTAGATAAATCTACCGAGCGCTCACAGCTAAGCGATAACAGCAGGCGCGAATATACCAGGGAAACTAAAGAACTTAAAAAAGACAAAGAAAGTACGGGAACTCACCCGGCTTTAATTTGGGGTTTGCTCCTATTACTTCTAATTGCAGGAATTCTCTGGTATTTTAAAAAGAAGATCCCATTTCTTTAAAATCCTGTTAAAACCTGTCACACCGTAAAACTACCCCATCCTATACTTTAGCCTTCAAAGTTATTTACAATGAAGGTTAATCCTATTTTACAAGATCTCTATAAAGGCGAATGGCTAATTGATACCCATAGCATTATCTCCTTTGCTCCTATTGTTTCTAAAATTATTGCGGGCGAAGAATTGGTTTTTGGAGAATCTTCTGCAGCACTACTGGATATCTACGATAAGAACAGTAAAAAAGTGCTGGCAGATGAAGATGGGCAGGTAGAAATCCCTAAAGGATCTATAGCCGTTGTAAATATGATTGGCGCGGTAATTAAGCGCGGTGATCTCTGCACTTATGGTGCCGATGAGATTGTAGGCGCTTTAAGATTTGCCAATAACAACCCCAACATTAGGGGCATTGTCTTTAATGTAGATGGCCCCGGCGGTTCTGTTGGTGCTATAGGTCCATTTATTCAGTTTGCCAAGGAAAAGAAAAAACCGGTAGTAGGATTAATAGATACAGCTTACAGCCTGCATTATTGGGCGTTGGTTTCAGTTTCTGACTGGATCCTGGCCGATAATGAAGTTTCCAGCGGAGTTGGAAGCGTGGGCGTTGTTTTCTCTTTTGTAGATACCAGGAAGGTGCTGGAAGAAAAAGGCTACGTATTTCACGATATCTACCCCGATGAATCTAAACATAAAAATGAAGCTTTTCACCTGGCAAGGGAAGGGAAGTACGACCAGATAAAAACAGAGCATCTATCTCCTATTGCCAGGAAGTTTCAAAACGGCGTGCGCTTTGGGCGTGCCGGGAAACTTAAAGAAGCTACCGGCGTACTTACCGGGAAGACCTTTGATTTTGATCGCGGAATGGAATACGGAATGCTGGACGGCTCCGGAAGTTTCCAGGATGCAGTAGATCGTATAGATATGATGATTGAGCTTAATAATTACTAACAATTAATATTTAAACCCCCAACTATGAAGTGGAAAGACCTGGCTAAAACATCGGCCTACGTTAAGAACCTTTTGGGCATTAAGGAAATTCCTGTTGCCGAAGGTAAAGTTGCTTACAGCGACGACCAGTTGAAAAAACTGGAAGGAACCATTGGTGAAGATGACACCAAGAAACTCGTGGACGCCTTTAATAAGGAACTCTCTAAAATGAGCGAAAACGAGGAAGAAAACGAAAAGCTGAAAAAATCTCAGCAGGAATTGAAAGAAGCTAAAGAAGAAATGGATAAGCTTTTGGCTGAAACTGATCTTACCGACGAGGAGAAAAAACAGCTTCTTGAAAACAATGGTGAGTCTAATGCGAAAGACGGTGAAGAACAAACCGACGCGCAGCTTTCTGCTCAAATTAAATTGTTTAACAAAAAGCTAAAGGACCAGGATGCCATTCTCAAAAAATTAATGGAAGATCC
The DNA here is from genome assembly GCF_017579965.1 of Salegentibacter sp. BDJ18. NCBI lineage: Bacteria > Pseudomonadati > Bacteroidota > Flavobacteriia > Flavobacteriales > Flavobacteriaceae > Salegentibacter > Salegentibacter sp. BDJ18. Next base: position 164,196 of record NZ_JAFLQX010000028.1, read on the forward strand.
CGAAGGCGATTCTCCTTTAGCAATTATTAACCAGGAAGCCAGTAAAATGAAACATAGCGCTACCCACTTGTTTAGCACAGGTGCAAAATATGATGCCTTTGAGGGCAGACCGTGGAACCAGCGTTTACGTGATGGTGGTGCCAAGGCTACAGATTTTAATGATGATGCTTATATTCCTTTGCTTCAAAAGGATGCCGAGCATTTCGTAAGAGAAAATCCGCAGGCTTTAGAATCGCTTTTTAACGATTTTGAAGAACTACCAAAAGAATGGTCCAGAAGATCTGGAGTATTAGACAGAACATCTTCAGGAAGAATTATTCCAGGGGAAATTGTTCAGGGTCGCTCTAAAGGATGGAAGCCAAAGAACAAATTTAAGATTGCTGCAGAAGTTGGTCGTGTTTTCCGTAAGAAAATAGACATCACTTTTGATGGTTACGAACTTCAGGAAATTGAGAATACCTGGATTAGAATGTATAATAAAGTAGGTTCTCATCCGTGGAAAATGAGCTTCATTGGTTTCTTGCTTACCGAGTTGGTGAAGCAAATGAAGGTTGATGATAGAAACGCTCAAATTAACGGTATTCACGCAGAAACTCCTGCCGGCGACGGTAATCCTGGTGAAGCTGTAAACTCTCAAGATGGGTTGCTTTACCTATACTGGTTATACCGTGATGTAGAGAAAAAATACCGCGCATTCTCAATGGGTGAGCCTACAAAGGCGGGAATCCTTGATTATGTGAAGGATCTTATTGAGCGCGTACCTGAGAAAGATAGAAAGCGTCCAGGACTGGAGCTTCAAATTTCTACCGAAAAATTACAGTGGTACAAGGAAAAAGCCGGTTTGGTTTACCAACTGCATATGAGCGATGATGAAGGCCGTATGGAGTACAAGAGAAATCACCCGATTGATTATCCCAACATTATGTTCCAGGAGATTAAGGATATGACCCAAACAGGATTTATGGCCATTACCCAGTCTAAGAACGTAGAGATAATGGACTATAATGTTTCTGAAAAAGGAAAATTCACTATTCAGCACGATAAGCGTGATACCAACATCTTTGCAGATTACCGTTTAGGTATTCGTCTACAATTTGTAGGAACTAAATTATTGCCAGGGGAACCTGCAGCATTTGAGCGCCAGGTAGTATGGAGTAACGATGTGCCAATTTTCCCTGCTTCTACTTCAGTACCTGTTTTTGATGATGGTACCGGAATACTGAAAGTACACTACTACAATATGAAAGTTGATTCAGAATTTAAAACTGATATAGCTTCTATTGAAGGTGCTAAAAAAGGCCAGATCATCAAGATTACAGGTAACACTGAGATGATTGATAAAAAAGTGAAGAATAACGACGAGATCTCTTTAACCGGAGGTGCAGACTTCTCACTTAACTCTGGAGGTACTTTAGTACTGTATGCTAATGCCGATGGTACTTTTAAAGAACTTAGAAGAACTACCGAGCCTGAAGCTCCAAATGTAGATACTCAAAACACTTTTGACGGGACTGTAATAGACGCGAAGTCTTATGATGAGTACTTCTATACTGGTGAAGCCAGCACTACCCTAACCGAGATTGTAAACGGTGTAGACGGTAAGCAAATTACCGTATACGGAACTGATGCCGCTACCGTGAGCTTAACGCTAGAGAGTGTTGCAGGAAACATTGCTTTAACCGGGAATGCGGTACTGGCTTCAAAAGCTGACTTTATTGAGTTAATAAAGGTAGACGGAGTTTGGACAGAAGTAAGCAGAACTATAGCTGTAGTATAGATAAAATAATCACAGGGGGGCTGCAATGCCCCTCTTTTTAAACTAATAATTATGTTATTAAAAAGCGTTCCAAAACCTGCCAGAAGATCTGCAGGCGCTCCTTCGCCAAAAGAGCCCAATCTTACGGCTATTAGAAGTAGCGATATTTTAGCCTGGCCAGCCATTGGACTGGGCGGCGTGGTAATGAATGGAAACTTCGTTTTAAAAGAAGGTTTCAAAATGCTGCAAATTTATTTAACTCCTAGTAAGCAAGCCGGTACCGGTGAGAGTGAAGGAGATGAAGATGCAGTAGGAATTACTCAGCGTTACGAAGGTTCTCACCCTGGTAATGGTGTTGAAATTAGAGAATTTGTGCAAGGTGCACTTGGTGAAGACTGGATCTTGATTTCCGGTACCTGCAGGGATAACAATAAGACCGTTTACGGTACTAAATGTTCTGCAATGAAATTGCAGCCCGGGTATAGCGATAACAACGAGGGGACTATGTGGAACCTTGTTTTTGAGCAATACCAAAGAACTGACCAGGTACCTTACAATTATACAGGAACTTTATCTTTTGATGAACCTGTACTTGTAGATCCTACTGCGATTAATTTAACCGTGGCCAATAGGTTCCGTTACCAGTTAGAAGGTTCTGAGGTTGTAGATACTGCAGTTGAATTTGCTTCTAACGAGCTTGATCACGGACAGATTGTAAGCCTTATTGGTGGCGGTGGTGCCGAGCCTGCCGTTTTAAGTAACGGTGCCGGCCTAGCCGAACCAAATATAGAAGTTATCCTGGCCGAAGGATCTGACTGGGTAGCATTGAAAAATGCGACTATTTCCCTGGAGGTTTTTAAAGCCGGTGCAACTACCTATTTAATAGAAAAGACCCGAACTGCCTAGATTGTTGTTTCTATTTGTGTTGTGTTGAGAACCCCTGCAATTGCGGGGGTTTTTTGTTGTCACACCATAAGGCACGGGTTATTGCAATATTTACAGGTGTAAAAGGTAATTAACAGGTTTCCCGCCTGCGCGGGAAAGACAAAACCAAACTTATGAAAAACGATGTTCTAGAATTTTTGGCTTCAGATAATGAAAAGCCACAAGAAAAATTTAATAAAGCACTTAGGCTTTACCGTTCCAGTAAAAACAATGACGAAAGCCAGGTAAGGTTTATGAATCGCCTGGGCTATTCTCCCGCGAGATTAGAAGATCTTCTTTATCAATTAAAAACACTTCACGGCATTACCGATGTTGAACTGGCTACGGAGCGGAATAAAGGGAAGAAAGCCCCCCAGCCCCCAAAGGGGGAGCAAAATGCTCCGGATAATTCAGAACAAAATACTGAAGCTTCTAAAGAAGTGGAAGCTGAAGGCATTGAAAAAGATGATCAGGAAGATAATTCTGAATCTTCAAAAGATGATCAGAAACCAGATAACGAAGCTTCAAAAGATGATCAGGAAAATGATGCTGAAGACCAGGACAAATCTCCGGAGAAAGAAGAAGAACCTAAACAGGAAGTTCCTGAAGCTATTCAGAAACTTGATGGTTTTGATGTGGAAGCTGCAGATTATAACACGATAAAGTCTTTTGCTGCAGAGTTGGGTGATGCGATTAAGAAAACCCCAAAAGACCAGAAAGCCGCTACGTTGAAAGCTTTTATTTCTGAAGCAAAAAAAAAGCACAGCGAGGCTTAGATAAACCTATTCGGGAGCAGTACAGTTTTTTAGATAAGGCTGACTGCCCCGATGAGTTTAAGGTTTTGGTTTCCGATAAGATTACGGCGCATAGAAATTTTGAAGCTGCTTACCTGGAACTTACCGAAGCTGCAAAAAACCCTTCGACTGCGCTCAGGATGACAGATGAAGTTTTCCCTAAGATTAAAAGTGCTGTAAATAATTGGGCAGTGAACCGGGCAATTTTTGAGGAGCTTGATTACTACGAAGAAGAAGGCGAAGTTTTAGGCAAACATCCCAAGCTTTGGAAACTTAAAATTGAGCGTGATGTAAGAGCCCTTGGAGATTTACAGGTAGTGCGAAGATTACATACGGTAAGGGCAAATGTTTCTCGAGATCGTAAAAAGCTAAAAAAGCTTAAAGGCTCGGCAAAAGAAAAGTTTGAACACACCTTTAACCGATTGCGTTTAGAAAAGGAATTACTGGAGCAACGATACAAAAACAATGGCTAGAAATAAATTTTTTCAGATTCCGAAAGAAAAAGAAGAACCTACTGTACAGGAGGATCCCAATGCTCATTTTAAGAATAAGTATTTATTGGCGCATTTTGAAAATGTGAATCACCTGGAGAAAAATTTAAAGCGTCTTCCGGCAGTAGAAGAATTCTTTTTCCTGCAAACCTGGAACTCATTTAATGCGTTCACGTTTATCCCATTTGTTGCTAAGAATTTAAAGGTTCGCAGCCTTTTTGCCAGCACTTATAGTATTAGCCGGCGGGTAATTACCGCACTTATAGAATTGCATACTGCAGGGATGATAGATGAGATCACGCTATTGATTTCAGATTCTATGATTAAGCGAAACCCCACTACTATAGATATGCTGTTAAGCGTAGCTGCAGCCCACGCCAATTTAAAAGTTTTGTTTGGCTGGAATCATAGCAAGGTTTGCCTTTTAAGAACTAATGATGATCACTTTATAATTGAAGGTAGCGGGAACTGGGCAGAGAACGCCCAGATGGAACAATACACTTTTGCGAACAGCAAAGGTTTATTTGATTTTAGAATGGAACTATTTGCTCCTGAGAAAGCCAGGCATTTTGCCGAAAATGGTTCGCTTCGCGCGGTTAGCCCCCTAGCCCCCGAAGGGGGAATAAATGTTTAATTTTTAAATAAATAGAAATGAATGAAAATCTGACTTATGGTGAAGCTCTAGAAGCTGCAAAAAAAGGAAAATTAATAGCCCGTAAAGGTTGGAACGGTAAAGGAATGTTTGTCTTTATGCGTCCAGCAGATGAATTATCAGTGGATTTTGTGGTAAACAGAGTAAAATCATTACCTCAATCAGTAAAAGATTATTTTACTCCATACCTATCGGTGCATCCTACTGATTCATCTTTAGATGCTGGCCACGCCACAGTAGTGAAATTCTCAGCTTATCTGTGTATGAAAGCCGCTGATAATTCTATAGTAAATGGATGGTTAGCTTCCCAAACTGATATGCTTTCTGAAGACTGGTGTGTGCTATGAACGAGTTAATAGAAATAGTAAAGGAAGAACCAGTGATTGTGTCTTTATTGGTTTTACATTTCTTTTATATGGGGTATGTATTCTATATGCTTCTATTTAGAATGGGCAAGAAAAACGGACTTCCAACAATGAAAAACCCGCCACCGCCTCCGGAGAAAATTAAACCCGAAATTTCTAGAAAAGAAATAGAAGAGGCTTTTAAGTATTTAAGGACACGGGGAATGAGAAAAAAGAGCATTACAAATAGGATTGATAAAATGTCTTGTTTTCCTCTATACGTTCCGACTTGCGATATAGACCCCGTATTGGAAATGCTATTAACCGGTAAATGGCAAGATTTTCAAAAGCAATTAGAATTACTAAAGTATTATGACGATGAAGGGGAGTATTTTGAAAAAGCTGGAGAAAAATGATTGAAAACCTAAGACTTTCCCAGGAGGAACTTGAAGAGCTGGAAGATTACGCCGGCTGTAATTATAGTCCGCAGCAAATTGCTAAAGTGATGGACTTTGATAAAGCTGCTTTTATGAAAGCCTGGTTAAATCACGAGCATTTAATAAGGCATCATTACGATAAAGGCAAGCTGCAGGCCGCTTTTGAAATCAATCAAAAAGCCCTGGAAACTGCCAAGGCAGGAAACCAAACTGCGATGCAGATCTGGCAGAAAAATGCCGATGCGCAGCACGTAGAAAATTTAAAAGAACAAATTCTATTTGGCGGAGAACCGACCCCCTAGCCCCCAAAGGGGGAATTATAAATACTCAAACTCTAAAAAATATGTGGTTTCCAAAAACTAATAGATCTACGAAATTTCCTTTAGGAGAGAGCCAAAAGAAAAAGCATCTACAAACTTGCTTAAGAAATAGGAAGAAACGCAAAAAAAAGCAGAAGTGAATAAAATTCAGAAATATAAAGATATCAAGGATATTTCCCTGGAGCAGATCTATGCTTTTATAGATGAAGGCGATCGGGACGATGCACCTCCTGAAATTATACAATACCTGGATCTTATGGATAAGATTCGTGGTATGGCTTTACGTGTAGATCGGTACGGTAGTAAAGATGCAATTGTAAACCATTTAATTAAGGTTGAAGAATTGTCCCGGTATTTAGCAAATAAAGTCTACAACCAGGCAATGGAATATTTCTATGCTGATGTAGAGATTTCAAAAAATGCCTGGCTAAATATTATCGCCGGGAAAATGGAGAAAAATATTTCGCTTTCTCAGAACCTTGTTAAAGATGTGAATGATACTGCTAAAGTGAATAAAATGCTGATGGAACTCAAGGAAGTGGTAATGGAGCTTTATGAAAATGAAAGCGATATTCCGGAGGGAGCATACGATAAGATGATCAAGATCTACACGACCAGTATGAGCGACCTTGGGAAAAAACCACAGCCTAAAAAAGAACTGGCCGAGTTTATAAAATCCCTTCCGAATGAAATTTCAGAAAAAGTAAAAGAACTGGCCGAGCAGGAAGCCGGATTAAAACAATTAGAATTTTTACCAGATGCAGATCCCCGAAAGTCTTAAGAATTCTAAACAAGCCGAGATTGCGTATTCGTCCTGGATAAATCAAACCATAGATTTGGTGAGTCCTAAGGACTTGTTTTTAGTTGGTGGCCGTGGTACTTCTAAAACTACCGAAATACAAGCAGAGCGCAGCCAGAATGTTATTTACGATATGCCCAGGGCCTACTCTGCTTTTGTGGCCGATACTTATGATAATGCTTTACGTAACATTGTGCCGTCACTCCTGGAGGGATGGACGCAACGGCGAGGCTGGCGTGAAGGTGTTCATTTTGTGGTAGATGAACGGCCGCCAGAAAAATTTGCTAAGCCGTACAAGCCGCCAATGACGTATAAGCATACGATCTCCACTTTTAACGGCCACTTCTTTAACCTTGGTTCGCTGGCGCAGCCAACCTCTCTTGCCGGTAACTCTTACCAGCATTTCTTTATTGATGAAGCCAAAAACTGTAATTACGATAAGCTTAAAAAGCTTTTCCCTGCCTTGCGTGGTGATTATGTGCAGTTTGGCCATTCTCCTTTCTTTTTAGGAATGACAGTTACTACCGATATGCCCAATATTGGAGACGGTGAGCACGACTGGATCCTGGACCGTGAAAAAGATATGAATAAAGAGCAGGTGATCGCAGCCCTGCAGGCGGGACTTGAATTGAACGATTTGCGCATAAAATTGATTAAGGCGAAGCAAACCGGGAATAAAGCCAGGATAAAAAGTTTACAGAATAGGTTTAAGATGTGGTTTGAGCTGTGGTATCAATCACGAATGGACCTCACAATGTTCTATACGGTTTCCAGTTTTACCAATGCGGAGATCCTCCGGAAGAATTATTTTAAAATTGCGCTGGACAGTTTAGGCCTGGAGGAATTTAAAAGCGCCATTCTTTCACTTAAAAGTGAATTAAAGGCCGGTGAACGTTTTTATATGAACCTGGGCACGCATCATTATTATGATGATGGGCTGCTTATAGATTACTACAAGAAAAACTTTAGAATTGGCGATAAGATAGAGGGCAGCTCTCAAGGGCTTCGCTATATAAAGCACGATAAGAAATTAGAGTGCGGAATAGATTTCGGGAACCAGTGTAGTATGGTTTTGGGCCAGCCTGCAGGCCAGTATTATTATTTGCTTAAAAACCTGTACACCTTAGCGCCTGAAAGCAGTAAGGAACTCGCTAAGAAGTTTATTGATTTCTTTAAAAATCATAAAACGAAGGTGCTGGATATGTATTACGATCGTAGTGGGAACCAATACGAGAAAGTAAAACGTGACTGGGCTACCGAAATTAAAAACCATATTGAAAAATACGAGGGTACCAGTACCGGGTGGCGCGTGAATTTGATGAGCCGTAACCAGGCAACGATCTCCCAGGAGCAGGAATTTGTATTTGCAAAAAAACTACTTGGTGAGTATTACCCGGAATTACCAAAAATGCGAATAGACAGGCACCAGTGCCGGGAATTAAAAAGCAGTTTAGAACTGGCAAAAACCAAAATTGGCAAAGACCGGAACGGGAATACGCAGATTAAAAAAGACAAGGATAACGAAAAGAATTTACCGCTAAAAAAACTGCCGCTTTACAGTACCAACTTTTCTGATGCCTTTAAATATTTAGTGTATCGTAGAGATTGGGTTCGCCTGGCCGATAGAAAAAGTAGTAGTACGGTGATAGATCCTAGTACGCATTAAAAAGCCCCCTCCGCCCCCAAAGGGGGAACTAATGTATTAATTCGTTGTTTTATGCAATAAGCATAATCTTATTGCAAAATTGTATATTTGAGGAAATCAAATGTTTAGTTATGACAGTTACCAAAGAAATTGTACTTCACGAAATTAATTCCTTGCTGGAGGAAGAAAAGAGGGAAGTTGCTTCAAACCCTGATGTTCCTAAACGTAGATTAAGTTTTAATCTCGGACCGGATATAACTTCTTCAGTTAAAAGTGAAGTTGTCAAGGAACTTAAAAATTCCTGCAGCGAATTCGATCATTTTTATGAAAATGCTGTTAATGGTCATGTTAGATTACATTTTACGATTGAAAAAGAAAAAGATTGGATATGACCCCGGAAGGACTAAATTTCATCAATTATCTTCAGGAAATTCCTGGTAAGGTCAGGATTGTTGAGTACGACAAGGTTTTTACTAATAATGTGTGTATTAGCAGGGTAGAACTACGTGAAACCGCATTGAATGAAGCCGAAATTGAAATGGCTCGATACCATATTAAAAACGGTTGCCCGGAGATTGTAATTACTCACAATGAAGGCGATGATGTTCCTCGCGGTCTTCCTTATGAGCATTTATATTATTCTGTTCCTCCTGACGCTGTGGAGTTAGGTATTGATAAATATTATAAAAAGAATAATGAAAATAGTTTTCAAGGTGTTTATGTAGGTTTGACTGAACCCCGTCTTCGTGAAAAACTTCGCGAAGAAGAAGCGAAAGAAAACTATGAGATGTGTGCGGAGATCTTAAAGTATGCAGAGAGTAAGGGGTTTGATTTGAATAAAAACTAGACTATGACACCAGAGGGAAAAGAATTTATAGATCGAATGTATAAGGAAAATGGAAAGATTAAGTCTATTTTAGGTTATGATCTATCTGATGGATTTAGCTTTATGCAAGTTGAATTAATCAGGTCTGGATTAAGCCAGGCTGAAATTGAAGAGGCTGAATTTCATATAGCAAATGGTTGCAAAGAAATTGTTGTTTCTGATAAAGGCCCTAACAGATTAAATGGTTTTGGCTACCAGGATATTTTTAGAGATGGACTGCAAGGTCTTTCTCGTAATCATTTGAAAATGTTTATAGACAATATGTATAAATCTTCAGAGGAAAAAGTTTCAGATCATTGTGCAGATGCACTTTCTTATAGTCTTGAAATAACTGGTAATAAAAAGGTTCAATTTGTTTTTGATATAGAAAAACAATTAGAAGCAGAGTTGTCCTGGTGTGATCATCCAGAAGACCGTCTTCGGGAGAAGCTTCGTGAAGAAGAAGCCAGGGAAAACTATGAGATGTGTGCCGAGATTTTAAAGTATGCAGAATCTAAAGGAATTAACTTATAAGTGAATTATGGCAACACAAAGTGATTTTGATAAATTCCTGGAGCTATATAGATCTGTAGGCGTAGAACCGGAGGTTGAAGAACTTAAGGATTATAAATTTATTAGACTTGAACCAGGATCGGATGAGAGTAAAGTTATAGGTTACTCCTTCTTCTACACAAAAATTGTTTTTGATAAGGAAGGTAAATTTTTAAATCAGGTTATTGCAGAATAACCAAGCCATCGCCCCGCCAGGGGCGATTTTTTTTAATTGAAGTCCATTGTATTCATTTTTGTGTCGTCAGCTTCTTTTGGTATAAGATAAGGACGCAATTCTAATGCGCCACAAATTTTTAGGTAAGTAGAAAGTAGCATTTCTGTATCGCCTTTAAAATTCCTTACCAGCGTAGATTCATTTACCGAGATCATTTCAGAAAGTTGAAATTGCGATATCTTCTTCTCTTTCATTCGGTCTTTAAGGAATTTAAAAATGAGCTGCTTTCCTACGTTTACTGAATTATCATAATTTCCCATATCTTTGTATTAATTAATGTTTGTGATGAATATTAGTTATTGACAAGAGAAAAGCCCCTGGAGAGGGGCTTTTTTTAATTTCTAGTCATTAAGAAGTTCAATAACTGCTTCTCTAGCTTCTTCTACGCTATCGTAGTAAGAAGTGTCGCCTTCTTCAGAATTAAAAGCATCGTCAATTAACTGGCTGTTATTGGTTTTAATTTGGTGAGTAAATCCTTCAGATTGAGCTTTCACTATCCAGTGACCGTAACCAGAAGATATTTTTGTAAGGCTTGTATTTTCTAAAGTGAAAAAATATTCTTCTTCTTGAACTCCTGCCCAATCTTCAATTTCCCATTCTTCAATATATTCTTCAGCCTCTTCTTCTGTTTCAAAAGTTTTTGCCATATCCAAATGAGAAGTAAGATCAGCGTGAGTTGTACCGTTATAAAGATACATTGTGTGATCGTTAGAATTTTTAGTGTCGGTAATTACAAAGAAAGTTTTCATAATGTTTGTTTTAAATGAGTTATTAATTATTGACTCTGTAAAGATACAATTAACTTGCATATATGCAAGTTAATATAGAAACTTTAACATTATTTTATTTCTAAAACAAAGCCATCGCCCCGCCAGGGGCGATTTTTTTGGCTTATAAAATTCCATCATCGGCAAAGCTGAAGTAGCTCTCTTCTGTAATTATTAAATGGTCTAATAATTTGATGTCAAAAAATGCGCAAGCATCTTTTATTTTGGCGGTTAGTTTTTTGTCGGGTTCTGAAGGTCTTAGTGTTCCGCTCGGGTGGTTGTGAAAAAGTATCAAGCTGGTTGCATTTGCTTTTAATAGGTGTTGAAAAATGAGCCGAATATCTACTAAAGTTCCCGTTATACCTCCCTGCGAAAGTTTAGAAACTCCTAAGACCTGGTTAGCGTTATTAAGCATCATAATATAAAAGCATTCATAGTGCTCTATATGGTCGGCTGCTGCTTGCTTAGCGATTGAGTAAGCGCATTGAGAAGAATTTATTTTGTTTCTGTCGGCTGTGATTCTGCCTGTTTTGTAAGAAATACTTACTTCGGCAATATCAAAAATATTTGTTGTCATGGCGTAGATAGTTATTAAAATTGGTATTGGTTGTAGTCGCTTTGGTTTCGGTATTCAGCTATAAACATTTGCGCAATTTCCTGAACAGGATTAAAAGCGGTTTTGGCTTTTGCCTTAAAAAATTTATAATCTGAATAATTGAAAACTTTTGAAAGTCCGTGAGCGTGAAGTATTGATTTAACTTGCTCGCTAAATAGGAAAGATTTACTTTTGTTGCTGTTACTTGTTGTTGTCATAACGGGTAATATTTGATTTACCCCGGTGCCGCCGCGAACGGTCCCGGGGTTTTTAATTAGATTAAATTGAAAATTCCAAAATTTCGGTTTCGGTTTTCTTCTGCAGTTCTTCAAGTTCTGACTGGATGCCGTCTAAAAGCTTTTGAATTGTTACGGGGTTGCTAATGGTAAAATGATACCCATTATTAGCAGCAAATTTCATTTCTGCATGTTGCCCGTCATTACTTGCGTTGTAATTTGTCAACTCGTTTAACTTGCGGTCAATCTTCTCTTTTTTCTCCGCTAATCGGTTAAAGGTTTCAAGCTTCTTAATTCTGCCGTCTGCAGTAGGTTTCAAAATTTCGTCAACTTTTGCGGTTGATTTTTCAACTTTTGCGCTGTTAGAAGTTTGCGCTTTCTCGATTTTTGCAGCTCCTTTTTTTGCTGCCGTCTTTGTGTTACTCATAACGTTTAATATTTGATTGTTTAACATAGTTAAATATACAAAAAAGTAAACATAAAAACGACTTTTTGACTGCTTTTTTTGACTCTTTTTAGCTTATAATCAGTCATTTAGACCCTGTCTAAATAAAAAAACAACCTCAAAACCACCTCTATTAAAAACCATTTTTTTTAAAACTCTGTAAATCAGTCTTCAAACCCTATACAAGAAAATTGTATAGGAGTTTGTAAGACGATTGACCCCGCCCCGCTAAAGGCTGTATTTGCAACTGCAACCCCTGCCCAAACGTGAGAGATATGACCAACCACCCCAAAAGACCAGTGTTTATAGGTGTTCCCAAGGCATAACCACTAACAACACCTAACCACTATCTGCAATTGAGCAGCACCCAACCACTTTCGAGGTGGTTACATCTTGTCGCAACCCCTGTATTTACAAGGGGTTTCCGCTGTCACACCATCAACGCAGCAAAACAGATACACTTGTAGTATGAATGCAACCAGGAAGCTATACCAAATCGTAGAACGTATGCGTGAGCTCACGGCTGCAGGTGTACCATTTGATATTGTATATATTAATATAATACTACCCCACATTTCAATTTAAAAGTATACCACTTATTACCAACTTGAACGTCCAACTAGAGACGTTCGGAAAATGATAAGCATGTATACAAAACAGGAAATAATATTA
>NZ_JAFLQX010000001.1:0-165855 GCF_017579965.1 Salegentibacter sp. BDJ18
TCAGCAGAATCCTTTAATGCAAAGATAAAAGCCTTTAGGGCTCAGTTTAGAGGAGTGAAAAATGTAGAATTCTTCTTATATAGATTAACCACAATTTTTGCTTAAACACAACAATTAGGCTTGATCCCTTTTCTGATTCTTTTCCATAAAAAAACCCCAACATTTCTGTTGAGGTTTTTCTTTGAGCGGGAGACCGGGTTCGAACCGGCGACATTCAGCTTGGAAGGCTGACGCTCTACCAACTGAGCTACTCCCGCCTACCCTGCAAATATAAAGTTTAAAGATTTCAAATTCCAAAAGAAAATTACAATTTTTTGGATGTTAAATGCTATCTCACTTGTATTCAGTAAAAAATCGGCGCTAAGCGATAAAATCTTGTTAAATGGGTAATGAAAAAACAAGTGTTCCGACAAATAAATCTTATTTTTAATGCCTAACAGTATATATCTTAAAATAAATTTTTATGAGCAATAAACCCGGTAAAACCCAGGACCTAATAGACGCAAAATTTCTTAAAGAACGTAAAATTTTTCTTTGGGGTGAAGTAAATGATAAATCGGCCAAACACGTTATTGACAGGCTTTTATACCTTGATATGGAAGGCGATAAAGAAATCCAGTTTTTTATTAATAGTCCCGGTGGATACGTAACCGACGGATTTGCAATCTACGATACTATGCAGAGTTTAAATAGCCCTGTTTCTACCATTTGCAGTGGTTTGGCTGCTTCAATGGGCTCTATTTTACTTTCAGGAGGAACCAAAGGCCGACGGTTTATACAAACCCACGGAAAAGTTATGATTCACCAACCTATGGGTGGTGCAAGAGGTCAGGCTTCAAATATCGAAATTCAGGCGAACGAAATATTAAAAACAAGAGAATTAAGTGCTAAAATTCTTGCTGAAAACTGCGGACAAATCCCGGAAAAGGTACTTAAAGATTTTAACCGTGACTACTGGATGGATGCACAGGAATCTCAGGATTACGGAATTGTAGACGGTATTTTTAAGAAATAGGACTATGGAGATTAAACACCGAGAAAACGATAGTCGCGGAATGTTTTTCGTGGAGGACGAAAAAGGTATCTATGCAGAACTAACCTATACCAAAAAACCGGGTGATGTTCTTACTATAGATCATACCGAGGTAAGACCGGAACTGGAAGGCCAGGGAATTGCCACAAAACTACTGGCACATAGTGTAGATTTTGCCCGTGAGCACAACTACAAAATAGATCCCTTATGTCCTTTTGCCGAAGTACAATTTGACCGGAATGAGTCTTATAAAGACGTTAGGGCTTAAATCCCTGTCTATCCCAAAATCAATGAACCTGCTTTTTCCTATGAAGTTTTTAAAATTTTTAATGCTCTTTTTTTTCGTGTTTTTAATATCCTGCGGGGACGATAAAAACAGGGAGCCCGGCATTGAAACCGCTAAAGAGGAAGAAGCAGAAGTCATTGAAAAACTGGCTTCAGCCGATTTAATTGCCAGGAAATTCCCAGAGATTTCAAATTCGGTTGGAAATATTCAATTACAGCACGCTAATTTGCTCGACTCTATTTATTCAAAAAGAGATTATACACCAATTTGGACCGATAGAGCCTTGCGGGAAGATCTTTACCGAAGTATTGAAAGAAGCACAGAAGATGGCCTTGAACCTGAAGATTATCATTTAACTTATTTACAAAATTCCCTGGCTAATTTATCGCAGTTAGATGATGAGGAACGAAGTCTAACCGAAATTATTCTTACCGATGCCTTTTTAGGACTTGCTTCCGACTATAATTCTGGTAAGCTGAACCCTAAAGAAATTTATAGTATCTGGGGAGTTGAAAGTAATAAAATTAATCTTCCCGGACTCCTGGAATATGGTGTTCAGCAGAATGATATCATTGAGGCAATAGATTCAGTTGTCCCGAAACACGAAGTTTATAAAGGACTGAAACGCTCTTTAAAGGAATACCGAAAACTTGCTGAAAAAGAAGAAAATCCCACAATAATTTCCGAAGAAGGGGAAAGTATTAAAGCCGATGAAAAAGATTCCCGCATTCCTAATATAAAACGTCGCTTAAAGGAACTGGGATATTGGGATAAAGACATTGTAGATACTGCTACAGTTTACGATGAAGCGCTACAGCATGCAGTAAAGGAATATCAGGAGAAATATGGAATAGAAACCGATGGTGTGATTGGCGGCGGCACCATAAAAACTTTAAATAAAACTTATCAGGATCGGTTGGAACAAATACTGGTAAACCTGGAACGTTGGCGCTGGTACCCGAAAGATTTGGGAGATCAACATATTATAGTAAATATTGCGAATTACCGCTTACATTTTGTTAGAAATGGAGATACTGTTGCCACACATCGCACAATGGTGGGTACGGAAGCTAGAAAAACCCCGGTTTTTTCTGATGAAGTAGAACATATAGTCTACAACCCCACCTGGACCATCCCTCCTACTATTAAGAGTAAAGATGTTATTCCTTCGGCAAAAAAAGATCCCGATTATATTTCCCGAAAAAATTACAGCATTTTTAATGGCAGCGGACAGCGATTATCTCCCAGCGAGGTAGACTGGTCTTCATCTGAGGTAAAAGCTTATACTTTTAGACAGGAAGCTGGACCGGCAAATCCGCTTGGCTTGGTTAAGATTATTTACCCCAATGAATATATGATCTATTTGCACGATACGCCTTCTAAATCGCTTTTCAACAAAAATTTACGGGCGCAAAGTTCTGGGTGTGTTAGGGTACAGGATGTTTTAGAACTGGCTAAGATGCTATTAAGTGATCAGCCAAAATACGATAATGAGAAGATTAAAGAAATTCTTGATTCAGGCAGAACCACTACAATTAAAGTTACCCAAAAAGTGAAAGTACATCATCTTTACTGGACGGCCTGGAATGAAAATGGTAGCACCCGTTTTGCAGAAGATATCTACAAAAGAGATGCTGCCATCTATAAATTACTAACTGCCAATTAATTTAGCAGCGAAGAATTATTTAAATAATTATTATCGTTTTTGTGAATATATACTACAGATTCTTCTTTAATAGTATCTATTACATCTTTAGCGATAGTATTTGGCACTGCGGGACAACCGTAGCTTCTTCCCAATCTGCCCAATCTCTTTATAAAACTTGGTTCGGCATAATCTGCGCCGTGAATAACCACATAACGCTTACGGGCATTGCTGTTAAAGCCTTTTTCCATCCCATCTATAAATAGAGACAAGCCGTTTTTTCCGTAATAAGTTTCAGCGGTAACGTAAAATCCAAGGGAACTTTGCAGAGAATTCACGGTATTAGAAAACTTGGTAGCAAACTCACCACCGGTATTTTTTCCGTGGGAAACATAAGTATTAAATAATACTTCTTTAGTTTCCATATTCATAATCCACATACGTTTTTTCGTAGAGGAAAGTCCGAAATCTATTACGGTAAGTATTTTTTTACCCACTTTACCAGTTTCCTCTAATTGCTCATAGCCTTTAATGGCTTTTTCGAACACAGGCATAGCAGGGACACTAATATTGTTGGTAGTAAATTCGCTATAAAGAGTAGCGACTTTACTTTCGAAATTTGATTTGTTATCTTCAGGAATTGAAGAAGCGATTGCTTCTATTTCTGAATTTTCAAGCTTAGGTTTTAAATTATCTGTAGTTGTAAATGCAAAGGAGAAAGTTAGTACTGCAAATACAGTCAGAATTCTATAAATCATACACGTTGTTTTAAATTAAATGTTCTGTTAATTTATTCCAAATGTGATGCCAACATACAAAATATTCTCGATAATTAGATTTTTTAAGCCTAAGAACGGAAAATTTAACATATTTAGACTTATAAAGCTAAACTTCAGCATATTACCATATCAATTCGGTGCTTTTTAAGAACGTAGAATAAAAGAGAAAAGTATTCCAAAGTACAGTGAAGAATGTTAAAATTTTAGTTTTTTCAGGAGTAAATTGATTTTATAATTTTTACAGAATCATTTTAGAAGTAAATTTCTTCTAAAGCAGCTTCCCCAATCCATATTTAATAAAACATTAGCGGGTGTGCATTTAGCATACCGGCAATTTGTTTTTATCTTTATGCCCAAATTAACTAATATTATGAATAAGAAAGTTCTACTAATGATTTTAGACGGTTGGGGAATTACGCAAAACCCCGACGTATCAGCTATTGCCAAAGCCAAAACCCCTTTTATGGATAGTATCCTGGAAAAATACCCGCACGCGGAATTACGTACCGACGGGATGCAGGTTGGTCTTCCGGAAGGACAAATGGGAAATAGTGAAGTAGGACATATGAATCTTGGCGCCGGCCGAATTGTTTACCAGGATTTGGTGAAAATAAATATGGCGGTAGAAAAAAACACTTTAAAAGACGAACCTGTATTGGAAGAAGCTTTTAATTATGCGATAAAAAACAATAAACCTATACATTTTATGGGGCTTTTAAGTGATGGTGGAGTACATTCTCACATCAATCATTTAAAAGGAATACTTTCAGCTGCAGAAGAGTTTGGTGTAAAAGAGAAATACGTTCACGCTTTTACCGATGGCCGTGACGTAGACCCACATTCTGGGGAAGGTTTTATTAAAGAAATTGAAGAACATCTGGCAAAAACCAATGGTAAACTTGCATCGGTAATTGGGCGTTATTTCGCGATGGATCGTGATAAACGCTGGGAAAGGGTGAAAAAAGCTTACGATCTTATTGTAAAAGGCGAAGGCACCAAAAGCACTAATGCTGCTGAAACCATTGCTAAAAGTTATAAAAACGATATTAGTGACGAGTTTATTGAACCCATTGTAATGACCAATGAAGCCGGCGAGCCGGTTGCAACTTTAAAAGAGAAAGAAGTTGTAATCTTTTTCAATTTTAGAACCGATAGGGGAAGGCAGCTTACCCAGGCTTTAACCCAGGACGATTTCCCTGAATATAATATGAAGAAATTGCCGCTATATTATGTAACGGTAACAAAATATGACGATAGTTTTGAAGGCATAAATGTAGTTTTCAAAAAAGATAACATTAAATCTACCCTGGGAGAAGTTTTAGAGTATATGGGCAAAAAGCAAATTAGAATTGCTGAAACCGAAAAGTATCCCCACGTAACTTTTTTCTTTAGCGGTGGCCGCGAAAAGCCATTTAAAGGAGAAAAACGTTTAATGTGCAGTTCGCCTAAAGTAGCCACTTACGACCTTCAGCCCGAAATGAGCGCTTTTGAAATTAGGGATAAAATTATTCCTGAACTTAAAGACGAATCGGCAGATTTTATTTGCCTTAATTTCGCAAACCCTGATATGGTTGGCCATACCGGTGTTTTTGATGCTGCTGTAAAAGCTGTGGAAACCGTAGATTCTTGCGCTAAAGATGTAGCTGAAACTGCACTGGAAAATGATTATTCGGTAATTATTATTGCAGATCACGGGAATAGCGAGATTATGATTAATGAAGATGGAAGTCCAAACACGGCTCATACAACCAGTCCTGTGCCATTAATTTTACTGGACAAAGACGTAAAATCTATTAAAAGTGGTAAGCTTGGAAACATCGCGCCGACTATCCTAAAGTTAATGGGAATAGATCAGCCAGAAATGATGACTGAAGACCCACTAATTTAATTGAAAAAATGATAAATAAAGTATTATTGCTTTTTTTGGGATTCTCCCTAATTTCAGGCGAGGTTTCAGATAAAGAAGTAAGTATAAAAAATAAAAATTCAGTAGAGATTCTTTTAGGTGAATTCACGCAGGCCGATTTGGAGAAAGCACCGCATTCCCGGTGGTTTACTCCCGGTTATGAAAATTACAAACCTAAAAAAGAAGCTTTAAAAACTATTAAAAAGAATATTCACGATTATGAAATTCTAATGTTTATGGGAACCTGGTGTGGCGATAGCCGTTACGAGGTTCCAAAGTTTTTTAAGCTTTTAGATGAAGTTAATTTTGATAGAAAAAATCTTAAAAATATTGCTGTAAACTTCGCTAAAAAAGCTCCCGGAGATTTAGACAAAGAATACAAAATTCATCGTGTTCCTACCATAATTTTTATGAAAGATGGAAAGGAAGTGAACCGTTTTGTAGAGTATTCTATAGAAAGCCTGGAAGAAGATATAGCTAAAATAGTGAAAGGGAAAAAATATACAGATCCTTATTCAGAATAAAGAGGCACTTCTGAAGTTAATATTCGGTAAATCTTACTAATTTTGCGTTATGCCCCATACCTTAACCATTGCAGTAGATTTTGATGGAACTATTGTAGAAAATAAATTTCCGGAGATAGGGAAACCAAAGCTTTTTGCTTTTGAAACCCTTAAAAAGCTTCAGGAAGACGGGCACCGATTGATTTTATGGACATACCGGGCAGAAGATAAACTGGAAGAAGCAGTTAAATTTTGCGAAAAAAGAGGTATTCAGTTTTACGCTATTAATAAAAGTTATCCTGAAGAGGTTTTTCAGGAAAACATAAGCCGTAAGATCCTGGCCGATATTTTTATAGACGATCGCAATATTGGCGGAATGTGGGGTTGGGGAGAGATTTACCAGCGATTGAAAGACAGAGCTATAATTAGAGAAAATAAAAAGCAAAAGAAGAAATTCGGTTTTTTAGGCCGATTTTAAATTCAGAATATGATAATTACCAAAAATCCTGAAGAAATAGAATTGATGCGTGAGAGCGCACTTATCGTGTCTAAAACCCTGGGAATGCTTGCGCCGCATATTAAACCCGGAGTTACCACTTTGGAATTAGATAAAATGGCCGAAGAGTTTATTCGCGATCACGGTGCAGAACCGGGTTTTTTGGGAATGTACGATTTTCCCAACTCACTTTGCATGAGTCCTAACGCTCAGGTAGTACACGGGATTCCTAACGATAAACCTTTAGAAGAAGGCGATATCATCTCTATAGATTGTGGCGCTCTAAAAAACGGATTTTATGGTGACCATGCTTATACCTTTGAAGTTGGTGAGGTAAAACCTGAAGTAAAGGAACTTTTAAAAGCCACAAAGGAATCCCTGTATGTTGGTATCAGGGAATTTAAAATTGGCAACCGTGTTGGTGATGTTGGTTATGCCATTCAAAAATATACTGAAGACAGGGGCTATGGCGTAGTAAGAGAATTGGTAGGTCACGGCTTAGGTGCTGATATGCATGAAGATCCCGAAATGCCTAACTATGGTAAACGCGGTCGCGGTAAGAAATTTATAGAGGGAATGGTTGTGGCTATTGAGCCAATGATAAACCTGGGAACCAGAAGAATTAAACAATTGCCAGACGGTTGGACCATCTTAACTGCAGATAATAAACCAAGCGCTCATTTTGAACATGATGTTGCACTTGTAGAAGGTAAACCACAATTATTATCTACCTTCGATTATATTTATGAAGCTTTAGGAATTGAGAGTGATGAAGAAGATGAGTTTAAAGCCGAGGTATATGGTAAAGAAATTTAGAGGTGAAATTTGGAAAAGACTTCATAAAGAAGAATGGCAGGACCGTTTTGTTTATGATGTTTCCAACTATGGTAGGATAATTAGCTATGTGCAGAATCCTGAAGGCGAATTAATAAATGGTGGGCGCACAAATGGTTACACAAGTTTTTCACCAAGACTTCAAAATGGAAAACATAAAGCATATTACGTGCACCGCATTGTTGCTGAACTTTTTCTTGACAAAAAAGACGACGATAAATTCGTAATACATAAGAATTTTAAAAAAGACGATAATCGTTTAGAGAATCTTGCCTGGACCACCCAGGAAGAATGGGTAAAACACCAGCATAACAGTCCTGGTGTAAAAGAAAACAAACGGAAACGAAAGTTAAGACGTGTTGTTACCTATTCAAAACTTACATATGCACAGGCGGTAATATTAAAGAAGAAACTTTTAGACCCAAAAAGGAAAACCAGGATAAAGGTTTTAGCAAAACAATTTGGAGTTTCAGAAATGCAACTTTATCGTATTAAATCTGGCGAAAACTGGGGCGATATAAAAGTCTGAACCGCGTTAGCAATTTTTAATGAGCAAGCTTTTTAAAGTAGTTTTAAACACCGTTCCAAGACCTTTGCTTATCAGGTTAAGTTATTGGGTAAAACCCTTCTTTAAATATGCGCTTCGCGGAAGCAAATACACCGATCCCATAGACGGGAAAAGCTTTTCTAAATTTTTACCATACGGATATATTTATCAGCGGGAAAATGTGCTCTCGCCTTCTACCCTTTCCCTGGAACGTCATCGCCTGCTTTGGCTTTATTTAAAAAATGAAACTGAATTTTTTAGTAAAAATCTTAAAGTATTGCACTTTGCCCCAGAACAGGCTTTTTATAAACGCTTTAGAAAGCTGAAAAACCTGGATTACAACACTACCGACCTGAACTCTCCTTTAGCCGATGTTAAGGCCGATATTTGTAATTTACCTTTTAAAGCAAATGAATTCGATTTTATTCTCTGCAACCATGTTTTAGAACATATTCCAAATGATACTAAAGCGATGCAGGAACTTTACCGCATTTTAAAACCCGGCGGTATGGCTATTTTGCAAATTCCGCAGGATTTAAAGAGGAAAAACACTTTTGAAGATAATTCGATTACCGATAGAAAAGAACGGGAACGTATTTTTGGACAGTATGATCACGTAAGGATATACGGTAGGGATTATTTTGAAAAATTAAGAAGTATTGGTTTTAATGTGGAAGAAGTGGATTACACCAACCAATTATCTGTAGAAGAAATCGATAAATACCGATTGGCAAAAGGTGAAGTTATTCCGGTTTGTTATAAATGAAAAAATAAATTGCACTTCAAAAAAAGAAAAAATTTTTTTTAATCACTAAAGCTACCCTTGAGAATTTTTTCAATCGCTGAGTCTGAAAATTCATTATTTGAATAGAAGCTTTTATAAAACTTAAATCTTTCAGTGGGATAATTTAACTCATAATCTACGGGAACTCCTTCTTTTTCGTAAGCACGCCCTTCCCTATCCATATAAACTTCATTAGAAAGACTGTATTCCCATCCATTAGGAAGTTTTTTCCATAATATTTCTGAAAAAATTCCTGCACTTGTAGTACCCAGAATTTCGATATTAGAATAACTAAGGGCACCAAGCGCAAAAATTTCGGCAGCGCTGGCGGTTGCGGGACTTATTAATAAGTAGATTTTCTTGGGGTTCTTTGTTTTTGGTTCTAAAGAAACTATTTGAGCAGGTGTAAACCCATCTTTAGTTTTTGCTTTTATTTTTATTATTTCTTTTTCTTCTGCAACAAAAAAGCTTAATAACTCCAAGGCAACGGTTTCATATCCGCCGCCATTGAACCTAAGGTCTACTATTACTAAATCGTTATCTTCTAAATCACTGAGAACCTTTTTCATAACCCGGTTAACCCCGTTAATTTCATCCTGAAACTGCTCCAAAGGCTCTGCAGCGTATTTTCTCAAATTATAAATACTATCAAATTTAATTGTCTTTTGATATTCCTTCGGGACATAATTCGCAAAATCATTCATATCGGTAATTCTTATGTAACCAATATTAGATTTTTGAAGAGTTCCCCATTTTATTACCTCGTCATTATAAGAATTTATTTCTTTCAGGTAGTTAGAATCTATAGCTGAAACTATGTCTTCCTGGGTAAATGAGTTTTCAACCGACTTAGATTTTGGCTTATTTTCCAAAATTGAATCTGGAATTTCAAGTTTTATATGTCCATCGTTAAATTTTCCTATTATCTCTTTCAGAAGTAAAGCAAATTCGTGATTGGTTTGTACTTTTTGAACTTTTGGTAAATAGTTATCATATACTTTTTGCCAGTCTAAATCTCTTTCTTCAAAAAACGCATAATTGTTATCGAAAGTTTCCCAGAATGCCTTGAAATTAACCTCGAAAGATCTTTCTTTTTTAGTGCTTCTCTGGGTACAAATTTCCGGTAGTTTTTCAGTTCTTTTAAATCTATAATCTACAATCCCACCCGGATTTAAAATTAATTGGTCGTCAGTACTATTTACAATTCTAAACCTTCCGGCAAATTTCCCATCTACCAAAGTTGCGCAATCGTATTTATCAATATTAAAATAAGAGTAAGTAGAATCTTCAATTTTTAAAATTCTGTCGTAGCCCTCTTGGGTCCAAATTGTATTTTTTAAGCTCTCAGGGATTTGAGAATAGAAATTTACTCCGTAAAATATAAAAATAAGAAGGCATAATCTTTTAAATAACATTAAAGAAGTTTTAATAAAGACAATTCAAATTATTGTTTGTTACACCTATATCTAAGTGTTTAAATATTTAGTTGGTAAATTCTATTTCAACTAAATAATAATGTGGAATATTGAATTCTTTACCAAAATTATCAGGATCTATTTCTGATTGTGCGACCCGGCAATAGGACGCCCATCCGTCCGGGTTTCTATTTGGAGTAATTATTGCCAAAATGTAAAACGGATTATTTATATTTTTTTCCAAAACCTTTCTAGCTCCAAAGAAATCTTTGGCTACATAATTTCCATTATCCTCATCAATAGGAAAATATAATTTTTTGCTCCCAAACCTATTGCCTCTAATCCAGGTTTTAAGATCTTCTCTCCCTATTTTACTAAGAAATTTAAATGATGTTTGGGTAGAATCTATTTTAAAGTAATCATTGCCGCTTTCATCAAATAAAGTGGTGGTATTAATTAAATCGCCATTGGAAAATTCTTTCATTCTTATCACAAAATACTTCCCCTTAATTGATTCTCCCTGAAAAGAAAATTCAGAATAATTAATATTTTCAAAATCAAATAAGGTTTCTAAATCTGAATCTTCCAGACCGTTTTGTATGGAAACATTCACAATATCAGAATTCTCAATAGATTCTGCCTGAGCATTTGTGAGGATAGGAATTAGAAAAATGAGGAGTAAGAGGTGTTTCATTGTATTGAAGTTATTAATTCTTCCCAATATAAGTTTTTACCAAAAAAATCTATGAAATAGACATAAGGTTTCAGCAAATAACTTTGAAAAGATGAAATATTAATTAAACGAACAGGTATAAGTTAAATGAGTACGAATATAAAACCACAAGAGAATCTAACGCAAAGCCTTCTCAAAACCTTCAGAAGTAAAAACCCTTATACTTTCTTGCTTATCAACATAGATAAAATAAACATCTACATTATCCAGTTTTTCCAGCATTTCTAAGGATTTTTCATAACCTAAAGCCATAAAAGCGGTGGCGTATCCATCGGCAAGAGTACAATTTTTAGCAAGTACAGATGCGCTTAGCAAATTGCTTTTTTCGGCTTTGCCGGTTAATGGATTTATAGTGTGTACATAACGATTTCCAGTAATGCTGTCTATTCTGAATTTTCGGTAATTTCCCGAAGTTGCCATCGCACGATTCTTCAGCGCAAGTACAGTTTGTAAAGTACGTTCTGCATCAGTTTGCTGCGGATTATCTATTGCAACGTTCCAACTGGATTCACGTTCTAAATTTTTGCCTTTGGCTACTAATTCCCCGCCCAACTCTATTAGGTAGTTTTCAACATTTTTAGAATCTAAATATTCCGCGATTACATCTATAGTGTAACCTTTGGCTATAGCATTAAAGTCGAGATAGATATTCGGGTTTTCTTTTTGAATTGTATTATTGCCGGTTAACCTGACTTTCTCAAATCCCACAAGTTGTTTTATAGAATCTAAAACAGCACCATCAGGTTCATTTAAAGGTTTATCAGGGCCAAAACCATAGGCGTTGACCAAACTGCCTACAGTTGGATCAAAATAGCCTTTGCTTTCATTAAAAACCTGTTTAGAATAGTTAAATACATTTTGAAAATGAACATCTACTTTTACATTTTCAGCGCCGGAATTTATCCGGGAGATATCAGAATTATCCTGATAAGTACTCATTGAGGTATTGATAACTTCAAAAATAGAATCTAAAGCCTTTTCAGTATTAAAGTTTTCCGAAGAAAAATATTTTATCTGGTAGGTAGTTCCTAATGCTTTCCCGGTCTCGGTATAGACCTGGGGGACATCATTTTTACAGGAAAAACTAAGAAAAATAAGAAGAAGTAAAATTGAGATTTTTTTCATCTATATATAAGATTAGCGGAGATTAATTAAACAGAAGTTGAACCTTAGCTGATACGGTAAGAATTAAATTTCCTGCCAGCCTTCGTAATTTACTACATATTCTTCGCCGTGCATTACCGGCTTTTCATAATCGGAAGAATTAGCCAGACCTACCCCGGCGTAAAGCGTACGGGCTTTAAATTTAACGGCATGGTCTTTTATAGATCTAAGAAAGGTAAGATCATAATCTTTGGGATTATGCGGATATTCTATTGCTCTAACAATTACAAAATGCAGTTTTTTATCTTTTAAAGCTACAAACTGCGGATCTTTTTTTAACTCGCTATTTACTCCAAGAAATTCGTAACCCTGCGCTTCAAGCTCTTTTCCTACAATATTCATTGCAAGATTATGCAGTTCTTGATCGTTTAACTTTGCCATAGTGCAAAAATAAAAAATCCCGCTTTAAAAAGCGGGATTTCAATTTTATTAACCTCCAAAATCATCAAACCTGATGTTTTCGGGTGGCATTCCAAAGTCTTCACCCATTTTTTGAACAGCTTTGTTCATTAATGGTGGTCCACAGAAATACAATTCAATGTCTTCTGGTTCTTCGTGATGACTTAAATAATTATCTATTACAACCTGGTGGATAAATCCAACAAAGCCATCACCTTCAGCATCAAGGCTTTCTTTAACTTTCCAGTTGTCTTCTTCCATTGGTTCAGAAAGCGCTAAGTAGAACTTAAAGTTTGGAAAATCTCTTTCTAAAGCTCTAAAGTGCTCAATGTAAAACAATTCTCTTTTTGAACGTCCTCCATACCAGTAAGTTACTTTTCTTCCAGTTTTAAGAGTACGGAATAAGTGGTAAAGGTGAGAACGCATTGGCGCCATACCTGCTCCACCACCAACGTAAAGCATCTCGGCTTCACTATGGTTAATAAAGAATTCACCGTAAGGTCCAGAGATGGTTACTTTATCTCCTTTTTTCCTTGAGAAAATATAAGAAGAAGCAATACCAGGGTTAACATCCATCCAGGTATCTTTTGCTCTATCCCACGGCGGTGTAGCTACACGTACATTAAGCATAATCTCACGCCCTTCTGCAGGGTAAGATGCCATAGAGTAGGCACGTTCTACAGTTTCTGGATTTTTCATTACCAGTGGACGAAGTTTAAACTTATCCCACTCTGCCTCAAACATATCTGGAGTATCGTGTTCTTCAGGGTGAGCGGTGATATCCATATCACTAAAATTAACCTCACACTTAGGAATTTCAATCTGAATGTAACCCCCAGCCTTATAATCCATATCTTCAGGAATTTCAACAACAAATTCCTTAATAAATGAGGCTACGTTGTAATTTCTTACTACTGTAGCTTCCCATTTTTTAATTCCGAATACTTCTTCCGGAATAGTGATTTTCATATCTTCTTTCACCTTCACCTGGCAACCTAATCGCCATCCCTGTGCAATTTCCTTACGGGTAAAGTGTGGCTCCTCGGTTGGAAGAATGGCACCGCCACCTTCTTTTACGATACATTTACACTGTACACAGGTTCCACCACCACCACAGGCAGAAGGTAAAAATAGTTTATTATCTCCCAGGGTAGAAAGTAAAGTCCCACCGGAACCTACTTCCATATCCTTTTCCCCATTTACGTTTATGGTAACAGGACCAGACGGCGCTAATTTTGCCTTTGCTCCTAATAACACAGAAACCAATATGAGTATTAATGCTAAAAATACTACTATACTTGCTATAATAACTGTCATAATCTTTCTTTTGCGATTATAATTTAATTCCCATAAAACTCATAAAACCTAATGCCATAAGTCCGGTGATAATAAATGTTATCCCTAAACCTTTTAATGGGGCTGGCACATTAGAGTAAGCTATTTTTTCACGGATAGCTGCAATCCCAAGAATTGCAAGGAACCATCCAATTCCACTACCAAACCCGTAGGTGATAGCTTCTGTTATAACTCCAAAATCTTTTTGTTGCATAAAGAGCGCACCACCAAGAATAGCACAGTTTACAGCAATAAGCGGTAAGAAAATACCTAAAGCGCCATATAATGCAGGTGCAAATTTCTCAACGATCATCTCTACTAATTGTACCATAGATGCAATTACCGCAATAAACATAATAAAGCTTAAGAAGCTAAGGTCTACATCGGCAAATTCGGCACCAAGCCAGGTTAAGGCTCCCGGTCTTAATAAGTAATTATCCAGCAAATAGTTAATAGGTACAGTAATGGTAAGTACAAAGATTACCGCCGCACCTAACCCAACAGCTGTTTTCACGGTTTTTGACACTGCTAAATAGGAACACATTCCCAAGAAGTAGGCAAAAATCATATTTTCTATGAAAATACTTCTAACAAATAAATTTATAAAATCCATAATTTAGTTTTATTTAAGCTGTTGTGCTTTTAGTTCTCTTCTATAAGTTTACGGTTTCTTGCACGTTGCACCCAAATAAGCAAACCAACTACAATAAGTGCCATTGGCGAAAGCAACATTAAACCGTTATTTTCATAACCTAAAGCATACAAACCAGTAGAATCTGCTACTGTTGCTGCTTTATGTCCTAAAACTTCAAATCCGAATAATTTTCCTGATCCTAAAAGCTCACGGAAAAATGCAACGATTATAAGAATTAAACCATATCCTGCCGCGTTCCCTATACCATCAAGGAAAGACTTGTAAACTCCGTTTCCTAAGGCAAAAGCTTCAAGACGTCCCATTACAATACAGTTGGTAATAATAAGACCAATAAATACCGAAAGCTGTTTACTTACATCGTAAGCATAAGCCTTAAGCACCTGGTCTACTAAAGCCACAAGGGAGGCAACAACAACTAGCTGAACAATAATCCTGATTCTACTAGGAATCATATTACGCAGCATAGAAACAATAATGTTACTAAACGCCATTACAAATACAACGGCAATTGCCATAACCACTGCTGGTTCTAATTGTACCGTAATTGCCAGTGCCGAACATATACCCAGTACCTGTACGGTAATTGGGTTGTTATCGTCTAAAGGATCTGACAATAATTTTCTATTGCCTTTAGAAAGAAAGTGTTCTTTTTCTTCTGAACTAGATAGAAAAAGGATCATTTCTTTCTTTTTGGCTTCTTTCTCTTCTGAAATATTTTTTTTCTCTGTAGCCATAATTACTTTGTTGCAACTTTAATATCTGTTTGCTTTTTGAAGTAAGGCAGATAACGCTGAAGTCTTTCAGAAATCATATCAGAAACCCCGTCTCCGGTAATTGTAGCTCCCGATATTGCATCTACCTGGTTATCTTCTTTATCTGAAGGATCTATATCGCCTTTTACAACCGATACTCCTACAAGATTTCCGCTTCCATCAAAAATCTTTTCTTCGGCAAAACTTTCTTTAAACCATTCTTTGGTGATTTCTGCACCAAGACCAGGAGTTTCCCCAAGGTGATCAAAAGTAGCTCCTTTAATAGTATTCACATCATCTTTTAAAGATATGTAGCCAAAGATTGCATTCCATAATCCATTACCTCTTAAAGGAACTATGTAATATTTTTCTCCTTCATATTCGGCAATATAAAGTGGGAAATTCTGCTCTTCATCTTCCCTCTTAATTTCCTTGGCCAAATCTACCGTAAAGGCATCAACATCTTCTCTTTCTTCTCCCTGGTAATCAAGAGTAACTGCTTCTGTAATATAACGGTTGTAAAGCTCTTCAGCTCCTGCCCTGTCGGTTTCAACACCAATAGTAGCAAGAATACTTTGCATCTTTTCCTGGCGTACGTTTTCTCTTTGAATAGGCTGAAGTGATGTTGCTGTAAAAGCCAATACTGAGGCCACAACAATCACCATAATCACCGCAAAAAGAAACGTATAACCGTTACTATTTGTTTTATTTACTGATTTCTCTTCCATAACTAAACTGTTGTTTTCACCTGTGCGGTGGCAGATTGAATTCTTTTCTTTCTACGCTTAATATTCGATTGAATTACATAGTGATCTATCGTAGGCGCAAAAACGTTCATAAGTAAGATTGCAAGCATTACCCCTTCAGGATATGCCGGGTTAAACACCCTAATCATTACCGATAGAAAACCTATTAAAAATCCGTAGATCCACTTTCCTTTCAATGTTTGTGCTGCCGATACAGGATCTGTAGCCATAAACACAATACCAAATGCAAGTCCTCCTATTATTAGGTGCCCGTACCATGGGAAGTTTGTAAGCTCATTCCCGGCAACACCCATTGCAGGTAATGCGTTAAAAATAAGTGCCATTGCAGCGGCTCCTATAAATGCGCTTAACATTATTCTCCAGCTTCCTACTTTTGTGAGTACTAATAACAATGCTCCAACCAGTATTAAAAGCGTGGAAGTTTCTGAGACAGAACCCGGAATAATTCCGTAGAACATATCCATCATTCCATAACTTACATTATCTCCTGCTGCCAAAGAACCAAGAATTGTTTCTCCAGAGATTGCATCTACATTACTTGCCTCACTAACCCAAACCTGGTTACCAGACATATAAGTAGGATAAGCAAAAAAGGCAAAGGCCCTTGCTGTAAGCGCCGGGTTAAGAATATTCATTCCTGTTCCTCCAAAAGCTTCTTTACCAATAAGTACAGCAAATACTACAGATAATGCCAACATCCAAAGTGGAAGGTCTATAGGCATAATCATAGGAATTAATAACCCCGTTACCAGGTAACCTTCGTTAACCTCGTGCCCTCTAAAGATGGCAAAGGCAAACTCAATTCCCAATCCAACTGCATAAGAAACCACGATCATTGGAATAAATTTCAATGCTCCATGGCCAATTGCATCCCAAAAGGTAAAAGCTTCACCTAATTGAGTAAAGTGCTGGTAACCTGCATTCCACATCCCGAAAAGTAAAGCGGGAACAAGGGCAAGTACCACTGTAATCATCGTACGCTTTAAATCTACCGCGTCACGAATATGAGCTCCCTTTTGCGTGGTATGATTTGGGGTAAATAAGAAAGTATCTATTGCGTTAACCGCAGGCGCATACTTTTCATATTTTTTTCCCGGTGCAAAGGGCTCCTTTATTTTATCTAATCTTTGTCTAATCCATTCCATAATTCTACTGCTTTTTAACCTACTTCAGTAATCATTAAATCTAAACCAAGACGAATCACCTCCTGAATTTCAATCTTAGATGTATTCACATATTCTACCAAAGCAAAATCTTCAGGAGCTACTTCATAGATCCCAAGATTCTCCATTTTTTCAATATCCCCGGCCATACACGCTTTTATAAGCTGCATTGGGTAAACATCCATAGGTAAAACTTCTTCCATCTCGCCTGTAACTACAAGAGCCCGCTCTTCACCATTTAAATTAGTGGTAGGCTTAAACTTCTTGTTTGGAAACAAAAAGGATAAAGAAGTTCTTGAATTAGAGTGAATGTTATTATATGTAAATGGCAACCAACCAAATGCCCTGTATTGATTTCCTTCAGGAATTAAGGTTACTTCATTAGAAAAGAAGCTTATGTGTTGATCGTAGGCTAATTTAAGTCCGGTAAGTACGTTTCCAGAAATGATACGCACGTCATCATCAACTTTATTGATAATGTCTGCCACTTCGGCTCCAATTATAGTAGAGAAATACTTACGGTTAGTAGCTTCACTTCCAGTTACTGCTACCGTCTTATTAGCTAAATATTTTCCGCTAAGGAAAAGATTTCCAATAATAGTTACATCTTCAGGGTTTACTGTCCAAACTCTATCTCCCTGATTAATAGGATCTATTTTATGAATTTGAACCCCAACATTTCCTGCAGGGTGTGGCCCCTTCACGTGGTGAAGCTCTACACCCTTGATGTCTTTTAGATATTGCGCTGAGCTTGCATCTACAGCCAGGTGTACTTTACCCGGAGTAAGTTTTTTAAGCGCATTTATCCCTTCCTGAAAAGCAGCTTGCTTTTCTTTTAGAATAAAGCCCCAATCTGGAGCTAAAGGCGCTGTACTTACTGCAGAAATAAAGATAGCCTTTGGCGTATCTTTAGGATCAGCTACAATATCGTAGGGACGTTGATTAATAAATGCACCACAACCGCTTTCTAAAATGCGTTGTTTTACAGCTTCCGCATCAGAAGAAGCAGCGTCCATTTTTCCAAAATCTCTGTAAGTGTCTTCAGGATCGGCCTCAATAATCACTTCCATGATTTTACGCTTCTCACCACGCTTAATTTTCTTAAGCGTCCCGCTAACAGGGCTGGTAAAACGTAATTCATCAGTGTATTTTGAAAAGAATATTTCATCACCGGCAAGGACTTTAGCTCCTTCTTTTAAGACCATTTTTGGTACCAAAGCGTGAAAATCTGGCGGTTTAATTGCGTAGGTTTTAGACCTTGGAGCTTTTACAAGCTCTTTTTCCGCCTCCCCTTCTAATTTTAGAGATAATCCTCTTTTAATTCGAATGTCTTTTGACATAGGATGGAGTGTATGTTAAAAATTTTATGTTTTGAGTCGTGCAAATTTAGGAATTTTAACTGCACTTCTCCCAAGAAAACAAAGATTTTTAAGTACTTAAAACTGTTAAAATGAAATGTTAAAAATTGCGGAATAAGATTTGTAAGTACATTTGCGTAGATTCTGTTTTAATGAAAAACTATTTTATATTCTTTTTTGTAACAATTTTCTCGCTAAACCTGGCTGCTCAGGTTGTAGAAGAAACACTTCCGCCCAGTTATATAAGAAGCGTTCAGCTCTCGGGAAATACCCAAAGCAATATGGGTAACCCTATTTTGCAACTGGGAGAACAGCTTTCTTTGAAGTTTGATGATATTATTGGTGACGAAGCCGATTATTATTATACCATAGAACATTATAATTACGATTGGACCCCTAACCAATTGGCAAAATCTGAATATTTAATTGGTTTTGATGATATCAGGATTTTTAATTATCTAAATTCTTATAATACACTTCAGCCCTTCTCGCATTACGAGCTCAAAATTCCCAACGAAGATACCGGCGGATTTAAATTAAGCGGAAATTATATGATAAAAATCTTTAACGGGCAGAAAGAACTGGTTTTTTCTCGAAAATTTATGGTTTACGAAAATATTGCCCGCGTTAGGTTAAACCTTAGACGTTCCAGGGATTTGAATTTTATAGATGAAAAACAAGTGGTAAATTTCACTATAGAATCTCCAGACTTGATACTTAAAAATCCTGATAATACGGTGAATGTTCTCATTACACAAAACCACAATTTAAAGACCGCAATTAAAAATATAAAACCGCAGTACACGGTGGGGAACGACCTGGTTTACCGTTACGATTCTGAAACCGCTTTTTGGGGCGGCAACGAATATATTCAGTTTGATAATAAAGAATTAAGAGCATCATCGGCCGATATTAGTTCGGTTTCACTTAACGAACTTTATCATCATTATCTATTTCCAGATCGCACCCGTGCCAATGAACCTTACACATACAATCCCGATATTAACGGGCAGTTTGTAATAAGAAGCCTGCCTGCTGAAAATCCTTCAATAGAAGCCGAATATGTTTGGGTTCATTTTAAACTTCAGAATTATTCTGAATTAAATGGTGGCGAAGTACATATTTACGGAGGTTTTAATAATTTTACTTTAGATAAAAGCACCCGACTTACTTATAATGAAGGAAACGATCTTTATGAGGGCGCAAGGTTATTTAAACAAGGATTTTATAATTATAAATATGTTTTAAAACGGCCCGACGGAACTATTGATGAAGGCTTTTTTACCGGAAATTTTGACGAAACCGAAAACTCCTACCAGGTTTTGGTTTATTACCGAAGTCCGGGCGCAAGATACGACCGTTTAATTGGGGTAGGTTCGGGAAATTCTACCACGATTACCAATTAGATTGAGAGATTAACCAACTCGTTACAAAAATGGCAGGTAGCAGATACGATTTAAAGTACAGGGGCACCAAATGTCTTAACTGTGAACATCCGCTGGATAAGAGTGATAAATATTGCCCCAGTTGTGGGCAATTAAACAGCACTAAAAAATTAAAATTCGATGATTTTTTTACAGAATTTTTCTCCGGTATTTTTGCCTACGATTCCCGTTTTCACAGCACCATAAGAGTTTTATTATTTTCTCCCGGGAAAATTTCTAAAGATTATATCCAGGGAAAAAGAATGCGGTATGCAAATCCTTTTAAATTTTATTTAAGCGCTTCAATTATTTTTTTTCTAATCTGGGGATTTGGGAATTCTTTTGATATAGAACCTATAGTAAATGATGACGAAATTGAAGAATTAGTTCAGGATAGTATTACCGGCCCAAATATGATCCCTACACCGGGCGGGAAAGAAATTAATCTAGACTCTTTAATTATAAATCAACAACGCAACGCCAAAAAACCTTACCGCGAATTTTATAAACCTCACGAGGAGCTGGATACCATGAGTTACCTGGACGCGGAAAATTTAAAATTTGATCTTTACTCAAGGTTTTATAAAGAAACAACCATTAGAAATGCCGAAACTGCAATGGACAGTCTTTCATATCCGCAAACCAGCTATAATCACTGGCTTTATAAAAAAGCGGTAGATTGGAATACCTTAAAGGAGAATCCTGGATTGTTTTTAAATTATTTTATCAATAAACTTCCTTTTATCATCTTTTTCTATTTGCCGGTTTTCGCACTATTTATCTGGTTATTATATATTAGACGACCTTTTAATTATATTGAGCATTTAGTTTTCACTTTTCACGTACAAACCACCTTTTTTATATTATTAAGCCTGGCGCTATTCGTAGATTACTTATTTCCGGGCAACTGGGCATTTATACTTTTCAACTTTATTTTTGCTTTTTATTTATATAAAGCCTTACGTGGTTTCTATTGCCAGGGGCGTGTTAAAACGATTGTAAAGTTTATGCTCTTAAACTTAATATTTTTTATTTTAGCAGGAATCGCTACAATAATTTCAATTTTAGCATCTTTTGCCATATATTAAGATATGATTCAACAAGTTACAAGAGGCATAAAAATTTCGGTCCACACCAATTTTGAAGGTACTTTTTTAAAGAACCTTGGCTCTCGTTTTGCCTTTTCTTATCATATAACCATAGAAAATCAAAGTAACGATTCCGTACAATTAACTTCGCGTTTTTGGAAAATTAAAGATGCTTTAAACAATACCGAGATTGTACAAGGGGAAGGTGTTATTGGACAAAAACCGGTTTTAAAACCTGGGGAATCCCATACTTACCAGAGTGGCTGTTTGCTTAGTTCTCCTTTTGGGTCTATGAGCGGTTACTACAATATGGTAAGCTTTAGCTCAACCCGTAAATTCAGGGTTAAGATTCCTACTTTTAAATTAAGCGCTCCATTTGCCTTAAATTAAATCCCGGGAAATTCTTTATTACTTAATTTTCCTTTTTCCAGATCTTTATATTTAAAATTCAATTTACCCGGTAAAAATTCTATTTGGGATATACTTTTGGTTTTCAAAAAACCGCGATCAATAATTAAGTCTATCTCCTTATCACCTTTTCCTGCAGAATGATGAAATTCCCATAGATTTTCAGCAGAAAGATTTTTTTCCTTTTGAAATGTAGAAAACCATTCTTCCCGAAGTTTTTTCATTGCCGAAGTATATAAAGGAGAGGAAGACCATATTTGCGGCTGAAGTGGTAATTCTTTAAAATGTTTCTGCGCTCCATCCCATACAAATTCAGCAAAAAATAATTCTGAAGACCAATCTGCTACAACTACTGTAAAGGGTTCAATATTTTTGAGATTGTAGTTTTCAATTTCGGTTTTAATATTATATGAAATCAACCAATCTTTCAAAACCACGCCCCTACTTTTCCTGTAAGGTTCTTCCCGTTTGTGCGCTACAAAACCACCATTCATTAAACATAAAACCCGTTGCTTTTCACTCACTCCAATCCAGCTCCCACCGGCCACTGCGTCTTCAGGAAAAAGCAATACAGTATCCTTTTCAGTCTTAAAACTGGGCACATAGGTTTCACGCGCTGTAGCTTCGTCCCTGTTAGATGTTAAAATGAAACCCTTTGAATTTTTTAAATGAGGCGTAAGACTTATGGTGCACATAAAATTATCTTAATAAAAGTATTCATTTTACAAAAATAGTTAAGCTTTCGTGAATGCGCTTTCATAAGGATTCAAAATCACCTAAATTTTTTACCTTTATCCTCACAATAATTAAAAACCAAAAAAAACATAAAATAACTATGGGAAAAGGATTTTTTCACGTTCCACAGGCGGTTAACGAGCCAGTAAAATCTTATGCGCCGGGAACCCCGGAAAGGGAAGAAGTTTTACTCACTTATAAAGACTTATACAATTCCAATATGGAAGTACCTCTTTATATTGGATCTGAAGCTATAAAAACCGGAGACACGGCAGATATTCGCCCTCCTCACGATCATAAACATAAAGTAGGAACTTACCACCGCGCCAAGAAAAAGCACGTTGAACAAGCTATAGACGAAGCTTTAAAGGCTAGAGAAAAATGGGCAAAACTGGAATGGGAACAACGCGCTGCGATTTTCTTAAAAGCAGCCGACTTAATTGCAGGGCCTTACAGATCTAGAATTAATGCTGCCACAATGATTGGGCAGTCAAAAAATATTTACCAGGCAGAGATCGATTCAGCTTGTGAACTATGTGACTTTTTACGTTTTAACGTAGAATACATGTCAGATATGTACAATGAGCAACCCGAATCTTCTGACGGAAACTGGAACCGCGTAGAATATAGACCACTAGAAGGTTTTGTTTACGCAATTACCCCTTTTAATTTTACCGCTATTTCTGGTAACCTTCCTTCAAGTGCAGCCCTTATGGGTAATGTAGCTGTTTGGAAACCTAGTGATAGCCAGATTTTCTCTGCGCAGGTAATTATGGAAGTATTTAAAGAAGCAGGTTTACCAGATGGTGTAATTAATATGGTAATGGGAGATCCTGAAATGATTACCAATACCGTGCTTGACAGTCCAGATTTCTCCGGAATTCACTTTACAGGTAGTACCGATGTTTTTAAAGGAATTTGGGGTAAAATTGGTAACAACATCAATAAATACAAAACCTACCCAAGAATTGTAGGAGAAACCGGTGGGAAAGACTTTATTGTGGTTCACCCAACTTCTAACGCAAAAGAAGTAGCTACGGCAATTTCCCGTGGTGCTTTTGAATACCAGGGACAAAAATGTAGTGCCGCTTCAAGGGTTTACCTTCCAGAAAGTCTTTGGCCAGAGATTAAAGAATTTGTAAAAACAGATTTAGAATCCTTTAAGATGGGTTCTCCAGAAGATATGTCTAACTTTATTAATGCAGTTATCCACGAAGGAGCATTTGATAAACTGGCAGGCTATATAGACCGCGCCAAAAAAGACAAAAACGCTGAAGTAGTAATTGGCGGAAATTATGATAAATCTGAAGGTTATTTTATTGAACCTACAGTTATTCTCACGTCAGATCCTCATTATACTACAATGGAAACCGAATTATTTGGCCCAGTAGTAACCATCTATGTATATGATGATAAAAACTATAGTGAAGAAAAGTGGAGAGACCTACTAAAAACTGTAGATAACACCAGTATTTACGGACTTACTGGAGCAGTTTTCTCTGGAGACCGTTATATGGCGGCAATCGCAACCGACTTACTTCAAAATGCTGCAGGTAATTTCTATATAAACGATAAACCTACCGGCGCAGTAGTTGGACAGCAACCATTTGGTGGTGCCCGCGCCAGCGGTACTAATGATAAAGCCGGTTCTAAAATGAACCTACTAAGATGGGCTTCAGTTAGACTGATTAAAGAAACTTTTGTACCGGCAAAAGATTACAGATATCCATTTTTGGGAGAATAATTCTGTAAAAATATAATTTCAAAAAGCCACAGTTTAAAAGCTGTGGCTTTTTTATTTTAATAATTTTTGAAAGTTTATTTTGTATTTCTTCCTGCTTTAAAATCCTTGCAGACTACTAATTTTCAGTACTTTATTAATTTTAGTAGGAAAAATCGTAAAATAAGTAGTTAATCGAATAAAACTTCACTTCAACGATAATCACTTAGAACGATTTTTTAAAGTAGTATTTTTAATTGTTAATCGACTTCACCCCAGGGACTTATCGTCTCAAGCCATTTAACCTTATACCCCTACGTATTTTTTTTAATCGGCTAATCCATTACAATTATGGGAAAAATACTACTCCTAATATTTATAATAGTTCCTTTAGGTATTTACGGGCAGGCCTGCCCCAACTCGCTAAGTATAAGTTCTAACAACGGCAAGGAAATTTGTGCGGGAGAAGAAGTCACTTTCAGCGCCACGGTAGATACTGGCAGTAATCTTAATTATCAATGGCAAATTAACAGTACGAATACAGGTACTAATGCCGCAGAATTTACCACAACTACTCTTTCACATAATGACCGCATAAAAGTTATTGTTACCAGCAGTGATGATGCAGAATGTAACCTTACCAGTGATTATATTCAGATGACGGTGAACACCGTTAGAGTAGGAAGCATAGTTATTGAAGCCAGTCCTACAGAAATTTGTCCCGGTGACCTCATCAGCTTTAATATAGCATCTTCTTCAAATACAGGAACCAACCCAGATTATCAATGGCAGGTTAATGGTGAAATTGAAGGTTCAGGCAATTCTTTTTCCGGAAACTTAGTTGAAGGAGACAACGTACAGCTTTTAGTAAGTTCCAGTTTACCCTGTACAGAAGATTTTTCCAGTAATGTTATTAGTGTAAGCGAAAAAGACGGACCACCGGCAAGTATTGGAAACATCCAGGGAGAAATAAGTATTTGTCCGGGCATAAGCACCACCTATAATATTTCAGCAGTAAATTTTGCTGATTCCTATATATGGGAATTACCTGAGGGTTGGGATGGTAGCAGCACCGGCACCAGTATAGAAGTGACCACAGGAAGCCAGGGAGGAGAAATTAGTGTAAGAGCTATTAATGATTGTGGGGAAACTGAGCAGACACTTTCTGTAAATGTGGAACCGGGTGCTCCTACTCAGCCGGGAGGAATTTCCGGCAATACTGAAGTATGTCCCGGCACCCCTGAAAGTTATTCAATAAGTGAAGTTCCAAATGCAGAGTCTTACCAATGGATTGTTCCCAGCGATTGGAGCGGCAGTAGTACCACTAATACCATTGACCTAACTACCGGGAATCCAGGCAATGCGATTTTAGAAGTAATTGCTATAAATTCTTGCGGAGAGAGTATTTCACGTGAGTTAAACATCACTGTGCAACCAGATATTCCTAATACCCCTGGTAACATTTCTGGCGAGAACCAGGTTTGTCCGGGTATTATAAAAACCTATTCCATTTCTCAGGTCCCAGATGCTGAAAGTTATAATTGGACAGTACCAGCAGGTTGGACAATAAATGGCGATGCAAATTCTAATCAAATTAGCGTAACCACCGGGAATTATGATCAAAACGGAAACATTAGCGTTACAGCTGTAAATTCCTGTGGTGAAAGCGAAGCAAATATTCTAGCAGTAAATGTAGACTATGGAACTCCTCCCCTTCCCGGTGAAATAAGCCTGCAAATAGGAGACGGATTTGAAGTGATTTGTCCTGAAAGTTCTTTAAGTTTTTCAATTTCTGAAATGAATGAAGCTGAGTCGTACACGTGGGACCTTCCCCAGGGCTGGACTATAGTTTCTGGTCAGGGAACACCACAAATTCAGGTTACCAGTGGGCAATATGGAGAGAGTGGAGAAGTTAGTGTTTCAGCCACTAATAACTGCGGCACCGGTAATTTACAAACCCTAGAGGTAAATATTGATCCACCTGCCCCAGTAATTGAGAATATCCAAATAACCGGGGAAGTTGAAGTTTGTGCAGATGCCACTCAATTGGAATATAGTATTCCCCAAATTAGCTACGCTGATTCTTATGAATGGTCATTACCCTCCGGTTGGGTAATTACTTCAGAAGAAAACACCAACAGTATTATTGTTAGCGCCTCCCCAACTTCAGGAAACATTGAAGTGTTTGCCATAAATGAGTGTGGTGATAGTGAGATAACTAGTCTGGCAGTAACAGCCGTAAACGATGTGCCAAATCAACCCGGAACTATCTCTACAGATTTGGGAATAGATGCCATTTGCCCACCTCGTAATGATATCTCTTTTAGTGTTCCTAATGATTCTGAAGTTGATTATTATCGTTGGATTTTACCTTCGGGATGGGAAATAGTAAGTGGCGAAAATACCAATGCAATTCTTGTGAA
This sequence comes from Salegentibacter sp. BDJ18, assembly GCF_017579965.1. NCBI lineage: Bacteria > Pseudomonadati > Bacteroidota > Flavobacteriia > Flavobacteriales > Flavobacteriaceae > Salegentibacter > Salegentibacter sp. BDJ18. Next base: position 26,353 of record NZ_JAFLQX010000001.1, read on the forward strand.
TGTTACTAATAGCGCTCCCTATTCAAATGAAATAGTAAAAGTAGTCGCTGGAAATATTTGTGGTGAGAGCACTGAAAGTCAATATTCAGAAATTACGGTTTCTGATTTTGTAGTAACCGATCTTGGAGAAAACCAGGATTTATGTTCTACCACTACGGCCGTTCCAATAAATGTAACTATTGAATTTGGAGGTTTCAAAAAATTTAAACCAGCATTTTCACATAATGGATGGGGAAGCTTTACAAATATTCCACCTATTACAAATAATTATCCTAATAATTTTACTATTCAATATATACCAACTTCAGCCGATTTTGGTCAGGAAGTAACTGTCGTAGTGAATGTGCCAGAACCAGAAACCAATAAAAACGATCCCGATGCTTGTGGAGATGGTTATGCTGAAGTTACTCTCTACTTTGCACCAAACCCTACGGCCAGCTTCCTAACAGAGAATCATGATATTTGCGAAAATTCTACTACAGATATTACACTCTCAGGTACACCCAATACTCAAATCACCTATACTGAAAACGGAACCACTAAAACCATAGATTTAAATGAGAATGGAGAGGCCATTTTTAATTCCGGGAATCTCACGGAATCTACCATCTATGAATTAGTAAGTACATCATACCAGGAAGAACCCACTTGCGTTCAAACGCTTTCCGAAAGTCTTGAAATAACCGTAAATCCGGTTCCTTCGGTAGAATTAGTATATGAAGAATCTATATTTTGTGAAGATGATGACCAGGCTAAATCAGTGACTTTTGAAAATACCATCGGAGCGTATGAAAACGGAACATTTAGCGCTGAACCCGGGCTTCAGATTGATCCCGGCACAGGAACAATAAGTCCTTCCAGTAGTGAACCCGGTGATTACAATATAACTTATACAATTCCCGCAAGTGTAGGTTGTGAACTGGTATTAATTACCACTACAATGAGCATCAAGGAAATTCCTCAAGTAGACTTTAGCTATGAGACGCCTATGTGCTCGGCAGGTGATTCAGCCAAAGAAGTAACTTTATCGGGTAGCGGAAATTACCAAAATGGTTCATTTACGGCAGATGCAGGCTTATCTATTGATGCTAATACGGGAACTATAAATCCATCTGATAGCACGCCAGGAACCTACACGGTAACATACACTACTCCTGCTACCGATGGTTGTAATGAATATAATTTTACAAGTGATGTAGTAATTACCGAAATTCCAACTCCTGAAATCACATACGATTTCAATGAATTTTGTAAGGGTGATTCCTCAACTTTCACTCCTGCAATTACCGGAGGTGGAGCAATAACCGGAGGTACTTTTTCTTCAACCTCAGGTTTAGCGGTTAACACAGAAACCGGTGAAATAAATCCGGCAAACAGTGAACCAGGCACTTATACAATGACCTATGTCTTAGAAGCTTCAGCGGGATGCGAAACGGTTTCTACAGAAACTGAGATCCTGATTACAGAATTACCAACAGCAACTTTAAATTATGCCGGGCCTTTTTGTGTTTCAAATAATACCCCTCAACAAATAAATTTTTCGGAAGTGAGTGGAACTATTGCCGGCGGAACTTTCTCAGCTTCTCCTGTTGGACTTTCAATTAATGAAAATTCCGGAGATATTCTCCCCGGCTCCAGTGATCCGGGAAATTATATAGTTACTTATACTGTAGCAGCTGCGGGAGGTTGTGATGAAGTACTTTTAACCACTAATGTAAGTATTACCGAAGTTCCCTATGCGAGTATTTCTTACAATGCACCATTTTGCAGTTCCAATAGTGAAAACTTTCCTGTAAATTTTGAAGAGACACCAGAGCTTTATAAAACCGGAACTTTTTCTGGAAGTACCGGTTTAGTTATAGATAGTGAAGGGAATATTAATCCTGCAGCAAGTGCTGCCGGTGAACATACCATAACCTATACACTTCCTGAATTTGATGCCTGTGAACCTTCTGAAGTTACAACCACCATCTTAATTTATGAAGCTCCGGCAATTACCTCTCAACCATTTAGTGTAGGGATTTGCTCTACAGAACCCAGTGAACTTTCAGTAGTTGCAACTGGTGATGAACTTCAATATCAATGGTTCCGGGATGGAGAAGCAGCTTCAGAAGCTACCGAAGCCACTTTATCTTTTAATAATACCACTTCCCAAAACGCCGGTGAATATTATGTTGAAGTTAGTGGGCCGGCAGGTTGTGCACCGGTTACTTCAGAAAGCGTTAGCTTAAATGTAAATGAAGATATAATTATAGAAGAACCTGTGACCGAAGTGCCGATTTGCGGAGACGGTTTTTCAGAAGTTACGATGAAGTTTATTGCCCATGCCAACGGCGCACCACTAACTTTCACCTGGTATAAAGGAAATGCAGTAGTAGATGATTCCGATGAAAATATTACAATTACTACTCAACCGGCCGATGAAAACGGCAGGTATGCTGGTACTTTGGAAATAATCAATGTCACTACCAATTATAATGGCGACTATTATGTGGAAGTCCAGGGACCGGCAGAATTCACTTGTTCCACCGCAGTGACTAATCCTTTTCAATTACGTTTAAATGAAGTACCGGAACCGCCTACGGTAGCAAATTTTGAATATTGTCAATATGAAGAAGCTCCTGCTTTAAGCGTTCTGGCAGGTGAAAATCTTACCTGGTACGCCACCGAAACCGGTGATGATGCTTTTCCTGAAACTCCGGTACCGAGTACCGATGAACCGGGAGAAACCATTTATTGGGTTACCCAAACACCAGATGTTTGCGAAAGTGAACGTATAGCAGTAAGTGTAAATATTAAAGAAAAACCTGCAGCTCCCGAAACTACAATTGTTATAGAATATTGTGAAGGCGAGACAGCCAATCCTCTTGAAGCTGTGGTAGCGGACTCGGCTAGTTTAAATTGGTATGATGCCGAGGAAAATCTGCTTTCAGAAGCGCCCCTGCCCAATACTGAAAGTATAGGAATGTACCAATATTATGTCTCTCAAAGCTTAAATGATTGCGAAAGCGATAAAGTTGCTATTGAAGTCATCATTCATGAGTTACCGGAAGTTACCATAACTTCTTCAGAAACCCTGGTATGTGCCGCATCATTGGTAACATTAACTGTCGAGGGAGCTGATACTTATGTTTGGTACAATGAAGCAGATGAAGAAATTGGCACTACCGCTTCCCTGGAGGTGAATCCGGAAATAACTACTACATACAAAGTGGTTGGTACCGGAACAGGAGAATGTTCTACTACCGCTGAAATTACCATTGAAGTAGATCAACCCAGCGATGCCGGAACCATAGCTGGAGAAACCAATGTTTGTACTGGAAATAATTCGGGAGAAATTGCATTGTCTGGCATTAATGGTGAAGTAATTCGTTGGGAATTCACAGAAGATAATGGTGAAACCTGGGAAATTATAGATTTAGAAGAATCGGAAATTTCTACAAGCTATACTTATCAAAACCTTGTCACAACCACCGGCTTTAGAGCTGCGGTACAAAATGGAGTTTGTGAAGAAACTATTTCAGAAACAATTTATATACAGGTAGATGAACGTCCAATTGGCGGGGAATTAAATTTTGCAGGTTTCGACCGATTATATACCACTTGTGAAGATCCAGAATTTTTAGAAGACCTGGTTCTTTCCGGCCATACCGGGCAGGTAGTTGCCTGGAAATACAGAACTGCATCCCAGGCTTCTTTTCAAACTATACCAGGAGAAAACAGCAATGTCCTTTCTTCCGCAATTATTACCGGGTTGGTTGGTACCGAAACATTAATTTTTCAGGCAGAAATAGTAAATGGTTCCTGTACTAATCCAGTGGTAAGCAGAACGGCTATTTTAAGTGTAATCTCTTCTAATATTGAACCCGCTCCCGTAACTGTGAGTGAGAATTTAATTTGTTTGGGAGCCGATGTCACTTTAAGTGCCGAAACGGGTTATCAATCTGGTGACGGAGTAAATGATAGTGGTAATTTTGATAACGCTTCAATAAATCAACAGGGTTGGAGAATTATAAATTCTAATGGAGTTGAAGAAAACTTTGAAACCAGCGCAAACAACACCGCGCCCAACGTTTGGCGCAGGGTGACGCCAAGGGAATTTATTACAGCAAACCTTACATCCCCGTACAACACCTCCATGCAAAGATTTGATCACGGTTTAGATGATGGAAACAAAGGTTTCTCCCTGGTCTCTGGGAATAACACCTCTACTATGGAGACCAACGTATTTGCTTTAGACGGGCTGGACTCAGGCATTTTAACTTTTGATCAGGCCTACAACCTTACCGATGGAGCCTCTATTGAAGTTTTAATTTCAACAAATGGCGGTAGCACTTACACCTCATTATATAATAATAACGGGGATCCTTCAAGTGGTAATTATAATAATTTTGCCTCGGGAACGCCTATTTCACGACCTGAAAATAAAATTGAAATTGATGTGGGCGATTATATTGGGCAAAACAATTTAAGAATAATGTTTAGTTATGTTGGAGCCAGACAAGGCGATGTATGGGCTATTGATAATATTATTTTACCCGATGGACCACAAAATGTTGGAGTAGTTTGGGAAGACACTACAGATCCCGATACTCCGGTTATTATTGGAACAAATAATTCAGAAATCTGGGAGCCTACTGAAATTGGATGGAATGTCTCTGTAATTACCACAACTTTAGAATATACAGGCGGTTCTTGCGCTACTGCTACCAATAATGAAGAAATTAGAGTTTTTGTTTATGACCAATATACTTCTACCGTCCAGGCTGAAACCGGGAGCTGCGGAGTTTATTCTGCACAATTATCTGCCACAGTAAGTAGCGAAACCCAGGGCGAAATCACTTCCTATCCTACCCTGGATGGATATATTGGGAAATGGGTAGTAGAAGGGCCCGAAGGCTACGAATTTTCAAATATTGATCCTAACAATGAGAGCGACCCTATAAACAACCCGAATGCTATTTTCACTTCGCAATCGGAAAGTCCGGAAAGTTATACTATTACCTGGGTTTTAGAATCAACTGAAACCGACGAGAATGGAAATTTAATTGAAAATGAAGCTTGTTCACCAATTTATGAAGCTGCGGAAGTTGTTTTTGAAGATTGTATTGCCCTTGATTTTGATGGGTTAGATGACTATGTTGATTTAGGAGAAACCTATACAGGAAATTACAGTTTAGAGGCGTGGATTCGACCTGAAGCTTCAACAGGAACTATTATTAGCGGGCCTAACTTCGAAATTAATTTCGAAAGCTTACCCACTGAAATTAATACAAATTCCCGTTGGTATCATATTGCTGTTTCTAATAATACTCTTTATATAGACGGAATTGAAAGCGGTAGTTTTAACCTCGGAAATGGTGGGGAAAGAACCCTTATAGGTGCCAGCTGGAACAATACCACTAGTACTGCTGAAAATTATTTTACAGGCTGGATAGAAGAAGTCAGAATTTGGAATACTGCTATAACCGTAGAACAAATAAGGTTTATGATGAACCAACGTCTCTACAATAATGGCACTCAAATGGGAGTAGATATTCCTATGAATGTGCCGCAAGGATTAAGTTTTGCTGATTTAGCGGGATACTATCAGTTATTAGCTCAGGAGGAACTTGTAGCCGGAGGAACCACTCCCGATTTGGCACAAAATGCCATCCCCGGCAAACTTAAAAATATGGAAACGCTTCAGGAAAATACGGCGCCCCTCCCCTACACTTCTCGAATAGACGGTCAAACCTGGACTACTATTAATACCTGGACGCATTTTGAAGTTTGGGATGCACCAAACAGCACAGGAATAAATGGAGATCCAATTGAATGGAATATCGTTAGAACTTCTCACAATATTAATTCGGGAAATAAAGATATTAGCGTTTTGGGATTAATATCAGAAGAAAAAGAATTGGAAATTTCCGATCCCATTGATGCGATGGATGAATATAATAATGGAAAATTTCTGCGTATTACCCATTATTTGAAATTAGATGGGATTATAAATTTAATTGGCGAATCCCAACTTTTGCAGGATGAGGCTAGTATTTTGGAAGAGGCCAGTAGTGGTTATTTAGAACGAGATCAACAGGGCACCCGTAACAGTTTTAACTATAATTACTGGAGCTCGCCGGTTAGTGCACAAGGAAGTAGTAATAATTCTCCATATACCATTTCAACAATCTTGCGAGATGGCACAAATACACAAAATCCTTTAAATATAGATTTTAGAGGAGGTCATGCGGCAGCGGACCAGGCCCGAACATCTCCAATTATAATAAGTGCTTACTGGCTACATGCTTTTAACGGCAGAGCAAACCAATATGGAGACTGGGAACATATTGGAGCTAACGGGACCCTTAACACCGGCGAAGGGTTTACTATGAAAGGAAGCTCGGGTACGGCTTCAATTCTGGAGGAACAAAACTATGTTTTTACTGGTAAGCCGCATAATGGCAGAATTGAATTAAACATTGGTCCAGATATGAATTACCTGGTAGGCAACCCATATCCGTCGGCGCTAAATGCCAACGAATTTATCCTGGATAATCTAAAAGATGTTACCGACGGTAGAAATTCACAAAATGTTTTTAACGGAGTGGTTTATTTTTGGGATCATTTTGGAGCAGAAAATACTCATATACTTAGGGAATATGTGGGTGGCTATGCAGCATATTCACTAGCCGGCGGGGTGCAGGCAATTTCAAATGATTATCGTATAAATGCCAACGATGCCAAGGGGACAAAAACCCCGCAACAATTTATTCCTGTAGGCCAGGGATTTTTCCTAAACACAAGGTTAGATGAAGAAAATTCAGGAAATATTACAATAGCAGGAGGTGATGTTATTTTTAAAAATTCCCAGCGCCAGGGTGTTAGAGAAAATGTGAGCAGTTCAATTTTTCTTCAACCTCTTGCCAAATCAAAAAATATAAAAGCTCAGGATAGCGATGAAAGAGCTAAAATTAGGCTTAAATTCCATTCTCCAAAAGGTTACCACCGGCAAATTTTAGTTACCCGAGATGTTAATACCAGCAATGGTTTTGACCTTGGTTATGACGCTCCTTTAATAGAAAATAACCAGGAAGATATGTACTGGCTTATAGATTCCTCGAAAGTTGTGATTCAGGGTGTTCCCAATTTTAACACAGGTCAGGTCTTACCTATTGGTGTAAAAATAGCCGGAGATGGGTATTTTAAAATTCATATAGATAGTCTTGAAAATTTCCCTGATGAAATTCCGGTTTATTTGAATGATAAATTACTGGATACTGTGCACGATCTTAAAGAAAAACCTTATGACGCTATCTCTCAGCTGGGTAGAATTCACAACAGGTTTCAAATAATCTTTAAGAATATTAAAGCGATTCCCGAAATTCCAGAAAAACCTGATTTAAGTTCGACAATAGATTTTAAATATAATGACGAAACTTATGAACTTAGAATTGATAATCCTGAACTCATTGAGATATCTGAGGTTCATGTATTTGATTTAAGCGGAAAACTTGTCCAGACACATACCGATATTCCACTACAAAAACAGAACATTCTAGTAATAAATCCCGTAGGCGCCAGTGTTTATATTGTAAAACTAATTACAGCAGATGGAAACAGAAATAAAAAGTTTATTATGAAATAAGAAAGTCTTTTCTTACAATTAAAACCTTTCATCCTATTTAATTTGCATTTAATCTGATTTTTAGAGGATTAAGCTATATTTCTGACTTAATTTCTTGTTAAAATAGTTTTTTTATATGTAATTTTACCACTTGTAACATTTTAGTTGCCTATGGGTAAAATTACTCCCCGGTTTTTATTAATAATTCTTATTTACGGCTTGTTCATTCACGCTGTAAATCCGCTATTTTCTAATATTTCCTATGGGCCTGAAAAACCAGTTTTAAAAGATAAAAATTCTGAAAATTTCTTTTTTGTTGGTTTCTATTTAAATGCAGCCCCCACTATTACCGCTCCTGGTGATAAAACAGTCAACAATAATTCTGGACAATGCTACGCTTCAAATTTCGTTTTAGGTTCTGCCCAAACGAGTGGTGAAGGGAACGTAACGAACGATGCTCCAAACCAATTTCCTGTAGGGAATACTACCATAACCTGGACCATAACCAACGACGAAGGAACTGATAGTGACACCCAGGTAATTACTGTTATTGATAATGAAAATCCAAATGTCATTGCTCCTGGAGATGTCACCAAAAATACTGACAACAATGAGTGTACAGCCTCTAATGTAAGCCTGGGAACACCACATACAAACGACAACTGCGGAATAAAAAATACTACAAATGATGCACCTTCGGTTTTTCCTATTGGGGAAACTACCGTAACCTGGACAGTAACCGATAATTCCGATAATACTGCAACCGCCACACAAACAGTAACTGTAGTTGATAATCAAAATCCTACAATTTCTGCCCCTGCCAATGTGAGCGTAAATACTGACAACAATGAGTGTACAGCCTCTAATGTAAACCTGGGGGCACCAAATATAAACGACAACTGCGGAATAAAAAATACTACTAATGATGCGCCTTCGGTTTTTCCTATTGGGGAAACTACCGTAACCTGGACAATAACCGATAATTCCGATAATACTGCAACCGCCACACAAATAGTAACGGTAGTTGATAATCAAAATCCTACAATTTCTGCCCCTGCGAATGTCACCCAAAATACTGACAACAATGAGTGTACGGCGTCCAATGTAAACCTGGGAGCACCAAATATAAACGACAACTGCGGAATAAAAAATACTACTAATGATGCGCCTTCGGTTTTTCCTATTGGGGAAACTACCGTAACCTGGACGGTAATCGACAATTCCGATAATACTGCAACCGCCACACAAACAGTAACTGTAGTTGATAATCAAGCGCCAATTAAACCATCATTACCAGATATCAGTTGGACATGCGGTACAGAAATTACAGATTTCCCAACAACTACCGATAATTGCGACACAGACATTACTGGAACCACTGGTGATCCTCTTGAATTTGATTCTTATGGAGAATATATTATAACCTGGACTTTTACTGATTCAGCAGAGAATTTTGTAACTGCGGAACAATTAATTTCTATCCCTGAACCTACTGTGGAAATTCCGGAAATTGATGGCAACGAATATTGTAATACAGAAGAAGTTCCCGGCGTAATTTTTACCGGAAATGACTTAGCAAATAAAAAATACGAATGGTTCTACGACACCGATATTAATGCAAATATTGGCCTGGCTTCAAGCGGAAGTGGCAATATTCCTGAATTTACAGCAATTAATAATACTAGTAGTCCTATTGAAGTAAAATTCACTGTAATTCCATTTGGGGGAAATTGTGAAGGAGAAGAAAATTATTTTTTTATTACAATTAACCCTACTCCCTCTGTTACTACACCCAACGATATTGAAATTTGTGAGGGCGAGACAGTTAATTCTATCGATCTTTCCGGTTTTTCGGTAACGGGCAGTACCGTGGAATGGACTAACGATAATCCAAATATAGGTCTTGGTGCTTCGGGCACCGGGAATATTAGCGCATTTACAGCAAATAATAATACCAACGAGCTGCAAATAGCGACTATTTCAATAGTACCATCGGCCAATAACTGTGTTGGCGAAATACAAACTTTTACTATAGAAGTTAAACCAAAACCTGAATTAGAAACGCCTGTAATCCCTGAACTATGTAACGCTGCGCCCACTGAGGCAATAGCTTTATTGGGTAATGTTACAGGGATTACTTATGATATTTCAGGAGGTTCTACTATAGGACTTTCTAACCGAACCAACGTTACAGAGATACCTGTTTTTACCCCGGTAAATAATTCAGATATTCCAGTAAATACTACTATCACCATTACTCCAAAGGCTAACGGCTGCATTGGAGAGCCGGTTGAAATTGCTGTAACTGTAAAACCTAGTCCGGTGGTAGATGCCTCATTTACTAATCAAATTTGTTCAGGAGAAATAACAGATATTTCATTGGCGAGCTCGGTAGCCAACACAGGTTTTACCTGGACGGTTGATGCCCCTGCAGGAATTGAAGGCGCAATAAGCGGAAGTTTAGCAGGAGAAGGAATAATAGAACATGAACTTGTTAACACTACTTCTCAAGCTCAAACAGTAACATACCGCATTACTCCTGAGGCAGCCGAATGTACAGGATCGACAATTCCGGTTGTAATTACGGTAAACCCAACGCCGGAGTTTGAAATAAACCTACCTGAGTGTGTATCAGCAGTTGACCTTACAGATACTGCACTTAAAAGCAATAACTCCTTAAATTATACCTACTGGGAAGATGCGGAAGCTACCATAGCAATAAGTAATCCCACTGAAGTTAGTTTGGGAACTTATTACATTCAAGGTGAGAGTAATGCAGGTTGTAAATTAATTAAAGAAATTCTGGTTGATAAAATTAAGCCACAGATTACTAATTTGGAAGAAGCACCCACTGAAATTTGCAGTGGAGAAGCTTTCAATTTTTTACCGGAAAGTAATCTAGAAGAAACTACAATTAGCTGGTCCAGGGCAGCCGTGGGAGAAAATGCTGCCACAAATTCATCTGATAAAAACAACATTAACCCGAATGAATCTCTTGTAAATAACTCAGGAAACCCTATTACAGCTACCTATATATTCACTCTAGAAAAGAATGGCTGTATAAATGATATCTCAGTTGAGGTTGAAATTTCTCCAGCCCCCCAATTAATCGAAACAGCAATAGCTGATATCTGTAATGGTAGTAGTATTGATTACAATCCTCAAAGTTCGCTGGCAAACTCAACCATTACCTGGAGAAGAAATGCATTTGAAGGAAACCCGAGTTCCTCGGGATCAGGAAACATAGATGAAGTTCTTTACAACGATACCGGACTGGAAATTGGAGTAACATATTTTATAACAATTACTTCAGCTAAGGGATGTACAACTGAAGAGAGTATAAGTTTTTCTCTTTTATCAGGACCTAAAGTTACAGCTAGTACTTCTAAGAATAATATTTGTGCAGGAGAGACCGTGGATCTCAGTTCTACTTTTGAAGGAGAACAATCAGTTGAACCTATCCTTTTCGATGAAAAATTTAACGGTTCGGCTAATAACTGGACTACGTATAATTATTCTACTGGAAATAATGCAAACCTAGCACGGTGGAGATTGAGACCCAATAATTATACGCCAAATTATGATGATAATATTCGCTCCAATGATGGAACTCAATTCTTTCTTAGCAATAGTGATATTCAAGGTCGATACACATATACCGAAACCGTTCTACAGTATAATAAAAGTATTAATACAGTTGGGTATAGTAATCTAGAACTATCATTTTGGCACTATTACAGATACTATAATAGTGTAGGTGAAATAGAAGTATCTACTGATAATAATAATTGGGAGAGAGTGTATGCTACTCCGGCCTCTACCACAAAAGGTCCTGTCTCCTTCGACTTAAATGGATGGACAGGAAAAGAAAATTTATATATACGCTTTAAATATAGAGCTGGTTGGGGATACTGGTGGGCTATAGATAATGTTAAACTTACCGGGGAAGGGACTACTGTTCCTAAAGTCACCTGGACCTCTTCTGCTAACCCGGAATGGACTTCAAATACCCCTAATCCTACAAATATATCCGTCTCAGAAACAACCATATTTACTGCTACCTATACGGATCCAGAGATAGAATGCCCCGGGGTTGGCACAGTTGAGGTTCAGGTAAAAGACCCCTTACAACCTGAAATTATTGCAAATTATTGTTCTTTAGATCAAACAAACCAGGTTTTATTATCTGCCGATGCCGTTTATGATTCCTATAGGTGGGTAGCCGCTGGGCAAACTATCTCTACAGAGGCCTCTTTACAGGTAAGTCTGGCCCAAACCTACACTTTATACGTCACTAAGAATGGTTGTGAAGCTTCTGCTTCTATCACTCCTAATGAAAACCTAGTTATAAATGGTGATTTTGAACAGGGAAATACCAATGATTTTACTACACAGTATAATTTTGTAACCGATGACCCGGGAAGGAATAATGAAATGGTTCCAGAAGGAACCTATGCCATAGATGAAAATGCTAATGACTATCATTATAACTTTTTTGGTCGTGGCCACGGCGGGCGTGGTAATTTTATGATTGTAAACGGAGATCAATCCATAGGAAACGTAGTATGGGAATCTAACCCTCTCGAAATAATTCCTGATACTGACTATTATTTTAGCGCCTGGACCACGAATGTGAATCCTGCCAGTCCAGCTCGTTTAAGAATTCAGGTACTGGTTAATGGTAGTGTAGAAGTTGAAAGCACATTGGGTGACCTCACAAATGAACCTGTAGGAAATTGGATTAATTTTTATAACCCTGAATTATGGAATTCGGGTAATAATACAGAGGCAACTGTAAGAATTATTAATGAGAATCCCACTGCAGGAGGAAACGACTTCGGGATAGATGATATTTCATTTTCAGCCTTTAGATCTTTTGATTTCGAATTTATCCCTGATAATAATGGCCCCATTTGCGAAAATGAAACTATAGAATTGGCAGCAAACCTGGATGGCGGTAGGTTTCCTATAACATTTAACTGGACGGGACCAAACGGATTCACTAGATCAAAAACTATAAATGAAGAAAGTGAGCGTGTAGCGGCAGATACAATTCAGATCCCGAACGCTACAGCTGAAATGGCAGGGGAATATTCTTTACAAATCACCGATTTCTATGGCTGTAATTTAGAGTCTAAAACTACTACGGTAGAAGTAGTTGAAAAAGCCGTGGTTTTTGCCGGAGAGGATATGGAAATTTGCTCCAACGAACCGATTATAGATCTTTCATCTGCTTCAATAACGCATCCAAGTATAAATTCAGGCTTCTGGAGCACGGCAGCGGGAGATAATTCAAGGTTTACCGATCCTAATTTAATCAGCACTACTTACACCCCTAATGAAGAAGAAATTGCTTCGGGCGAAATAGAATTAATATTAACTTCTAATGAAGACACCGGGGCGGTTTGTGAAACTGTAAGTGACACTATAAATATTATTTTCAATATTAGTCCGGAATTGGAACTCATTTCGCAAGATGTAAGTTGTTTTGAAGGAGATAATGGTGAAATAGAAATCAGTATTATTGAAAATACCGGCACAGCGCCATTCACTTTCCTCTGGAGTGATGGGCAAACGGGAAGAATTGCAGAAAACCTGGTAGCTGGAGATTATTATGCCGATGTAACCGATGCTAAAGGATGTACTGTGAGAACAGACACGATTACAATCCAGCAACCTGAAGAATTGATAGTAGGGGCTCCGATTGAATTGGAAGAAGCATCCTGTTTTGATGATTTTGGCGCTGTAGTTTCCATACCTGTAAGCGGAGGACTTTTTGCTGAGGAAACGATTGATCCTGAAAATATTCCTTACATACTTGACATACTAGATGCTGAAGGAAATCAAATTAATTTAGGGCAGGAACAGATAAATTATGATATAGCGACAGAACGCTTTATAATTTCAGGACTGCAAGGCGGAAAAGGATATACATTTCTGGTAAGTTCCAGCGAGAATTGCGCTGCTGAAGTTAAAACCTTCACAACCCTTACTCCTCCTGAAATAAACGCAGGGGAAGTTCCTGAGATTTCGGAATGTGGAATAAAAACACTTTGGCTAGCTGCTTCTCCTATAGATCCTGAAATAGGCGAGGGCTCCTGGTCTTATAATAATGGAGAGACTGCATTACTTGGAGATCCTAATAATCCGAATACCAGTTTTACGGGCCAGCCGGGACAAACCTATACGCTTACCTGGAGTGTTTCTTCTAATGCAAATGAAAGCTGTAGCGTGAGTGAAGAAATTGAGATCACCTTCCCTCCTTCTTGTAGTCAGTTAAATTTTGATGGAATTGATGATTTTGTAGATTTAGGAGACCACTATAATATTAATTCGAGTTTTTCTATTGAAGCCTGGGTAAAACCACATTCAATTTCAGGCACAAAAACTATTTTGTCTAAAAGGTCTGCAGACAATATGAATGCCGGCTATGATCTTTTTCTTAATAATGGTTCCCCAACATTTCGTGTTAATAATAAGAGTGTAGTTTCAGTAAAAAAAATAAATACAAATCGTTGGTATCATATTGCAGCGGTTTATAATAAGGGTTCAGCTCTTAAATTGTATGTTGATGGAATTGAAATTCAAACAAATACTACAAATATTCCTCAATCAATAGGAGCAACCGAAACCCCTGCGCTTATTGGTGCTGCTTTTACCCCAGATGAAACTATAGAAAGTAAAGATCATTTTGAAGGTTATATTGAAGAAGTTCGATTTTGGAATACAGCAATTCCCATTGAACAAATAAGATTCTTTATGAATCAACGTCTTGAAAAAGATGGTACAAACGTGAGTGGTACTGTACTCGGAAATAATTTAAACTTACCCAACGCCCCGGAAAATGTTCTATGGACCAGTTTAGTAGGTTATTATCAGCTTCTTGCACAGAATGATCTTATTAGCGATGGGTTTACAGATAACCTTGGTAGTTTAGGTGAATCAGCCCATGGTTTACTGAAAAACATACAGGAGATGCAGGAAAACACTGCACCCCTTCCGTATGAATCAAATAACAGCGGTGCCTGGCACAACAATAGCACTTGGGATGCTTCTGCTAATAAATTCTGGACTTTCCCAAATGACATGGGAATTGATCAAATAACCGAAATAAACTGGAACATTGCGATCCAGAATAATAATATACATTCTAATAATAAGGATATTAAATTATTAAGTCTGATTTCTAAAAATGGCACCCAGTTAATTATGAAAGGTGAGAATAATATGGGCCAAAGCCAAACCGGGTTCGGAACCGGTAATGCTTTAACTATTACCCATTATCTGGAGCTAAACGGTTATATTGACCTTAATGGCGAATCTCAATTAATACAAACAGAAGGCAGTGAAATTAGTGGTTCCGGCGGCCTGGAACGAGATCAACAAGGTACCGCAAGTAGCTATAATTATAATTACTGGAGTTCTCCTGTTTTACCAAATTCAAATAGCCAGAATTACAAAGTTAACCAGGTGATGAAAGACGGTTCTACCGTGGGCACAAAAGACTTCCAAAATATCAATTTTAAATGGGCGCATACACATGCCGATGGTGAAAAAGCAAATCCTATTAAAATTAGTGATTACTGGATTAATGCCTTTAGAGCCCGAAAAGCCAATGAGTATAGCCAATGGGAACAAATTGGAAGCTATACTGCTTTAAAACCCGGT
Source organism: Salegentibacter sp. BDJ18 (assembly GCF_017579965.1). Lineage (NCBI taxonomy): Bacteria > Pseudomonadati > Bacteroidota > Flavobacteriia > Flavobacteriales > Flavobacteriaceae > Salegentibacter > Salegentibacter sp. BDJ18. Next base: position 41,630 of record NZ_JAFLQX010000001.1, read on the forward strand.
GAAGGCTATACTATGAAAGGTACCACGGGAGATGCAAGAATAATTGATATGCAAAATTATACTTTTACCGGTTTTCCGAATAATGGAACTATTGAAGTTAGCGAAATTCAGCAGGGACAAAATTATCTAATAGGGAATCCTTATCCCTCTGCGATTAGTGTGGAAGAATTTATATTGGATAATATTAAAGATAGCGGAGGGCGTAATGAAAAAAATCTTCTAAATGGAGCCGTTTATTTCTGGGATCATTTTGGAGGCCACACCCATTACCTGTCACAGTACGTGGGCGGCTATGCTGTAAGAAATTTAATAGATGGAGTTTCGGCTATTTCCAACGATTCCAGGATTAATGCTTCCGGCGCCCAAAGCACCAAAAAGGCCGGGCCGTATATTCCGGTAGGCCAGGGATTTTTTGTAAACACTACCCTGGATACCCAGGCCGAAGATATTGATGACTTTGGGTCGGGAAATATTGTTTTTAAAAATAGCCAACGTGCTTTTGTAATGGAGCGAGGGCAAAGTTCTTCTTTCTTTCTAAAACCACTCGACAATACTAAAACCAATAAAAATAAGGAGGAAAAAATTGTAGATAGCCGTTATAAAATAAGACTAAAGTTTCATTCTCCTACCGGCTATCACCGGGAAATTTTGGTGGGCGCAGATGCCAGAACCAGCCAGGGCTTCGATCTCGGTTTTGATGCCCCTTTAATAGATAAAGGCAAAGAAGATATGTATTGGGTAGTTGGGGAAGGCAATTATGTAATCCAGGGTGTACCTCATTTCAACCTCGATCAAAGGTTACCTTTGGGTATTAAAATTGCTGAAGAAAAAGAATTCAGTATAGAAATTAGTGAATTACCTAACCTTCCAGATATTATAGAAATCTATTTGCGAAACAATAGTGACAGTACCTATCACGATTTACGAAAAGAAGCTTTTAGAGCTACTTTACCTGCAGGAGAATATAAAGATTTATATGAAATTGTTTTCCAGGATTTAACCAGCACTCGAAAAGATAAAGAACCCGGGGAAGGACCTGTAGATTTTTATTATTCCATGGAGAACAGGGAATTTGTAATTAACAACCCTGAAATTCATAAAATTGAGCATATAAACATTTACAATATTGCAGGCCAATTGGTAGATCAGCATTTTGGAATACCAGACATTAAAGAAATTCATATTCCGCAGAAAAAATCCTTAAGCACCGCCGTTTATATCGTAAAAATCTTTACTAATGCAGGAGATTATGCCAAAAAAGTAATTATTAGAAAAGACTAAATTTCTTCTTAGAATATTCCTGAAGTACTTTTTTCGCATAGAGTAATCCTAAATTACTTATCGGTTTTTAGGCGCTATTTTTTATCCTAAATCTGATCTAGTTAAACATTTTCCACTTAAAAGAACCAAAGTTAAGCTCTCAAGACTTTTCCCTCTGAGAGCTTTTATTTTTTATTAAGGTAATAGCCGATCTACTTACTACTAAAATCAAGTTTCAGAAATTAATTAATAGCTATAGACTAAAAAAACAATTATTTTTATTGAAGGATTTTTCCTACATTTAAATATTATTTATTCTTACAAATGGTCTTTTACCTGATATTAAAGGTTTTATATCTGTAATTTTGCCTTAAAATCCTGTTAAAATAGATTTATTATATGTAATTTTACCCCCTGTAATAATACAGTCGCCTATGGGTAAAATTACTCCCCGGTTTTTTTTTATAGCACTTATTTCTGGTTGGTTCCTACTCTCCGGAAATACACTATTGGCTAATATTACTTATGGGCCCGAAAAGCCTGTTTTAAAAGAAAAACAACAAAAGAATTTATTTTTCGTTGGCTTTTTATTAGAGCTTGCTCCCTCTATTACTTTAACCGAAAATACTCCCGCAACTTGTAGCGATGCCCAGGACGGCACATTAAATATTGATGTTTCTGGTGGCGTATCTCCCTATTCGTATTCCTGGAGTGGACCGAATAATTTTTCGAGTTCAGAAAAAGATATCTCTGGTCTCGAACCTGGAAATTACACTGTAACGGTAACCGATAGTAATGATGATACGGCTAATGCCAGTTTTACCGTCGAATTCGAAGACACGGAAGCTCCTACCGTTAATTTGAGAAACATTGAAGTTGTATTAGATTCGAACGGTTCTGTTTCAATTCAGGCGAGTGATATTGATAATGGTTCTTCAGATAACTGCGGAATTGATCAAATCTCCATAAGTAAAACAAATTTTAGCTGTACTGATGTTGGAAATAATAGTGTTACGCTAAGCGTAACTGATATAAACGGAAATACCGCCACAAAAGACGCTACCGTTACAGTAAAGGACAATATTGCTCCGAATGTTATCACGCAGAATATCACCGTTCAACTTGATGAAAATGGCGCTGCAAGTATCACCCCAGATCAAATAGATAATGGCTCTACTGATGCCTGCGGAATTGAATCAACTTCACTGGATATTTCGACATTTGATTGTACCGATATCGGCACGAATACCGTTACTCTTTCGGTAACCGATAACAATGATAATACGGCAACAAAAAATGCCACCGTTACCGTTGAAGATAATATTGCTCCTCAGGTAATCACACAAAATATCACCGTTCAACTGGATGAAAACGGCACCGCAAGTATCACCCCAGATCAAATTGACAATGGTTCTACTGATGCCTGCGGAATAGAATCAACTTCACTGGATATTTTCACTTTTGATTGTACGGATATCGGGGCAAATCCCGTTACGCTTTCGATAACCGATATTCATAATAATACTGCAACAAAAAATGCCACCGTTACCGTTGAAGATAATATTACGCCTGAGGTAATTACGCAAAATATCACCGTTCAACTGGATGAAAACGGCACTGCAAGTATCACCCCAGATCAAATAGATAATGGTTCTACTGATGCCTGCGGTATTCAATCAACTTCACTGGATATTTCCACATTTGATTGTACCGATATCGGCTCAAATACCGTTACTCTTTTGGTAACCGATATTCATAATAATACGGCAACAAAAAATACCACCGTTACTGTTGAAGATAAAATTGCCCCTCAGGTAATCACACAAAATATCACCGTTCAACTGGATGAAAACGGCACTGCAAGTATCACCGCAGATCAAATAGACAATGGTTCTACTGATGCCTGCGGTATTCAATCAACTTCACTGGATATTTCCACTTTTGATTGTACTGATATCGGTGAGAATACTGTCACTCTTTCTGTAACCGATATTCATACTAATACGGCTTCAATTACAGCTATAGTAACTGTAGAGGATAAGATAAAACCAGTTTTACCCACCTTGAATGACATTACCTGGGGTTGTGAATATACTGTGGAAACTCCTGTTGCAATTGATAATTGTGGAGGTGATATTACCGCTGAAGCCAACAGATCTACCACTTTTACTGGATCCGGTTCAATTATATGGACTTTTACTGATGCTTCAGGAAATGAAGCGAGTATAGAACAGAATATTACTATTAATCAGATAGAACTAAATGTTCAGGTTGATGATATTTTATGTAACGGCTTTGCATCGGGCGAAGCACATGCTATTGTCACCGGTGGAGTTGGAGAAATCAGTTATGATTGGGAAGAGTTAGGAAATGGAGCTGTAAAAGATGGATTAAGCCCGGGTACCTATTCGGTTACAGCTACAGATGTAAATGGATGTGCTGCAACTAAAGACTTTACCATTACTGAGCCAAATAGTTTTATTGAAATAACCAGTATCAGTATCAACAAAGGATGTTTTGAAGAAAATAACGCTTCAATTACTATTGAAGCTCAGGGAGGAACCGGGCAATTAACTTACAACTGGAGTAATGGACAAACTGGAGCTACGGTTAGTAATGTAAACAATACAGCTTCTTCCAATAATCTTACTCTAACAATTACCGATGAAAATGGATGTTCTATTGAAGAAACCATTACAGTCTACCCGCCAGAAGAATTAGTAATTACAAATATTGTTGATACTGAAACTAATACTTTTGGTTCTGCTACCGGAACTGCTACTGCAATTATTGAAGGTGGAACAGCCAATTTCGAATTTCTATGGTCTGATGGGCAAACAGGGCAAACGGCAAGTAACCTGGCTGCCGGAACGTATAGCGTGGTAGTTACTGATGCCAATGGATGTACCGATGAAGAAACGATTACCATAATAGACCCGTTGGAAGCGAGTATGATTCCAACTTCCAAATGTTTAAGTGATGAAGGCGGATTAAGAACTTCAACTTTTCAACTCGATTCTGTTCAGGGAGGAATTGCACCTTATACCTATAAATGGGATTTTGGAGGTGAAACTGCAGAATTTAGTGATACCAACAATCAAACCGAAGGTCCCGGAGTACACATAGTTAATTATTTAGAAAGTGGAGTCTATCCCGTTTCTCTTACAGTTACAGATTCAGTTGGGAATGAATACACTGAAATATTTAACCATTACGTAGGTGAATGTTTTGAACCATGCGGACAAACTGGAAATTTAGATTTCGAATTAGATACATTTTATATCGGGAAAGAGGACGGCAGCCCACTTACGGGTGCCGAATGTACAAGTTACAGTGGAAAGCGCTATATATATCTTCGTATAGAAAAAAATGCTAATGCATATAATCCCTCAATTGAATTTATTTATTCCATATCACAAAGCGGAGAATTTATTTCTGAAGAAAGAATTACTGGTTGTATAGATATAGGGAATGATAAAATACCATCCCTTTTCAGAATTGGAGAAATAGAAAATTGGTCTTGTGGAAATGCTATTACCCTGGAAAGTTTTTATATGGATTGGACCAATAATGCTAATAAAAAATGTGGAGATGTTCGCCAAAGAATGTGCGTATCAACTAACGAAAACGATGAAATTCACTTTCCTTTATCGGCAAGAATAGAAAAAATTAAGAACTTTTGCTATGGAGATGAAAAAGGATCAATAGAAATCATACCTACGGGCGGTGTTGGTACCTACCATTACGAATTACAAAATACGCTAACCGGCGAAATTTATGGTCCTAAAGACACCCGAATTTTCCAAAATCTACCGGCTGGGACTTACAAAGCAATGGTTCATGACGATAATGAAACTTATACTGTAAACAATATTACCATTACCCAACCCGAAAATGCACTTTTACTAGAAGAAATAGACCAGACACCCTTAGTATGTTTTGGAGGGAGTAATGCTACTGCGACGGTAGAAGCTTCTGGCGGAACCGCGCCATACACTATAGTTTGGGACCATATTAGTCAAACTTCAACAGAAACAACAGGTACCGCTAACAATCTTTCTGCTGGCACTTATGCAGTAAACGTGGTTGATGCCAATGGTTGTGAATTTAGCACAGAAGTAACTATTGCACAACCTGAGGAATTAATTGCCAATGCAGGAGAAGACAAAACTTTAGAATGTGGTGTAAATCAGGTAAAATTAGGGGCTGTTTTTGAAGGCTACACTAATCCCAGAACACAAGAAGAAGAATTTGGAACCTGGCGAATTATTAATGGCCCCACGGGAGCGGTAATTTCAGATGTGAACAATCCAGAAAGTCTTTTTACCATTACAACAACTGGAACCTATACCCTGGAATGGACTATCCCCTGTGGAAATACAGATAGAGTTAAAATAATTTTTAGTAATTGCAGCACTATAGATTTTGACGGAGTTGATGATTATATAGATTTTGGAAATAATCTAAATCTTACCTCAGGATTTACCTTAGAAGCCTGGGTAAAACAAGATCAAAACGCTACCACTTCAATAAAAACTATACTCTCTAAAAGGGATAATGCTAATCTTAGTACGGGAGGATATGATTTAATTATTGAAAATAACACCCCTAAATTTAGATGGGATAATGAAGTTATTTCATCAACTCATCCAATTGATTCAGACCGCTGGTATCACATTGCGGTAATTCAGGGTGGAAATGATGCTGGAATATATATTGATGGTATTAAAACTGGCGAAAGTGCTCCCGGCATACCCAGTAGTATTGATAATAGGTTTCTAATTGGGGCTATGCACGATAGTACATTAGAACCACTTCCCACGCACTTTTTCCACGGTTGGATTGAAGAAGTAAGGGTTTGGAATACTTCATTGGAATTAGATCAGCTCAAATTCATGATGAACCAGAGAATAAAGAACAACACAAATGTTAGAGGAGAAGTTATACCTTTAGATGTTCCAAATAATTTAAAATGGGAAAACATAACAGGCTATTATAGACTAATAACCTCTGAAGCAACAAAGGGGATTACAAAAAACAAAATACCAAATGGTATTGACGGCCGATTAAAAAACATTCAAAGTACACAGCAGAATACGGCGCCCCTGCCATATATTGCAACCGGTGGTGACTGGTGGAACATCAATTCGTGGAAACAACCACAGGTATGGGATACTCCAAACAGCGCCGGTGTAAATGGTGAGCGAATTAACTGGAATATCGCCAGGTTAGACGGCAAGACCTTAACCAATGCCCCAACTACCGATAATTCAAATAGTATAACTTTATTAGGGCTTTTAGATGATGGAGGTTCATTAATTATGGAAGGCACCAACCATACGTCGGGCAACGAATTATATATTAGTCGTTATCTCGAACTAAACGGGCATATAGACCTTAATGGCGAATCGCAATTAGTACAACCCGAAAACAGCCAGATTAGTGGTTCCGGAAACCTGGAGCGCGATCAACAAGGTACTGCAAGTAGTTTTAATTATAATTACTGGAGTTCCCCGGTAATTTCAGATCCTACAAATACCACTTATAAAGTAAACCGGGTTATGAAAGATGGTTCTACCCTGGGAACTAATAAATTTCAGAATATCAACTTTAAATGGCCCCATACTCACGCTGATGGACCAAAAGCCAATCCTATTAAAGTAAGTGATTACTGGATTAATGCTTTTAGAGCCAGGGCAGCCAATGAATATAGCCAGTGGGAACAAATTGGAAGCTATACTGCCTTAAAACCAGGTGAAGGCTACACCATGAAGGGAACCGAAAATATAGATATTGCTGAAGGAAAACTTCAAAATTATACTTTTAATGGTTTTCCGAATAATGGAATAATAGAAGTTAGCGAAATTAGATCGGGACAAAATTACCTGCTGGGTAATCCTTATCCGTCTGCCATTAGCGTTGAAGAATTTATCCTGGATAATATTAGGGATGGTGAAGGCCGTAACGATAAAAATCTTTTAAACGGAGCCGTTTATTTCTGGGATCATTTTGCCGGCAAAACCCATTACCTTGCACAGTATGTTGGAGGTTACGCGGTGCGAAATTTAATAGATGGAGTTTCAGCCATTTCAAATGACTCCAGGATAAATGCTTCGGGTGATGAAAGCAACAAACGTCCTGGCGCGTATATCCCTGTAGCGCAAGGATTTTTTGTGAATACTACGCAAGATGCACAAGCAGGAGGTTTTAGCAGTTTTGATACCGGAAATATCATCTTTAAAAACAGTCAACGTTATTACAAGACAGAACAGAGCCAAGAAATTTCATTTTTTCTACAAGCTCGTGACAATTCAAAATCTAAGCAGGAGTCAAAAGAAAAAAGGGAAGATGGACGATATAAAATAAGATTGTTATTTCGTTCTCCTACCGGTTATCATCGGGAACTTCTTGTTGGCGCAGATGCCAGAACCAGCCAGGGCTTCGATATTGGTTTTGATGCCCCTCTAATTGATAATGGTCCTGAAGATATGTACTGGATGGTAGGTGAAGGTAAATATGTTATACAAGGTGTACCACATTTTAATTTAGACCAGGTACTGCCTTTAGGTTTTAAAATATTGGAAGAAAATGAATTCAGTATAGAAATTGGAGAGCTTGAAAACCTACCGGAAATCACCGAAATTTATTTACGCGATAATAGCGATAGCACTTATCACGATTTAAGAAAAGAAGCTTTTAAAGCTACCCTACCTGCAGGAGAATACCAGGATTTATATGAAATTGTTTTTCAGGATGTAACCTCAACCAGGGAAGATAAAGAACCCGGCGAAGGGCCTATTGACTACTTCTATTCAATGGATGAAAGAGAATTTGTGATTAGAAACCCCGAACTTCATGAAATTGAACATATCAATATATACAATATCACAGGTCAATTAGTAGATCAACACTTTGGAATACCAGATATTAAAGAGATCCATATTCCGCAGAAAAAATCTTTAAGCTCGGGAGTTTATATTGTAAAGGTTTACACAAGTGCAGGCGATTACGCTAAAAAGGTGATTATTAGAAAAGACTAAGGTTTATACTTTAAAGGAAGGTAAACCACTTTTTTAGTTTCGTAAAATTCCTCCCCAAAATAATCACGTAGTTCATAAATTCTTGCTTTTGGGTAATCGCGAAGCTCCACTGTGAGATCTCCACCTTTAAGATAAAGAATTCCGTTTTTAAGTTCGTGCTTGCTTTTCTTTGCTATTTTTCCTTTAGTCCAATGCACAAAAGTAGGCATTGCGGCTACTGCCCTACTTACTATAAAATCGTAGGTACCAGAAATTTCTTCTACCCTGGCATTAGTAGTTTTCACATTGGTAAGTTGTAAGCCTTCTACAACTTCGTTTACTACTTTCATCTTTTTTCCTATAGAATCTACTAAATGGAAATTGGTTTCCGGAAATAAAATAGCCAATGGAATTCCGGGAAATCCACCGCCTGTGCCAACATCTAAGATATTTGCTTCAGGTTTGAATTGCTGAATTTTTGCAATTCCCAGGGAGTGTAAAACATGCCTTAGATAAATTTCATCTATATCCTTACGCGAGACCACGTTTATCTTAAGATTCCAGTCTTTGTATAGCGACTCCAATTGCGCAAATTTTGCATATTGATCGTCGGTTAAATCGGGGAAGTATTTTTTTATTAAATCCAAAGTTTTCACAATTTCCGCAAAAATACATAATTTGGTGCTGAAATTGCAGCCTATATTAATACGGTATAGATTATAGATTAACTATTTAAATATTTTACCTTTACCGCTTACAAAAATTACATGGAAAACATTCAAAATCATATTAAATTCTCTCGAAAGGATTCCACAAAATTCTTTAGAATCCTTAATAAAAGAGTAAACAGTTATTTTAAGGATAATAACATTAAAAAAACCGGAAACTGGAAACTGCATTTAAAGGCAGTAGTTATGTTTTCTTTGTTTTTAACCCCATACTTTTTAATTCTCACGCTTGATATTTCACAGTGGTGGATGTTGCTCCTTACCGTAGTAATGGGCGCCGGAATGGCAGGAGTAGGAATGAATATTATGCACGATGGTAACCACGGCTCTTATTCTTCTAAAAAATGGGTGAATAAATTTATGGGTGGCACAATTTACGTGCTTGCCGGCAATGTTTATAACTGGCAGGTACAACACAATGTTTTACACCATACTTACACCAATATTCACGGCCACGATGAAGATTTAGATGCCGGAAGAATTATTAGGTTTTCTGAACACGCTAAATGGTACAGTTTTCACCGTTTTCAGCATTATTATTCTGTATTTTTATATGGCCTTTTAACTTTCAACTGGGCTTTAACCACAGATTTTAAACAGACTAAAAATTATCTAAAGCGAAAACTTTCTTACGGAAAAATGCCAAATCCGGTAACGCAGTGGAGCATTATTGCGATCACAAAACTTATTTATGTTTCTATTTGGATCGTAATTCCAATGCTTATTTTATCAATTGCCTGGTGGAAAATATTAATAGGCTTTTTTGTAATGCATTATACGGCAGGATTAATTCTTAGTATTGTGTTTCAATTAGCCCACGTGGTTAAAGAAACCGAAATGCCTTTACCAGATGAAACCGGCTCTATGAAAAATACCTGGGCCATTCACCAGCTGTTTACTACGGTTAATTTTTCAACTAAAAACAGAATTGTAAACTGGTTTACCGGCGGATTAAACCACCAGGTAGAACACCATATTTTTCCGAATATTAGTCATATTCATTATACTAACATCGCTAAAATAGTAAAGGAAACTGCTGCAGAATGCAATCTTCCTTACCACGAATATAAAACCACACGCGCAGCAATAATTGCCCATTTTAAACATTTAAAACAAATGGGTGCGAAACCTGCAATTTCGTAAATTTTCTTAAGGGCCTGGTTCTTAAGATTGAGATTAGAAAAGTAAATTCGCATTCCAATTGTGAACCTTTTCCGGTCTCACTAAGTGAGTAATTAATTAGTAACCAATTAAAGAATGCAAGAACAATTATCCAACCGAATTAACAACTTAGCAACTTCCCAAACTTTGGCTATGGCTGCAAAAGCGCGTGAACTTAGAGCCGAAGGGAAAGACATTATCGGGTTAAGCCTGGGAGAACCAGATTTTAATACCCCAGATTTTATTAAAGAAGCCGCAATTCAGGCAATTAACGACAATTATAATTCTTATACGCCAGTAGATGGGTATGTGGAATTAAAAGATGCCATAATCAAGAAGTTTAAGCGAGACAACGATCTTACTTACGACCGTTCTCAAATTGTAGTTTCTACAGGTGCAAAGCAATCTTTGGCTAATGTGGCTATGGTTTTATTAAACCCGGGAGACGAAGTTATTTTACCCTGTCCTTACTGGGTGAGCTATGCAGAAATAGTAAAACTTGCTGAAGGTGTACCGGTAGAAGTTCCAACTTCGGTTGAAACCGATTTTAAAATGACTCCCGAGCAACTTGAAGCTGCAATTACTCCAAAAACCAAAATGATTTGGTACAGCTCTCCCTGCAATCCCAGCGGGATGGTTTACAGCAAAGAAGAATTAAGAGGTCTTGCCGATGTGCTTAAAAAATATCCCGATATTGTTATTGTAAGTGATGAAATTTACGAACACATTAATTTTGTAGGTGGGCACGCTTCTATGGCTCAGTTTGAAGATATGTACGATCGTGTAGTTACCGTAAACGGCGTTTCTAAAGCATTTGCAATGACCGGTTGGAGAATTGGTTATATAGGTGCACCCGCGTGGATTGCCCGTGCTACCAATAAAATGCAGGGCCAAATTACCAGTGGCGCTAACTGTATTGCCCAACGTGCAGTAATTACTGCCCTGGAAGCTCCCGTAAGCGAGATTAGCTATATGGTAGACACCTTTAAATCAAGGAGAAAACTTATTATAGATCTTTTAAACGGAATTGAAGGTTTTGTGACTACAGAACCCGAAGGAGCTTTTTATGTTTTCCCAAATGTGTCTCATTTCTTCGGAAAAACAATTAAAGGTCATAAGATTGAAAATGCTACAGATTTCTCCATGTTTTTACTGGAAGAAGCCCTTGTAGCCACCGTAACCGGTGATGCTTTTGGAAATCCAGATTGTATAAGAATTTCTTATGCTGCAAGTGAATCTCAAATTGAAGAAGCTATGAAGCGAATTAAGTCAGTTTTAGCTGAAGCATAGATTTTTCAGTTTATAAAATTATATTTTTCAAAATCCTGATGCGGTTTAAAAACCTATCAGGATTTTTTAATGATGTTTTTATTTTACCACATGTTAGATCCTGAAACAAGTTCAGGATGAAGCGTTTAAAAATTTTTAAAACAACAATTCTTATTTCCTGAAATCTAAATTAGGATTACCTATTCCTCCAGAAGAATGGGGTTAACAGGATTAGAACCGTAAAAAGTTCCAACCTTCCTATAAGCATTAAAAATGCGCACCACCATTTACCAATAGGTGGAAGAATATCAAAGTTATTTACCGGGCCAAGTGCACCAAAAGCAGGACCAACATTCCCAAGGGAAGAGGCTGCACCGCCAATGGCTGTTTCAAAATCTAATCCCAGTCCGCCAAGAACTACAGAGCCTATAATAAAAGAAAGCATATAAAGAATAAAGAAACCCAGGATATTGAAAGTCACTCCTTTTCCAATAGATTTTCCGTTAAATCGCACCGGAAGAATTGCGTTAGGATGTAAAGCTCGTTTAAATTCAATCCCGCCATTTCTAATCATTATAATATGCCTCATTACTTTTACTCCACCAGCGGTAGACCCTGCAGAACCACCCAAAAAGAACATCCCAAAAAAGAGAATAGTAAGAAATGGTGTCCACATAGTATAATCGGCTGAAACAAAACCGGTGGTGGTTATAATAGCTAAAACCTGAAAAAGTGCATGTCTAAAAGCACTCTCGGCTTCTCCCCAAACCATAGGATGATCTATTTGAGACAGAGTAACATCGGCTTCAAAATAAATAAATGCCGAAGCCACTACTGTGAAAATACCTATAAAATAGAAATACCATTTAAACTCATCGTCATGCAAAACTTTTTGAACCCTGCCTTTAAAACTATAATAACTTAAAACAAAATTGCTCCCTGCCAAAAACATAAAGAGCATAATGATGTATTGAATAATTGGCCTGTCATTCCAATAGGCCACGCTAATATTTTTGGTTGAAAAGCCACCGGTAGAAAGTGTGCTTAAAGAATGGTTTATTGCATCAAAAAAGCTCATTCCTGCTACTTTTAGCAAAATTGTTTCAGCAACCGTATAGCTCACATAGATTAACCAAAGACGCTTGGCGGTATCGGTAATCCTGGGTTTTAACTTATCGGCACTTGGGCCTGGAGCTTCAGCAGCAAATAGCTGCATTCCTCCTATTCCCAGTAAAGGTAGAATTGCAATGGCTAAAACTATAATTCCCATTCCTCCAATCCAGTGGGTTAAACTTCGCCAGAAAAGAATTCCTTTGGGAATAGATTCAATATCATTTAAAACCGAAGCTCCCGTGGTAGTATAACCAGACATTGTTTCAAAAAAAGCATCGGTAAAGGCAGGAATAGATTCGCTTAACACATAGGGTAGCGTGCCGCTTAAAGCCATAAAAATCCAACCAAAGGTTACAATTATGTAACCTTCACGTTTTTTTACTTCTTTACGGTGGCCCCGGGTTGTAAACATTAGAAGCACCCCTAGGAAAAGGGTGATAAAAGCGGCTGCCAGAATATGTACTGTTACCCCATCTTCATAAAACCAGCTCACTAAAACTGCCAAAAGCATAAAACCACCGTTACATAAAAGCAGCAGTCCCATAACGTGCAGGATAATCTGGTGATTAAGTCTTGGCATTAGAGAAAGAGTTTTTCAACCTTTTTAATAGATCTTGGCAAACAACACACTACAATACGATCTCCCCGGGTAATCGTAAAATCTCCCAGCGCGATAATCCCTTCGCCATCTCTTATAATTCCACCAATAATTGCCGACCGCGGGAAATCCAGATTCTTAATTTTCTTATTACAAACCTGCGAATTTGGTTTTACAATAAATTCAAGTAGTTCAGCATTCATGTTATTGATCTTGGTCATTGCCACTACTTCCCCTTTTCTCACATATCTAAAAATATTATTAGCGGCAAGAAGCTTTTTATTGATCAAGGTATCAATCCCAATGGAATGACTTAACTGGTAGTAATCCATATTCTCTACCAGAGAGATGGTTTTTTTCACACTCTTGGATTTCGCCACCAGGCAAGACATAATATTGGTTTCAGAATTACCGGTAACGGCGATAAAAGCATCCATATCGTGTACATTTTCTTCTTCCAGTAACTCTACGTTTCTACCATCGCCATGAATAATTAGCGCATTGGGAAGTTCATCGGCAAGATCGTAAGCTTTCTCTTTATCGCTCTCTACCAGTTTAACGTGAAAGTTATTTCTGCATAAATCTTTAGCGGTTTTTTTACCAATTTTACTTCCGCCTAAAATCATTACATTTTTAATAGAATGTTTGGTTTTACCAGTAAGTTTATAAAGGTTTTCTACCCCGCGTTTTAGCGTGATAAAATTTACCTGGTCTCCTTCTTTAAATTGCGTATCCCCACGGGGAATAAGCGTATATTGAGTCCCATACCGCTGAATGGCGATTGGTACAAAATTAAGATCTGGAAAAATATTGGCGGCTTCTTTTACCGTTTTGCCTACAAATAGCGCGTTTCGTGACAGGCTAAGACCTATCATGGTTAAAGCGCCATTTTCAAATTCATAGCTATCATTAAATGCTGACTGATTCAGGAGCAAAGCAATTTCTCTTGCTGCAAGGGCTTCAGGAGAAATTAATTCGTCTATCCCAAAACTGGTAAAACCAATTTCCTCTTTATTCTCAAGAAATTCGGTATTAGAAATACGGGCTATGGTTCTTTTGGCTCCCAATTGTTTAGCTAAAACACAACAGGTAATATTAGTAGCTTCGCTAGAAGTGACGCTTATAAGCATATCTACATGCTTAACCTGTGCATCTTTTAAAATTGAGATTGAAGTTGCATCTCCTTTTATTGTTCTAATATCTAAATGCGTATCAGCATAAGTGAGATTATCCCGGCTGGTATCAATAAGTGTGATATCCTGGGACTCAAAAGAAAGCAATTTTGCCAAATGAAAGCCGACTTCACCTGCTCCGGCAATAATTATCTTCATATAACAGCTTGAAATTGAAAAGAAGAACAAAGGTACAGTATTTTAGACAAACCAAAAACCAAAGCATCTATCAACAAATTCTAAAAGTTTCAACCTCAATTATTTCATATCGTGTATCTTTGACGCAAAATTGTTATTATGAGTAAAAAGGTTACTCCTTATCAGGATTCCGGTCTTAATAAGAAAAAACAGGTGGAACAAATGTTTGACAAAATATCTGGCAATTACGATGGTTTAAATCGGGTAATCTCTATGGGAACCGATGTTAAATGGCGTAAAAAGGTAATTGCACTGGTTAAAGCCCAGCAACCAAAAGCTGTTTTAGATATTGCTACGGGAACTGGAGACCTTGCCATACAAATGGCAGATATTAATGCTGAAAAAATTGTTGGCCTGGATCTTTCTGAAGGAATGCTAAAAGTAGGCCGAAAGAAAATTGCAGCCAAACAGTTAACTGATAAGATTGAAATGGTACAGGGAGACTCTGAAGCCTTACCCTTTGAAGATAACTCGTTTGATGCAATTACAGTTGCTTTTGGCGTTCGTAATTTTGAAAATTTAGAAAAAGGATTATCTGAAATTCAAAGGGTTCTAAAACCCGGCGGAATTTTTGTAGTTTTGGAGACTTCTGTCCCTACCAGATTTCCGTTCAAACAAGGTTATAAATTATACTCCGGCTATATGTTGCCCCTCATTGGGCGGGTATTTTCTAAAGACCGTGAAGCTTACTCCTACTTAAGTAAAAGTGCCGCTGCATTTCCTTATGGAGAAGCGTTCAACAATATTTTAAAGAAAACGGGGTTTATAAATGTAGAAGATAAACCACAAACTTTTGGGGTTGCAACCATTTATACTGCTTCAAAATAAAACTATGAAGAAACTTTTTGTTATTGCCCTTCTTTTTTGCGTTCAGTTTGGTTACGCGCAAATTTTTGGAGGAGATAAAATTATAAACAACGAGAACTTTGATAAGCAACGTTGGTCCTGGGGTTACTACCTGGGATTTAATACCTACGATTTTAAATTTAAATATAATGATGAAATAACCTCTAATGGTAATGATCTTATTATAGAAAAAACCATGGGTTTCAATGTTGGGCTCGTTGGGAATTTAAAATTGAATAATAACCTGGATTTACGCCTGGAACCTGGCGTTACATTTAACACCCGTAACTTCAGGCCTCCATATAGCCAGGATATAGAAGAGGTTAACTCTACTTATGTCCATATCCCATTACTATTAAAGTTTTCGGCCGATAGGCATAATAACTTCAAGCCTTTTGTAGTAGGAGGTTTATCTACTTCTATAAACCTCTCCAGTAATGAGAATAATCCAGATGTGGCTACGCGATTAAAAACCAACAATTATCATTATGAAGTGGGACTGGGAATAGACCTTTATCTCTATTATTTTAAATTCTCCCCCTCAATAAGAGGAGTTTTCACAATAAATAATGAAATGGTAGAAACCCAGTATCAGGTAGTTGATGCAATGCGCTCCCAGGCTGTATTCCTCAACTTTACCTTTCAATAAAATAGCTACATTAATTTGTAAAACTTTTTCGCTTAAATTCACTTAGAAGAATTGCAGTTGCGGTTGCCACGTTTAAGCTTTCAGTAACTTTAAGCTCACCAAAACGCGGGATGCTTATTTTTCTTTGAATTAATTCTTCAATTTCAGCTGAAATCCCATTGGCTTCATTTCCCATAACCAGGATTGCTTTTTCTACGGTTTCGCTTTTATAAATATTCTCCCCTTCCATAAAAGCACCATAAACCGGTAGTTCAGAATTTGTAAGGAAAGTTTTTAAATCGCAATAAATAATATTCACCCTCGCCAAAGATCCCATTGTAGCCTGTACCACTTTAGGATTATAACAATCTACAGAATCCTGGGAACAAACCAAATTGGTTATCCCAAACCAATCGCAAAGCCTTATGATGGTCCCCAAATTACCGGGATCGCGAATACCATCCAAAGCAAGCGTTAGACTTTCTTCGGGAACGATTTCTTCTTCCGGAATTTCAAATAAGGCCAATGCCGTTTGCGGGGTTTTTAAAAAACTTATTTTTTTAAGTTCCCGCTCATCAATTGTTTGGATTTCATCAGGTTTCAGTCCAAAATCCGCATCTAAAGTAAAGAGCCGGTTCAGCTTAAAATTAGAATTTATAAGCTCACTAATTGTTTTAAAACCTTCGGCTACAAAAAGTCCGTGTTTATAACGGTATTTTTTTTGTGCAAGACTGGTTATTAACTTAATTTGGCTTTTACTAACCATACAAAAAATGTAATTTTGATCTCTTAAAAATGTGTGTTTGAATCGGCATTTCGCAAAAATATCATTATTTTTTTTAAGCCTGCTTTTTTTAATTTCCTGTAATGCCGTTAAACGCGTAGAGGGTAATGATAAATTGCTCACTGAGAATGAAATTTTCGTTAACAACGAAAAGATCAAAGAAGCACGTATTTACAATCAACTTTACCAGGAGCCTAATACCAGTTTCCTGGGATTACCGCTAAGACTTCATTTTTATAATCTAGCCCGGCCAGATATTGATTCTATTTTAAGTGAGAAGTACCTTGAAAATGAAAGCAAAAAAAATACGCTGGTAGATATTCTTTCTTACAAGCAATTTGAGAAATTTCTGCATTCCCGAAAATCTTTTAACGAGTGGATAAAAAGAACCGGGGAAGAGCCTGTTATTGTAAGTGAAGAAGAAACCCGGAAATCGGTTAACCGGCTCAACTCCTGGTATTGGAACAATGGCTGGTTTAATGTAGAAACCGATTATGAAATAATTCCTTCAGAAAATAAAAAAAAACGCGCCCGTGTTGAATATGAAGTAACTACCGGAGAGGCCTATCACTTAGATTCCATTACCACTAATATTGCATCTAAAGTTATAGATTCTTTATACGAGCTTCATAAAAACGAATCTATAATTAAAGAAGGAACTCAATATAAAACCTTAGATATAAATGAAGAACGAGACCGTTTAACTTCACTTTTTAGAAATAACGGGGTTTATAATTTTGACCAGGAATATATAAGTTTTGATGCCGATACCATTAATACTGGCAAAAAAGTAAATACTACTTTAATTATAAAAAACCGATTTGCCTCAGAGGAAGACACCACATCCCGGGTGCCTTTTAAAATTCACGAAATTAGCAAGGTTAATATTTTTACCGATTATAAATACGCCAATAGAAATCAGCCGTTAACCGATAGTGTTACCACCGAGGAAGGATATACCCTTTATAGTTTTGACAAATTGCGCTATAAACCCGAAGCAATAACTGATGCTGTTTTTATAAGACCAGGAAACACTTATAGCGATATTTCCCGTTCCCGAACTTACAATCGTTTAAATTCTTTGCGGGTTTTTAAATATCCCAACGTACAATTCACCCCAGATCCTGCCGATTCTACCCGCACAGATTTGGTTGCCAATATTTTTCTAACTCCGCAGCCAAAATATTCTCTCGGTTTCGATTTTGATATTTCCCAAAGTAATATTCAAAAATTTGGTATTGGCGGCGGTGGCTCCCTCTTAATAAGAAATATATTTGGCGGCGCCGAGAATTTTGAAATTTCTGGACGTGGAAGTATAGGTTCGTCTACAGATGCTGCAATAAGCGGAAATGACGATCGGTTTTTTGATATTTCAGAAATTGGCGCCGATCTTAAACTCACTTTTCCCAGGATTTTCCTACCAATTAATACCGAAAAATTTATTCCTAAGTACATGCAACCCTTTACTTCGTTAAGTTTAGGAGTAAGCACACAAAACAATATTGGTTTAGATAAAAGAAACCTTTCGGGAATTATGAATTACCGGTGGAACCCTTCTCACCAGCTTTCTAACCGTGTAGATCTTTTAAACATTCAATATGTAAGAAATTTGAATATTGATAATTATTTCAATGTTTACAGAAACTCATATAACGATCTTAACGAGATTCTCCAGTCTGGTAGTATCGTTACAAATCCCGATTATTTAAATGAAGAAGGCTTGTTAAGCATCCCAACTGGGGCCGAGAGTTTTATTCGTGATGTTTCTAATAACACGGGAGGCACTACTGGTTTGAATGAAGATCAAGCTCAGTTAGTAAATAATATAGGTGAAAGAAAAACTCGGTTAACAGAGAACAACCTCATATTTGCTTCTAATTACACCTATTTATGGAACACAAAAAAGAATCTCTACGACCAGGAATTTACCCGCTTTAGGTTTAAAATTGAAACCGCAGGGAATGTACTTTCTGCAGTTTCTTCTTTAGCCGGTTTTGAGAAAAACGAGAATGGAAATTATGATGTATTAGGGGTAAACTTCTCTCAATATATTAAAACCGAACTCGATTTTATAAAGCATTGGGATATGGGGCAGAGTAATATACTGGCCTTTCGGGCTTTTGGCGGGGTTGCCATACCATATGGCAACGCCAACAGCATCCCGTTTGTAAGAAGTTTTTTCGGCGGCGGCCCCAACGATAACAGGGCGTGGCGTGCTTACGATCTTGGCCCCGGCAGTAGCGGCGGCCGTAACGAATTTAATGAAGCCAATATGAAATTGGCATTTAATATGGAATACCGCTACAACCTTTTTGGCTCCCTAAATTCGGCTGTTTTTGTAGATGTAGGTAATATATGGAATGTACTGGATATTGTTGAAGATGAAGATGCTACTTTTGAATCGTTTTCCGACCTTAAGAATATTGCAGTAGGCTCCGGTTTCGGACTTAGATACGATTTTAACTTTTTTGTTCTCAGGTTTGATATTGGCTTTAAAACCTACGACCCAGCCCAGCCAGACGATAAACGCTGGTTTAGAAATTACAACTTTAATAATGCTGTATATAATGTAGGGATCAATTATCCTTTCTAAGCCAACATATTTTCTTATTTTTGCTTTTCTAATTCAACTAAAATTATGAGTCACAACATTAAACCAGGCGTAGCCACAGGAAAAGAAGTACAGGAAATCTTTAATTATGCTAAGGAAAAGGGATTTGCCCTTCCGGCAGTAAACGTTATAGGTTCCAGTAGTGCAAATGCAGTAATGGAAACCGCCGCAGAACTAAATTCACCCGTAATTATTCAATTCTCTAATGGAGGTGCCCAGTTTAACGCTGGAAAAGGACTTTCTAACGATGGTGAAAAAGCCGCTGTTGCAGGTGCCGTTGCAGGTGCAAAGCATATTCACGAACTTGCTGAAGCCTACGGTGCTGTAGTAATTCTACATACAGACCATTGTGCAAAAAAATTGCTTCCCTGGATAGACGGAATGCTAGACGCCAGTGAAAAACATTTTGAGCAATTTGGGAAACCTCTTTACAGCTCGCATATGATAGATCTTTCTGAAGAATCTCTTGAAGAAAACATTGAAATCTGCAAGAAGTATCTTGAAAGAATGAGCAAAATGGGCATGACCCTTGAAATTGAACTTGGCGTTACAGGTGGTGAAGAAGATGGTGTAGATAATACCGATATTGATTCTTCTAAACTATACACCCAACCAGAAGAAGTTGCTTACGCTTACGAAGAATTAAGCAAAGTTAGTGACCAGTTCACTATCGCTGCCGCTTTTGGTAACGTACACGGAGTTTATAAGCCAGGTAACGTAAAACTTACCCCGGTAATTCTTAAAAACTCTCAGGAACACATCACTAAAAAATACGGTGTAGAAGAAAATCATATAGATTTTGTATTCCACGGGGGTAGTGGTTCTACTGTTGAAGAAATTCGCGAAGGAATTAGCTACGGAGTAATTAAGATGAATATCGACACCGATCTTCAATACGCTTACCTTGAAGGTATTCGTGATTACATGGGAGAAAAGAAAGATTATCTTGCTGCGCAAATTGGTAATCCTGAAGGAAGCGATGTACCTAACAAGAAATATTACGATCCAAGAAAATGGTTACGTGAAGGAGAAATTACTTTCAAAACCCGACTTAAAAAGGCTTTTGAAGATCTTAACAACGTAAATACTTTATAAATCTAATTTTATAACAGCTGGAATTTTTTAGAATTCCGGCTGTTTTTATTTTAAGTAAAACTTTCGGTTTATCCCTATATAAATAAACTGAAACCTGAAACCTGAAAATAAATGGCTTGGTTTAAAAGAACACAAAAAGGAATTCAAACCCCAACAGAACACAAGAAAGATGTTCCAAAGGGACTTTGGTACAAATCACCAACCGGCAAGATTGTAGATGCAGAGCAGCTGGAAAGCAATTTTTATGTGAGTCCGGAAGATGGCTATCACGTAAGAATTGGAAGTAAAGAATATTTCAAAATCCTTTTTGATGATAATGAATTCAAAGAATTGGATAAAGATATTACATCTAAAGATCCTTTGAATTTTAAGGATACCAAAAAATACACCGATCGTTTAAAAGCAGCCCAGGAAAAAACCGATCTTAAAGACGCAGTACGTACTGCAGTTGGAAAATCTAAAGAAAGAGAATTGGTAATTGCCTGTATGGATTTTAGATTTATTGGTGGTTCAATGGGATCTGTAGTAGGTGAAAAAATTGCCCGTGCTGCAGATTATGCGTTAAAAAACCAACTCCCTTTAATGGTGATTTCTAAATCTGGTGGTGCAAGAATGCAGGAAGCAGCTTTATCTTTAATGCAGTTGGCAAAAACTTCGGTTAAATTAGCCCAGCTTGCCGATGCACGTCTTCCTTATATTTCTTTAGCCACAGATCCTACAACTGGAGGTACCACGGCTTCTTTTGCAATGTTAGGTGATATTAATATTTCTGAACCCGGCGCGTTAATTGGATTTGCAGGGCCACGTGTAGTAAAAGACACTACCGGAAAAGACCTGCCAAAAGATTTCCAAACTTCAGAATTTCTTAAGGAAAAAGGCTTTTTAGATTTCATTACCCACCGGTCTGAGCTTAAGAATAAAGTAAACCTATATTTGGATCTTATTCAAAATCAACCGGTAAGAGCTTAAAATAAAATAGAAAAAGATATTCTATAAATAGGTAATTATTTAGAAAGTAGTATCTTTGCCGCCTGACGGAAAAACTGTCAATACATAAAAATCATTAAAATTAATATTGGAATGTATTTAGCCAAAGAAAGAAAAGAAGAAATTTTTGAGAAGCACGGAAAAAGCAAAACCGACACCGGTTCTGCTGAAGGACAAATTGCTTTGTTCACTTACCGAATCTCTCACCTTTCTGATCACTTAAAAAAGAATCGTAAAGACTATAACTCAGAGCGTTCTTTGGTAAGACTGGTTGGTAAAAGAAGGAGCTTGCTTGATTACTTAATGAAGAAAGATATTATGAGATATCGTGCTATCGTTAAAGAATTAGGATTAAGAAAATAAATTTCAAAAGGGGGCTTTACGCCCCCTTTTTTTATATAATAGTAATTTGTAAATTACTTGGGGCTAATTCTATTAAATTAAATAGAAACAAGTCCTGAAATATTTTAAAACTCGATTATCGAGTAAAATTGTCGCTCAACGAGAGTAGTTTTTCATTGGTCTACACAACACACAACAACACAACTCCCGGCCGCCCGGTATTATAGGCGGAGACCATTGTATAACAAGATCTGGTGAAGTTATTCAGATCATTAGAAGAATTCAAAATTATTATGATTCCACAAACATTTAAAGAGGTTATCGATTTAGGAGATGGAAGAGAAATCTCTATCGAAACCGGAAAATTAGCAAAACAGGCCCACGGGTCGGTTGTTGTTCAAATGGGCAACGCCATGTTGCTTTGTACTGTAGTATCTTCTTACAAAGAAAGTACTATGGATTTCTTTCCATTAACTGTAGATTACAGGGAAAAATTTGCTGCCGCAGGTCGTTACCCGGGCGGTTTCTTTAAAAGAGAAGCAAGACCAAGTGACGGTGAAGTTTTAACAATGAGAATTGTAGACCGCGTTTTGCGCCCACTTTTCCCATCAGATTATAGAACTGAGACTCAGGTAATGATCCAGTTGATGTCTCACGACGAAGAAGTTATGCCAGATGCTTTGGCAGGACTTGCTGCTTCGGCCGCTATTCAGCTTTCAGACATTCCTTTTGAAACCGCTATTTCTGAAGCTCGTGTAGCCAGGATTAACGGTGAATTTGTGATTAATCCAAGCCGTAGCCAGTTACTAGAATCAGACATCGATATGATTATTGGTGCTTCTTCAGATTCTGTAATGATGGTTGAAGGTGAGATGAAAGAAATTTCAGAAGAAGAAATGGCCGAGGCTATTCAATTCGCTCACGAACACATTAAAAAACAAATAGACGCTCAATTGCGTTTAGCTGAAGCTTTTGGTAAAAAACCGGTTAGGGAATATGCCACTGCTGAAGAGAAAGAAGATATAGAGAAAAAAGTTCGCGATGCGGCTTACGATAAAATTTACGAGATTGCTAAAGGTGGTCACGGTAAAAAAGAACGTAGCGAAGCTTTTTCTGCAGTGAAAGATGAAGTTTTAGCTTTATTTTCTGAAGAGGAATTGGAAGAAAATGAAAAGCTGATCAAAAAATATTATAGCAAAACTGAAAAAGAAGCGGTAAGAGAACTTACTCTTGCTGAAGGTATTCGTCTTGACGGTAGAAAAACCGACGAAATTAGACCTATCTGGTGTGAAACCGATTATTTACCATCGGTACACGGTTCAGCTATCTTTACTCGTGGGGAAACTCAGGCTTTGGCAACTGTTACTTTGGGTACTTCCAGAGAAGCAAACACCATAGATATGCCAACTCACCAGGGCGAAGAAACTTTCTACCTGCATTATAACTTCCCTCCATTTTGTACTGGAGAAGCTTACCCGATTAGAGGTACTTCAAGACGTGAAATAGGACACGGAAACCTTGCACAACGTGCATTAAAAGGAATGATTCCTGAAAACAATCCTTACACTGTAAGAATAGTTTCTGAAGTTTTGGAATCTAACGGTTCGTCTTCTATGGCAACGGTTTGCGCCGGAACTATGGCAATGATGGATGCCGGGGTTAAAATGAAGAAACCGGTTTCTGGTATCGCTATGGGATTAATTTCTGATGGTGAGCGTCACGCTGTACTTTCAGACATTCTTGGAGATGAAGATCACCTTGGTGATATGGACTTTAAAGTAACCGGAACGGCTGACGGGATTACC
The DNA here is from genome assembly GCF_017579965.1 of Salegentibacter sp. BDJ18. Classification (NCBI taxonomy): domain Bacteria; kingdom Pseudomonadati; phylum Bacteroidota; class Flavobacteriia; order Flavobacteriales; family Flavobacteriaceae; genus Salegentibacter; species Salegentibacter sp. BDJ18. Next base: position 65,246 of record NZ_JAFLQX010000001.1, read on the forward strand.
GCTTGCCAAATGGATATTAAAGTAAAAGGATTGCCTTACGAGATTTTAGTAAAAGCGCTAAAACAAGCTCGTGCGGGAAGACTTCATATTCTAGAAAAACTGACTGATACCATTGCTGAGCCAAACGAAAATGTTAAAGCTCACGCTCCAAAAATCATTACCAGAAGAATTCCTAACGAATTTATTGGTGCAATGATTGGGCCTGGAGGAAAAGTAATTCAGGAACTTCAAAAAACTACAGGAACTGAGATCGTAATTAACGAAGACCCCGTAACCGAAGAAGGTATTATTGAAATCCTTGGAACAAGTCAGGAAGGAATTGATAAAGTTCTTGCTAAAATAGACTCGGTAACTTTTAAGCCGGAAAAAGGCAGTGTTTACGAAGTAAAAGTTATCAAAGTTCTTGACTTTGGTGCTGTAGTAGAATATCTTGATGCTCCTGGCAACGAGGTTTTACTTCACATATCTGAACTGGCGTGGGAACGTACCGATAATGTTACCGATATTGTAAATCTTGGTGATGTAATAGATGTAAAATACTTTGGTGTAGACCCTAAAACCCGTAAGGAAAAAGTTTCAAGAAAAGCTTTACTTGAAAAACCTGAAGGTTACCAGGCAAGACCACCAAGAGACAACGATCGTAACGACAGAGGTCGTGACAACCGTGGTTCTCGAGACAATCGTGGCCGTGATGATCGCAGAGGCAGGGACAATAAAGATCGTAGAAATAACGATTAATTAGTCTTAAGCTTTATAAACTAAAATCCCCGGAAATTTATTTTCGGGGATTTTTTTATGCAGTTTATTAGGAGTCTTTTTAAACGTCAAGCTGAACTTGTTTCAGCTTTTAATCGTCATCCTGAATTTATTTCAGGATCTAATTAGTTTCAAAATAATCATGTTAGATCCTGAAACCATCCCGAAGCTTCGGGACAGAATGACTAAAAAAGAATATTTCTGAAATTCTTATTTTGAATATTTTTCCAAATATTTTTTGCGTTAGGGATTGCAGCGTAAAGCCCACAGCGAGTGGAACGAGCGAGGACTTGCAGCGTAAAGCCCGACCCGTAGGGTAACGCCCAAATAAAATTAATTAAGGTTTTTTGTAACATTTCGACTACTCCTTGCGTATAAACTAGTACAAGAGCTATTCATAATTAAAATCCAAGGAGACGATAGATGAGACAACTTAAGATTACGAAGCAGGTAACAAACCGTGAGACTGCTTCGTTAGACAAGTATTTGCAAGAAATTGGTAAAGTTGATCTAATTACTGCCGATGAAGAGGTAGAATTAGCACAACGAATTAAAGCGGGTGATGACCGCGCTTTAGAAAAATTAACTAAAGCGAATTTACGTTTTGTGGTGTCGGTAGCAAAACAATATCAAAATCAGGGGTTAACCCTACCCGACCTTATTAATGAAGGAAATTTAGGATTAATTAAAGCTGCGAAACGTTTTGATGAAACGCGTGGTTTTAAATTTATCTCCTATGCAGTATGGTGGATTCGCCAGTCTATTCTTCAGGCACTGGCCGAGCAGTCGCGTATTGTTCGTTTACCATTGAATAAAATTGGATCTATTAACAAGATCAACAAAACTTTTGCTTTCTTAGAACAATCTCATGAGCGCCCTCCAAGTGCTGAAGAAATAGCGAAAGAGCTGGACATGACAATTAATGATGTAAAGGAATCTATGAAGAATTCTGGCCGTCACGTCTCTATGGATGCTCCTTTGGTAGAAGGTGAAGATTCTAACCTTTACGATGTATTACGTTCCGGGGAATCTCCAAATCCTGATAAAGAACTTTTACACGAATCTTTAAGAACCGAGATTGAGCGTGCTTTAGAAACCTTAACTCCGCGTGAAGCAGATGTTATTCGTTTGTATTTTGGTCTTGGAGACCAGCATCCAATGACGCTTGAAGAAATTGGAGAAACTTTTGATCTAACAAGAGAAAGAGTTAGACAGATTAAAGAAAAAGCGATTAGAAGATTGAAACATACTTCTAGAAGCAAGATCCTGAAAACTTATTTAGGATAAGATATTTAAGATGACAACAGTTAATGCCGGCGACGGCCGGCTAACATAACTGTTCGTTTTTTGATTGATGAATGACCCCGGCGTGATGAACCGGGGTTTTTTTATGTCCATTTTATTCTTTTTAAAATATTAGTCGGTCGAAAAATAATTAACACAAGCTAATCTTTTGTTAATCAATCACTCTTCTCTTTAATACATTTTCAATTTCTAATATCTTATCCTTTCTTTTAAAAAGATTGAGGATATGAAAGAGGGAAGTAAAATTTTAATTGTGGGTGCTTCAGGATCTCTGGGTACAGAAATTATACATTTACTAACAGAGGAAGGGAAAGAAATACGGGCATTAACCCGCTCTGATAAAGGCATTTCAAAACTTTCAAAGTATACCGATGATGTGTGGAAAGGTGATGCAGCTAAAGACCAGGAAGGGATTAGAGGTATCACAAAAAATATTACCACAGTAATTTCTGCACTGGGAAAAAGTGTGAGTCTTTTTACACCTTCCGAAGAATCTTTTATGGAAAGTGATTTTAGAGCAAATAGAAACCTCCTGAAAGATGCTGTTAAAAACGGGGTGAAGCGTTTTATATATGTATCTATTATGGGCGCAGATTCTTCTAAAGATTTTAGCATAGCCCGCGCCCATAAAATGTTTGAAAAAGAATTAAAAAATTCGGGGATAGCCTATACAATTGTAAGATCGGTAGGCTTCTATTCGGGCTTAAACGATCTTGCTATAATGGCCAAACGTAAAGTAATTCCTTTACTTGGCTCGGGAGAAGCAAAAACTAACAGTATTCATCATAAAGATCTCGCTAAAGTCGTGGTTTCATTTATTAACAATGGTCCCAAAATCGCAAAAGTAGGTGGTCCAAATGTTCATACCAGGCGTGAAATGGCCGAAATGATAAAAGAAATTGTTGGCGGAGAAATAATTGAAATCCCCGAACCTGTGGCTAAAATAAGTGCCAGCCTGGGATTGCCAAAAATCTTCAGTGAAGGAATTAATGATAAACTGGATTATTTTACCTTTATTACTACTAACGATATGATTGGGGAATCTAATGGAAAAATTTCCTTTCGCGAGTATCTTGGAAATCTTGACCTTAAAAAAATCACTTAATGTCTTTAAACTACGATGCTATTATAATTGGAAGCGGCTCTAATGGAATTTCAGCCGCGATATATTTGCAACAAAAAGAACTTAAAACTGCCATTTTTGAACAGGCAGCTACTCCCGGTGGCTCTACAAGAACTCAGGAATTAACCTTACCGGGATTTAAACACGATGTAGGTTCGGCCATATTACCAATGGGATTTGGCTCTCCCTTTTTAAGAAGTTTACCCCTTGAAGAACACGGCCTGGAATGGATATTCCCCGAAATCCCATACGCTCATCCATTTGCAGATGGCACTGCCCACGCCTGTTATACCGATATAAAAAAAACAGCAGCTCAACTGGGCGAGGACGAATCTTCATATGTTAACTTATTTGAACCCCTGGTAAAAGACTGGGGAAAATTAGAGAACGATCTTTTAGGGCCTTTGGGAATTCCACAACATCCATTAGATTTTATAAAATTTGGCTTAAAAGCCCTGCCCTCGGCTAAATTACTGGCCAGGCATTATTTTAAAAATGAAAAATCAAGGGTGTTTTTTTACGGCTCTGCGGCACATTCAACCTTACCGCTAAATAGCCTCGCTTCGGCATCATTTGGGCTTGTATTAAGTACCATGGCGCATAAATATAACTGGCCATTTCCAAAAGGCGGGGCGCAAAACTTTATAAATAGTATGTTGAGTTACTATACTTCTATTGGCGGCGAATTACACCTTGAAAAGAATATAACTCAGCTGGATGAACTTCCGGAATCGAAAACTTATTTATTCGATTTAACCCCGAAGCAATTATTAAAAATAAAAGGAACAGATTTTTCCAGTATTTATAGAAAAAGAATGGATTCTTTTAAATATGGCGCCGGAGTTTTTAAAGTAGATTGGGCGCTAAGCAAACCCATTCCATTTATCAATGAGAAATGCCGGAAAGCGGGAACGGTACATATTGGATTTTCAGAAGAAGAAATGGAGAATTCAGAGCAAAGTATACATCAGGAAAATATGACGCAAACTCCTTATGTACTGGTTGCGCAGCATAGCATTTTTGATAATACGCGAGCTCCGGAAGGTCAACATACGGCCTGGGCATATTGCCACGTTCCGAATGGTAATACCGAAGATTTTACAAAGATAATTGAAGATCAAATAGAGCGCGCCGCTCCCGGGTTTAAAGACTGTATTTTAAAAAAATCTACTATGAACTCGGTGCAATTGCACGCTTTTAACCCTAATATAATTGGTGGTGATATTAATGGCGGAAAACAAGATATCACCCAGCTTTTTACCCGGCCTATTACAAAAATATCGCCCTACTCCACTCCTAATCCTAAGGTCTATATTTGTTCTTCCTCTACACCGCCAGGTGGTGGCGTACATGGAATGTGCGGTTATAACGCAGCCCGTAAAGTAGAAAAAGATCATTTTCAGTAATTTAGAGTTTACTGACTTCACACCGGTTTTTATATTTTTTTAAATAAATTTTCACGGTATAGAATTTCAACATTTCTTAATTTCAGTTATTTTTGAGTTCAACAACTCTTAAATAATTATGCGCTACGCAATAAGTCATGTGAGTACTGCTAACCCGGCACTTTCAGAAACTGAAATTCAGAAAGCTTTAGATTTTAGTAAAGACTGGAATAATAATCACAATATCACCGGTATTCTTTTATATTTACAGGGAAATTTTTTCCAGGTTCTTGAAGGGGAAGAACAACTTTTAAAAGATCTATTTAGTAGAATAAAAGCTGATGAACGCCATCATAATGTCATAACAATTTTCCAGAAGGAAATTCCAAATATTCAGTTTGATGGTTACGAAGCAGATTTTATTTCTTTAGATGACCGGTACAACGACGAAAATTTTGAAACTTATCTTGCGCAAATTAGTTTGTTGAATCCTTCTATTCAAAGTTCGGTAAAGTACATCCTAAATAAATTTACAGAAGGCATCAAATAAGTATAATCTTGTTATTTTTGTGTGCACACTTACAGCACAACACTTATGACAACAAAACTTATTGCTCCATCTATTCTTGCTGCCGATTTTGGTAACCTTCAGCGAGATATTGAAATGGTGAATAAAAGTGAAGCCGATTGGTTTCATATTGATATTATGGATGGCGTTTTTGTACCGAATATTTCTTACGGAATGCCGGTATTGCAGGCTATTACCAAACATGCCGAAAAAACTATTGATGTTCACCTTATGATTGTAGATCCCGATAGGTACATCAAGGAATTTGCGAAACTGGGAGCCGATAACCTTACAGTGCATTATGAAGCCTGCACACATTTACACCGAACGCTACAAGCAATAAAAGCGGAAGGCATGCAAGCGGGAGTAGCTATAAATCCGCATACAAGCGTAGATTTATTGAAAGATGTGATTCAGGATATCGACATAGTATGTATAATGAGTGTAAACCCAGGTTTTGGCGGGCAAAGCTTTATTGAGAATACCTACCATAAAATTCAGCGTTTAAAGGAGCTTATTGTAACCCATAATGCTTCTACCTTAATTGAAATTGATGGTGGCGTAACTAATGAAAATGCTTCTCAACTCATAAAAGCCGGTGCCGATGTTTTGGTTGCCGGGAGCTATGTTTTTAAAGCTGAAGACCAACTGGAAACCATAAAAGACTTAAGACAACTTGCAAACTCCTAAGAAAACTTACGATGTTATAATTATTGGCGGTGGCCCAATTGGTATTGCCTGCGCCCTGGAAGCCGAAAAGAAAAACCTTTCCTACCTCATCCTGGAAAAAGGCTGCCTGGTTAATTCTTTGTACCACTACCCTACTAATATGACCTTCTTTTCCACTTCAGAAAAACTGGAATTGAATGGTATTCCATTTATCAGTAATAATCCCAAGCCCAGAAAAGCTGAAGCTTTGGAATATTATAGAAGGATAGCAACTTCAAATAAAATTAATATCAATTTATTTGAGAAAGTTACCGGAGTAGAATCTAAGAACAATTTTCATAATATTACTACCACTAAAAATAACTACACCGCTAAAAATGTAGTGGTGGCCACAGGTTTTTATGATATCCCGAATTACCTAAATATCCCCGGGGAAGACCTACCAAAAGTGGCTCATTATTATGGTGATCCTCATTATTATGCAACGCAGAAAACTATTGTAGTGGGTGCCAGTAATTCTGCTGTAGATGCTGCTTTAGAAATTTATAGAAAAGGCGGGGAAGTAACCATGATTGTTAGAAAGGAAGAAATTGGCAGAAGGGTGAAATACTGGGTACGCCCCGATATTGATAACCGAATTAAAGAAGGAAGCATTAGAGCACTTTTCAATGCTAATTTAAAAGAAATACGAGAAACCGAAGTGGTTATTGAAACTCCCGACGGTGAACAAACCCTGGAAAACGATTTTGTGTTGATGCTTACAGGATATCGACCAAACTTTGAATTTCTTAAAAAAATGGGGATTAAATTGTCTAATGACGGAAGGAAAATTCCGCAGTATGACGAACAAACTATGGAGACGAACGTGAAGGGAATTTATCTAGCCGGGGTAATTTGCGGAGGTGTAGAAACCCACAAATGGTTTATAGAAAACTCCAGGGTGCACGCCAAAATGATTATGGAAGATTTAGCACAAAAAGCTGAAGCTTAAAGATCTTCTAAAAACTCCTTTAGCAAAATTGCGTGATTTTGTGATTTATCTTTAGAGCCGTACAAAAGGACCATCGTTTTTCTTTTATCTACTTCATCTAAATCACTTAAAATCTGGTTCTTATTTTCTTTTAATTCGCTTTTATAGTTTTTGCTGAATTCATCCCAGGAAATTTTATTTTGGTGAAATTTCTTTCGTAAATCATCACCTGGAGCCCATTGTTTATACCAGTAATCCAAATGTGCTTCTTCTTTAGAAATTCCGCGTGGCCATAGCCTATCTACCAAAATCCTAATATTATCTGAAGCTTCTTTATTCTCTTAAATTCTTGCAATTTCTATATTCATAACAGTAAAAATAAAAAATCGCCTAAATAGTTTTTAATCTGTCATTCTGAAATAATTTCAGCTTGAAGAAAATAAGACTATTTAGGCGGTTATTCTATATTTGATAAAAGCGTTTTACCTACTCATCAATACAACTTCAGATGAGTTAAAAATTTCATTTCGGTTCAATAGTTTTCCGTAGAATTCTAAATCGCTTTGCTGATTTCTAAAGGATTTATCTAACCATTTACCTGCTTTATTTACCGGAATTTTATAAACCTTAATTTCAGGATAAGTGTCTGGAGACTCAGATTCGTCTATCCCAATTTCAATTTGTTTTTTCTGTTTGTTGTAGTAAACATATTTAGCCAGGAAATTGTGTTTAATTAAGCTTATAAACTCATCTGGTAATTCCTGACAGGTTTCGCATTCCTCTACATATTGTTTCACTAATTGCTGTAGTGAAACTCTAATTTCGTTGGTATTTAAATAAGATGCCATAGGTGTTAGTTTTTGTAAGTTTTATATGGCTAAATTATGCGGAATGTTCCTGTAGGAAAATTTTTTATAGGTAGTTTAACTCTATTTTGTTAATATATCTAAATTATCAAGGTTTAGTATCATAAAAGTTGACACGAAAACCTTTTCGCTATAAAGGTTTTGCAAAGATTCCTCGTTTTCACCTTAACTTTCTATTAATATTATAATTTTTTTCGCAATTAAATACCAATTGTTCCCGGGGATTCTGTAAGGAATCTTACGGCATTTCGGCTACCTTTAAGCACAAAAAGAAAAACCAATATGTCTTTAAATATAAGTGATATCCCCTATTCTATTCTTGAATTAGCTACGGTAGCTAAAGATTTCAGCATAAAAGAAACTTTTGATCAAAGTCTTGATTTAGCTAAAAATGCCGAAAAAATGGGCTACACCAGGTTTTGGTTGGCAGAGCATCATAATATGGTAAGTATTGCCAGTTCAGCAACATCGGTGTTAATAGGGCATATTGCTGGCGGAACAAAAACAATTAAAGTAGGTTCTGGCGGAATTATGCTTCCAAACCATTCGCCGTTAATCGTGGCCGAACAGTTTGGAACTCTGGGCACACTTTATCCCAACCGAATAGACCTGGGACTGGGAAGAGCTCCGGGCACCGATCAGGTTACCGCACAAGCCATTAGGTCTGACCGCATGAAGTCGGTTTTTAAATTTCCGGAAGAAGTAAAGGAAATTCAGAAATATTTTTCGGTTGAAAATGCAAAGGAACAAGTTAGAGCCGCGGTAGCTGAAGGTGTAGAAGTACCAATTTACATTTTAGGCTCCAGTACAGATAGTGCCCACCTGGCCGCAGCGCAAGGTTTACCCTATGTTTTCGCCAGTCATTTTGCACCCGCACAATTACACCAGGCACTTAGTATATATCATAATAATTTTAAGCCCTCCAAATTTTTGAAAAAACCTTATACCATTGCCGGGGTGAATATAATTGCTGCTGATACTAACGCTAAAGCGGAAAAAATCTCTACTTCCCTAATTAAAATGATGCTGGGCGTAATGAGCGGAAATATTGATTATATGCAACCTCCGGTAGAATTTACGAATGAGCACAGAGAAATTCTTGCACATCCGGGCTTTCAGCGTATGCTCCAATATGCCTTTATTGGTGATGCCAAAACGATTAAAACCAAAACCGAAGCATTTTTAAAAGAAACCGGTGTTAACGAAATTATGGCAGTTTCGCATATTTACGATCATACAGATCGGCTAAGATCTTTCGAAATATTTTCGGAAATAATGAAAGGAAATATTTAAACTGAGATAAGATTTTATATTTAATCCTAATCGTGTTTAAAAGCAGCCATCACCCTAAAAATATGCATAATTGCCGGGAAAACTGCATCCATAGATTCTTCAGCACCCTTTGTGGACCCCGGAAGGGCAAGCACAAGGGTGTTTCCAATTAATCCCGACACCGAGCGTGATAACATTGAATAAGGTGTTCTATCCTGCCCGTAGGCTCTTATAGCTTCCTCAATACCTGGAATAGGACGTTCCAACATAGGCTGAATAGCCTCTGGTGTGACATCGCGCGGAGACAGGCCGGTGCCGCCGGATAATATCACCAGGCTCACTTTTTTCGCGCATTTTTCTCTTACAAGGTTTTGAATTGTTTCCTTTTCATCTGGAATAATCTGGTAATCTTCTACAGCTACCTGGTAAGCTTCTAGCTTTTCCATAATCACCTTGCCGGCCTTATCCTGCTTTTCTCCCGCCGATATAGAATCGGAACACACAATAACCGTAGCTGAAATTTGATTTTCCTCTACCACCTTACGGTAATCTGTTTTGCCTCCTTTTTTTTCCAGCAACTTAATTTTTTCTATGCTTATTCCTTTATCTATAGGTTTTAACATATCGTACATCGTAAGAGCTACCACAGAAGCGGCATGCATGGCCTCTACCTCAACACCGGTTTTATAAATGGTATGCACCTCAACATTAATATAAATCTCCAGATTTTCAATATTGTAGGTGATATTGGTATATTCAACAGGTAAGGGATGGCAATCGGGAATCATATCGCTGGTGCGTTTTGCAGCAAAAAGGCCAGCTGTTTTAGCCATTTCAAACACATCACCTTTTGGGACAGTTTTTTCTTCTACGGCTTTAATCGTATCAGCGCTACTTACCTTAACTACAGCTTGTGCTATTGCTTTACGTAAGGTGTTGCTTTTATGAGTAATATTTACCATTTTTTTCTTTCCAATATTTAAGTATTCACTTTCCAGTTTTCATCCCTGTTTTCCAGCAATTCTTTTCCCCAAACCGGTAACTCATTTTTAATTCTTTCTACCAATTCTTCGCAAGCATCTATCGCCATTTTTCTATGTTTAGAAGAGGTAAATACAAAGAGGCATATTTCGCCTGTTTTCACTTCGCCCAGGCTGTGATAAATATGCATACAGGTTAAATTATATTTTTCAAAAATAGCTTCTCTTATTTCAAATGCTTTTTGAAGCGCCATTTCTTCATAAGAAGTATACTCGATAGCTCTCACTACACTGCCTTCTTTTTCATCGGCCCGTACCTGACCTAAAAAAATAGAATGTGCACCAATATTGGTTTTGCTACTGTGATTTTGAATAGACTTAGCTATCTTTTCTGAAGAGATTGGCCCGTCTATAAAAATATTTTTAGGTTTACGTGTCATATTTACTAGAATTTAAAGGTGAAGCAGGGTCTAAAATACCTCCTTCTACTGAAAATATTTTCTTTTCGGGAAATTGCTGTTTTAATTCTTTTGCAAGCTGGGAGCTGCGTTGCCCCGATGCACAAAACAAAAGAATATTTTCATAAGCTGATAACGATTCAGGATTATTCCTTATTTCCCTCATCGATTTTTTACTTAAATATTCTTTCTCAAAAAATGGTTTTTCTCCGGGTTCCCTGATATCCAAAAGTATACTATTATTCATATTAAGCGTCCAGTCCAGAGCTTTTTCCCAGTTTATACCCTCTGCGATTCCGCAGTTGATATTGTAGTTTCTGTTCTTAAAATCCTTTTCAGATTTCGGCAAATTTTCTCTGCCTTTGGGATTAGCCTGTATGGCCACCTCGTAAAATGAGGTATTTCTAAGATTAAAAAAAAGTATTTTTTCTGAAAGTACTTTTCCCATTCCCGATAAAATTTTTATTACTTCTGAGGCCTGTAAGGTCCCAATAATTCCCGGAAGAACTCCTAAAACCCCGGTTTCTGCACAGTTGGGAATTTGATTTTCACCCGGCGGATCGGGATAAATATCCCGGTAATTTAAAGCAACATCACCAAAATTAAAAATCATTAACTGGCCCTCATATTTATAAATAGCGCCCATTACCAGGGGTTTATTTAGTAAAACGCAGGCATCATTTACAAGATAGCGGGTTCCAAAATTATCAGTCCCGTCTACTATAACGTCAAATGAAGAAATAATTTCCAGGGCATTATTTATATTCAGAAAATCTGAAAAAACTTCAAAATTTAAATCGGGATATTTTTGTTTTAGAATTTCGGCAGCAGTAGTTGCTTTAGGTTTGCCGGTATGCTGATGTCCAAAAAGCGTTTGTCTGTTAAGATTAGACTCACTTATTACATCGCCATCCACGATACCAATAGTTCCCACTCCTGCCGCCGCCAGATGTAATAATACAGGGCAACCTAGGCCACCCGCTCCAACTACAAGAACGCGAGCACGGGAGAGTTTTTCCTGGCCTTCTTTACCAAAATCGGCTAATATGGTTTGGCGCGAAAATCTATTCATCCTCCAGAAAATGGTGGTAAAAGGGCAATTTCCTCATCCCCTTCAAGCGAAGTATTTTCCTGAATAAGCTGCTGATTTACCGCCAGGGAAAAATCCAGTTCTTTCAAGTCTGGATATTCATTATAAAGGCTGTTCAATAATTCTTCGGTATCTTTTTTCTTGGGAAATTTAAATTCCTGCTCAGGCAACTTTTCAGCAATCATTCCAAAAGCTTTCACCGTTAATCCTTCCATTTCTTTTCTGCTTCTTTTCGTTCTGTCTCAGTATTGATATTATTAAATATCTTACCCGATTTCTCGTCCTCGAAAGGTAACAAAACGTGTGGATTTTTCAGAATGAAATCAGTCATTTTTAGTTCTCCTTCAGTAATACTTTTCTTAATTTTTTCCTTTAAAATTACGGGATATACACTAAACAACGGATTTATTTTTTGATTAGATATTGAAGTAATTATTTGCTCTTTATCAGCATTATTTAATAATCGCTCAATTGCATTTGCGGTAATAAAAGGCATATCACAGGCAATGAGTAACACCATTTCTGCCCGGGTATTTTCCATCGCTGTTAGTAAGCCTCCCATAGGTCCTTTATCGGCAATGACATCACTATAAACCGGTAATTTAAACTTTTTATAAGCAGAATTATTAGCGATTATTTTTGTGGGGATTTTCAAAGTTTCCAATTCCCGTAGCACATGGGCTATCATTGGATCTTTATTTAGAGAAACCAGGCCTTTATCCCGGCCCATTCGGCTGCTTTTGCCACCGGCGAGTACGAATGCTTCTATGTTTGAATAATTTTTCAGAAAAAAATTAATTTAAGCGCGGCACCGGCCAGAACAAATGTCAAAAGGTGTTTTACCAGTTTCACATTGAATCTTAAAGCGCCAAAATAACTACCCAAAATTCCCCCGAGCACCGCTGGCGGAATAAGGATCCAGAGCGATTTGTTATCTATTAGATTAAAACCTGTGGTTCCCAGGTAACCGGCCACCGAATTCACAAAAATGAATAAGGCACTTAATGCTGCCGTCTGCCGTATATTAGTCCATCCCAACATAAGCAATAGTGGAGAAAGGAGAATTCCCCCGCCAATTCCTATAAGCCCCGAAAAGAAACCTATTAGGATCCCGATAAATGGAGGCATCCATATTTTATCTCTCAGAATTGTTTTATCATTCTTCGGAAAAACACCCAGAAAATTCAATACCGGAAATAATAAAAGTACACCCAGAATATTTTTATAAATTGAGGATTCTACCACTACCAATCCGCCTAAGAAAGCAGCAGGAACTGAAAAAACTACAAGCTGTAAAAACAGGTTGTTAGGGAATTCACAAGACCTGCGATGGTTCATAAATGCAATAAAGGAAACTGCCATATTGAGCAGAAGGGCGGTTGGCCTAATTTCTTCCGGTGCAAAACCGGCAAGAGCGAGAATCATAAGATAACTGCTGGCCCCACCATGTCCTACCGAAGAATAAAAAAAAGCTGCTACCGGTAACAGCACAAACAAATATGGTAGAAATTCGCTTTGCATTTATCAAAACTTATAAATAATCTTAAAGATCGTAAACTTTTACTTTTGTTCCTGCGGTCACTACCGAATTTTCTGCGGGTAATTCTAATAGACATTCTGCCGTAGAAAAAGCTTGCAGGTTAAAAGATTGCTGACCTTTTAAAAGTTCTACTTTGTTGCCGTTTTTTTTGCCCTTCATAAAGTGAGTAAATCCAGTTTTTTTCGGAATATCTTCGCAAGTTTCCAAATTATGATCGGCTTCCCATACGGCGGTTTTTCCCAGCCAAAAATTAATGGACGGCCTAACATATTGAATAAAACAACTGTGAACCGAAGCCGGATTCCCCGGTAAGGCAAAAATCAATTTTTTCTCCTTTTTCCCTGCAAACATTGGCTTTCCCGGGCGCTGTTTTATCTTATAAAAAAGTTCTTTAACCTTAGCGGTATTTAAGCACTCTTTTACAAAATCGTAATCTCCAACTGAAATCCCGCCACTTAAGAGAAGAATATCATTTTCCGAAAGCGCTAAGTCGATAATTTTTTGAAGGCTTTTTTTATCATCCTCGGCTTTGTAACTCTTAATTTTCCTTACACCACTTTCTTTTAAAAGTGCTTCAAGCATAGGCCCGTTAGAATTATATATTTCTCCATCTTTTAAAGGTGTCCCGGGTTCTTTCAATTCGTTCCCTGTAACAATAAAACCGACTTTTGGAGGAGAAAAAACCTTAACCTCTGCAACCCCTACCGAGGCGAGTAAGCCTATTTGACCCGCACCTATAACCTGGCCTTTTTCAAGGATTAGAGAGTTCTTTTTAGATTGCGAACCTTTTAGCCTCACATTGCTACCGGTAGAGATTTTATCTCCACTATAAGATATTTGCCCTTCTTCAATTGTTTCTACTAATTCTTGCGGAATTACAGTATTGGTTCCTTTAGGAATTTTTGCTCCCGTAAAAATACGAGCAGCTTTACCTGGTGCAATATTTATTTCTGAAGTATCTCCTGCCTGAATTATATTTGAAACTTCCCAGTTTCGGTTAGTTTCATCAAAATTCATCGCATAGCCGTCCATTGCTGAATTATCAAAGGAAGGAACATCAATGGGAGAATAAATATCTTCAGCAAGTAATAGGCCCAGGCATTCACCAAGGCTTTTTTCTATAATTTGTCCTTTTTCTGAATTTTCAGCGAGGATTTTTTTAGCCTGTTCTACTGATATCATCCGCCAATTCTAATCATACTTCGATTCTCCAGTTGAGTAGTCTCGGTGTCTTTATACGATTTATTAAACTGGCCTCCCATCACTGCATGCTTCTTTAAAACCGATAATCTAATGAGTGGCTCAATATCTTCGCCTTTTCGGAGGGTGCCCAATAGATCCATTTCGTCTTTACCAAAGAGACAATTCTTCATTTTTCCATCGGCTGTAATTCGCATACGGTTACAATCGCCGCAAAAATGCTCGGTCATAGTAGTGATAAAAGCGAAAGTACCTTCGTGACCAATAGCTTTATATTTTTTGGCAGTGGCATGCGGTTTATCCTTTAACTTCACCATATCATATTCGGCTTCAGCCCATTGTAGCATTTGAGTTGCTGTAATCACTTTTTTACTATTCCAGTGATTTCCTTCAAAAGGCATAAATTCTATCATACGAACGTGCAAAGGCAAATCCCTTGTTATTTCAACAAAATCCAGGATTTCTTTTTCAATTACCCCTTCAATCGCGACCGCATTAATCTTAACCCTAAACCCTTCCTTCAGCAATAACTGAATATTTCGCCATACTAAATCAAACTGATCTCTTTTAGTGATCCTTTTAAAAGTTTCGGCATTTAAGGTGTCAAGGCTAACATTTACCGCGCGTATTCCGGCAGCTTTAAAGTCGTCTATAAACTTATGTACAAGTACAGCGTTAGTGGTAAGGCTTATTTCTACCGGAAGTTTAGAGAGCCGGGATAAAATTTTCCTGAATTCTTTTCGCACAAGAGGTTCTCCTCCTGTGAGCCTTATTTTATTAACTCCCAGGTTTACAAATTTGGTTGCAATTTTTTCAATCTCATCAACCTGCATGAGATGTTTATTAGGTAGGCATTGTATGTTCTCATCGGGCATACAATACTGGCAACGAAAGTTGCAGCTATCTGTAAGCGAAATTCTTAAATAATCATGTATTCTTTTATGGTTGTCTACTAACATCCACTCGGGGTTTATTGTTTGGTTTCTTTTTTAAGGGTTCGGGTAAATACCGCAGTACCCAAAAAGAAGCTAAGGCCATTAATAGCGATCCTACAAACGTAGTAATTGCAAAGAACAAATTACCTTCTAATGCATTATTAAGCGCACCAAATAAAAACCATATTTGTATACTTACAAACAGGATTTGCAATAGAATAATACCGGTCATAATGGTATTAGTCTTATTGGGATGTGCTTCGTTTTGCGATGTTCTAAAATCACTCATTACAATATATTTTGATCCTCATTTTCTTCTTTTACGTATACTTTCCCTTCTTTTACCACCACTTCTAATTGAGGTAATGGTCTTGGAGGTGGCCCTTGCAATACCTCACCGGTATCTGCACTAAACCAACCGTTATGGCAGGGACATTCTATTTTATTCTCGTCTTTACGATATCTTACCGCACAGGTAAGGTGGGTACATTTTTGCTCAAAAGCACGCCATTCGTTTTCTTTTAAATGAATGAGAATATAAGGAATTTTTTTGGCTCCATGAATTTCAAACTGAAACATTTCGCCTACTCCAACTTCATCTTCATTAACTACAAAATGTTCCCCTTCCAGCTTTTCTGCCGGAAAAGCCATTGCCTTAATTACAATAAAACCATTGCTTAAGGCAAAAGCGCCTGATAATAAACCGAGAAATTTTGCAAATTCCCTTCTACTTACGTGCGTGCCACGCCTGGTTTCTATAGGGAAATCACTTTTCCAACTTGGTTCCCTTTCAGAATTTGAATCTTCCTTTGCCATAGTATTTTAAGTTATGGGATAATTAACTGATGTGTACCTTTAGGCATCATCACATTTACTTTTGTATTTACTTCCTGCTGTCCAAAAAGGAAAGAATTTACTGGCTCGCTATCTGGCCTCATTCTTTCTATTTCTTCTTTAGTACCAAAGAAAAGCGCCTGACTTGGGCATACGGTAGCACACATTGGCTTTTTACCCGCACTGGTCCTGTCGTAACACATATTACATTTCATCATAAGTTCAGCTTCTTCCATTTTCTTTGGAACGCCAAACGGGCAGGCAAGAACGCAGTTTGAACAACCTATACATCTTGAAGTGTTTGCAGAGTGTACAACTCCAAACTCATCCTGATGTATGGCATCTGCCGGACAAACATTTGCACAGGTAGGATCTTCACAATGCATACAAACCTGTACGGTAGTTTGCGGGCTTTTTTCCCTATCTACATAATTCACGTGAATCATACTTTCCTGGCCATTCGTTTCACATTCAGCACAAGCCATTTCACAGGCATGACAACCAATACAACGTTGCATGTCTACGAAAAAGGCCATTTCCTGATCATAATTTGTTTCCGGCATAATTGTTTGTTTTAAAGGTTAGGTTTTTAATTTCTTTATCTGTTTTATGTTTTCTAATTTGAATTAAAATTTTTAGCCACAAATGCACAAATATTATATAATGCTATCCGGGACGGCTGCTTCTGTATTTTCAAATTTCCACTCTCTCCTCTTTTCTGTTGATTCCTGTCTCTTATTACTCCTCCTACAATGAACTTTGATAAGCAGTATCAGTAAGATGTTGAGAACCTTTTTGCCCGGTTTTCTCTAGCTGACAGGCGCAAACCTTAAATTCAGGAATCTTAGAAACAGGATCTAAATTATCTATAGTTAGTTGGTTGGCTGAATGTTTTCCTCCCCAGTGATAAGGTATAAAAACCGTATCTTCCCTAATGGTTTCTACTACGTGTGCCGGGAATTCTGCTTCACCTCTTCTGGTTTTCACCTTGATTAGATCGTGATTTTCTATTCCATACTGAAAAGCAAGTTTTGGATGTATTTCCAGTAAAGGCTCAGGGTATTGATCTATTAATTTTCCAATTCTTCTTGTAGAAGAACCGCTTAAATATTGGGAAACTACCCTACCCGTAGTTAAAACTACCGGGAATTCTTTATTCGGCATTTCTGAAGCAGGACGATAACTTACAGGATTAAAGTGAGCTTTTTGATCTGCGGTTGCAAACTTTTTATCTTCCCATAACCTGGGAGTTCCCGGGTCATCTAAAGTTTTACACGGCCAGAATATTCCCATATTGTCCACCACTTTTTTATAGGTTATTCCGTAATAATCGGCTGTACCACCTTTTGAAGCTACTCTTAATTCGTTGAAAATATCCTCACTGGTAGCAAAATCGAATTTATCCTTTTCTCCCAGCCTGGCTGCTAATTCCATAATAATCTCGCCGTCTCTTCTTGTGTTTTTAGGTGGAGTAATAGCTTCATTAATTTTCACAACCCGCCCTTCAGCAGTAGTTACTGTTCCTTCTTCTTCTTCGTGCAGGGATCCCGCCATCACAATATCGGCGTGACGAGCCGTTTCACTTAAAAAAGTATCTATACAAACATAGAATTCGAGTTTTTCCAGGGCTTCCCGTACAAAATTGTTATTTGGAAGTGAAACTAACGGGTTAAAACAAATAGAGATCATCCCTTTAATTTCTCCACGATGAATTGCCTCAATTTGTTCGTAAGCAGATAAACCTTTACCCGGCATATCTTTTTCATCTATACCCCAAACTTCTGAAATATATTTACGGTGTTCGGGATTTGTAATATCCCGGTTACCGGGCAATTGATCACATTTATGTCCGTGTTCTCTACCTCCCTGGCCGTTACCCTGGCCGGTAATGGTTCCGTAACCGCAGTATGGTCTACCAATTCTTCCAGAAGCCAATACTATATTGATACAGCTTAAAACATTCTCTACTCCCTTGGTATGGTGCTCAATTCCGCGGGCATGTAAAAGGAAGCTGGTGTTTGCTTTCCCCCACATTTCAGCGGCCTGGTAAATTAAATCTTTAGAAATTCCCGTGTGCTCTTCAGCCCAGTCCAGATCATAATCTTTTACAGCATCAATCGTATCCTGGAAACCGGTGGTATGGTTATCAATAAAGTCATGGTCTAACCAGTCGTTATCTACCATAATTTTTAAAATAGCTCCAAAAAGTGCTGAATCACCTCCCGGCCTTACCGGTAAATGAAGGTCTGCAGTTCTTGCAAGCGGAATCATTCTTGGATCTACCACAATAAGTTTGGCGCCATTATCCCTGGCCTGCCATATATAATGCGTTAAGGTTGGGAAAGTTTCACTTACGTTTGCCCCGGCAATAAGAATTACTTCGGCATGTTTAAGATCTGCCCAACTATTGGAAGTCCTGTCAAGTCCAAAAGCTTTCTTGTTTCCGCCCCCGGCGCTTACCATACAAAGGCGGCCGTTATAATCAAGATTGGCTGTTTTTAAAGCTACCCTGGCAAACTTGCCAATCATATAACTTTTTTCATTGGTAAGCGATACCCCAGAGAGCATCGCAAAAGCATCTTTGCCGTATTTCTCCTGTATTCTTTTTATTTCATTAACGGTTCTGCCCATGGCATGTTCCCAGTCTACAGGTTTAAACCCTTTTCCTTCCACCCTTTCTACAGGATCCATAAGCCTGTCTGGATGGTTGTTCTGCATATAACGCATAACCCCTTTGGGGCATAAGCGCCCCTCATTAAAAGGAAATTCTTCCCAGGGTTCAAAACCAGCAATTTTATTATCTTTTACTTTTAATTTTATTCCACATTGCATACCGCAATAGCAGCAATGAGTTTTCACTAACTTATCTGGTTCTTTATTCCCCTGGAATCCTGTTTGGGGAGCATAAGCCTTATGCGGCCCGTGCTTTTCTATAATTTTATCTACTGAAACGGGAAGTTTTGCCATTTTCTTTTTCTTTTTCTGTTTTTTAACCGAATAATTTTCCGCCTTCCTTTCTCGCTTTTAAATGCGCTGTAGCTAAAGCTGAACGTTTACCTTCCGGACTAAGGTCCATATGATTTCTTCCACCTTCCTTGTCATAATTAAAACCAAGCTCTTTAGATACATTTTTAAGATCGTCTATATGAGTTTGGGTAGCAAACTCTTTTCCAGTATGAGGGCAGGTGGCCATACCTCTACGTTTACCTTCGGTTTTATAAAGATTTGCTCCTAGTTGCGCCAAACGCTGGTAGATATGAAAGAATTTACCGAAAGGCAACCAGACCAGGAATAGTACAACGGTAATCGCGTGGGTTACCGCCATAAACTGATAGGTTTTCCCTTCTAAAAAGGTATAATCGTAAGAAATACCCAAACCGGTAACCGAAATAGCGATTAAAAGAATTAAGGGCAACCAGTCATTTTCAAAACTTTGGGTGGCGATTAATCCTCCATCGGTAAATCTTCTTTTCATCATCATAACTGCCCCAATAGTGACCAAAACCGAACACCAAACCAGGCCGTGAAAAGCAATAAATGCAAGTGGAGAGCCAAGACTAAAAGAACCAGCTTCAAATCCGAATAATAAGGCGTAATAGGTAGTTTCATCACCGGGTTTAAGCACAAAATGGATCCAGCCAAAAGTTAAAGGAACCGTGATAGCAAAAGCTAATAAGCATCCCGTGGCCAACATAAAGTGACCGAACCATCGAGTTCTGCTTCTGTAGGCGATGAATCTTTGAAAAAGAATATTTCTAAAGAACAATTTTGTTGAACGCCATAAGTATGGAAAAAAGTATTTGCTAAACAAAAACTGCATACTTCGGCGCCAGTAAAGTTTTGTTGGTGGCCTTTGAATCCAAACTGAATACCTGTAAGCAATTCCAAAAATTGCAAACACAGTACCTATTAAATATGCAATTAATGCAGGGTCAAAGTTTTGAAGATTTCTTGAACCAATTAGCACCAAAGCAATGGTAAGTACCGCTGCGATAGTTGCTTTTATTAAGGCCAGCCGGTTTAAGGTTTTAAAAAGTCTGAACATAGGTATGTAGGCTTTAACAATTCTTAAAATTGAGGGTGTTATAAATATATAGATTTTGAGAAGCTTTCTTCAAGCATATTTCGTTAATTCCAAATAATTTAAACTCAGTCTAAATTATTGCAGGTTCTACAATTTTGATTTTCAGTTATTAAGAATAAAGTGTGAAATTTTTAGAAATTATTTGATTTTCGGAAGGCGAAATTGAGGAATACTGGGAGAGCAAAATATGATATATATCAGGTTTTGTTTTAACTTCTTATTTAGAGCCAGCCCATATAAGGATATAACTGAAACTGAAAGATTTAAAAAAACCTCCCCGACCTGTGGGTCGAAGAGGTTTTACATCTTAAGGAAATTTTGAAATGATTAGCATTCAATTCCAGATCCAGCCCTGTCATAATACCACCAGTTAAGTACCAGACAAATAACATAATACACGCCAAATCCGTAAAGAGCAAATTCAGGAGTTCCCATTTGAATTTGTTCTCCAAATACCTGTGGAATTATAAAAGCACCATACGCTGCAATGGCTGAAGTCCAACCAAGTACCGGCCCTGCTTTTTCTTTACTAAAAATGTAAGGTATACTTCTAAAAGTAGAGCCGTTTCCTATTCCAGTGGTTACAAATAATACCATGAAAGAAGCAAAGAAAGGCCACCAGTAAGCTTCTGGGGTTGCACTGTCCCTGGCCTGAATTACAAAATATGCTACAGCCAAAGTGGCGATAACCGTTACCAAAGTACTATAGGTAGTTACCCTGGAACCGCTATTAATTTTATCAGACAACCAACCGCCAACAGGTCTTACAATTGCCCCCAACATTGGTCCAATAAAAACCCAGGTAAGGAAATCAGGCGCATTTGGATTTACATACTGTGGATTGGCAGGATCTGTATACACAAAGATATCCTGACAAAGTTTAGGAAACGCAGCTGAGAATCCTATAAAAGAGCCAAAAGTCATGGTATATATAATAGTCATGATCCAGTTATGCTTATCGTTAAGAATAGAAAACTGTTTATTAAGGCTCTGCTTAATATCGCCGGGACTCAGGTATTTCATAAGCAGTAGTGTAAGTATTACCACCACAGGTAACACAAGCCACATATTAATCTCAAGCCCTACCAGTAAATAAGAACCTACCGCGGCAGCCACCAATCCAATACCTACCATAAAGAGGGTTTTGGCTATTCCCTGAAAAGTAGTGGGAAGTTTAGGAGTACCGGTAATAACATTGTTCATTCCAAAGTATGCGGCTACAGCAGCAATCACAATAGGAATCCATATCCACCCGGCATTTTGGAGACCGGCAAGAGGTTGGTCTTCTACAACTTCCCCTCCACTTCCAACTGCAGAAAAAAGAAAGATTCCTATAACAAAGGGAATCATTTTTTGCATAATCCCAACGCCGAGATTTCCTATTCCCGCATTTAGACCAAGAGAAGTTCCCTGAATTCTTTTTGGGAAGAAATAACTAATATTACTCATAGAAGAGGCAAAATTTCCTCCTCCAAAGCCAGATAAAAGGGCAAGTATAGCAAAGGTTAGGTATGGTGTACTTTGATCTGAAAGCGCATATCCCACTCCAAAAGCAGGTATCAACAAAAGCGTTGTTGTAGTGAACACCACGTTACGACCTCCTCCCAGTGCAATAAGAAAAGAATTAGGAATTCTAAGGGTTGCGCCGGCAAGACCAGCAATTGCCGGTAAAGTGTAATATAAATTATTGATTACGGCCAGTTGTTCTTTGACCATTGCTTCAGACATATCTGGAGTAATCATTCCAAAATGAAAATTAAATTCTTTCATTTTGGTAGTTATAATACTCCACATCATCCACACTGCGAACGAGAGTAATAATGCCGGAATAGAAAGCCACAGGTTTCTATAGGCTACTTTTTTACCTTTTTTCTCCCAAAAATCGGGATCTTCAACATTCCACTCATCAAGGTTAGTCTTCATAGTATTCAGGGTTTAGTCTATATTTTTATCATTTTTAGCTTCAATTTGGCGCATCAGTTTTGGTTGTTCTTTATGCATCATTTTTTGAATAGTTCTATGCATCCACCAAAGACAAATTACCGAGAGTACAAGGGTAAACATCCAGGCGCTAGTCCATAGCCCGGAGCCGTCTAATAAATATCCGAAGATAATAGGGCACACAAATCCACCTAAACCTCCCAATACTCCAACCATTCCACCTACTACCCCTACTTCATCCGGAAAATATTCAGGAATATGTTTATAAACTGCTGCTTTTCCAACACCCCAGATACTACCAAGAATAATAACAAGGAAAGTAAATACCCAAACATTGGCTTCAAAGAATATTTTGGTTTCTCCGCTGGCCAGTAATTCCTTTTTCTTTACCTGTTGCCCTTCCTGCACTACAGGTTCCTGCCAGGTTTCTTTCTTCGGAAATACAAAAGCACCTTCGGCTTCTTCAAAATCTGTCTCATTTTTAGGAATTACATCATACTCAATTCCGGCAACGGTAATTTTTGATTCTGAAACTTCGGTAACCTCCCCGGCCTGTTTGGCCATTATTCCGTTTCCGGGTGAGTATATTTCCATTTTGGGGAAAATCAGCAAAAAGCTAATTGCAAGAGAAGTCCCTAAAACCCAGTACATCACTTTACGGGCACCCCATTTATCTGACATCCAACCGCCTAGCGCTCTAATAATTCCTGAAGGGAAACTAAAGGCTGCTGCCAGTATCCCGGCTGTCACCAACGGGAGATAATAAACGTTTACATAATAAGGCACCAGCCACTGCGAAAATGCTACAAAACACCCAAAAACCAGGAAGTAATACAGGCCAAAACGCCAAACCCGAATACTTTTAAGAGGTTGCATAAGTTTTTTTATTGTGCGCTGAGTATCCGGTTTTTTATTTTTGGCAAATACCACAAAAATAATTGCCATAACAACCAGAATGGCAGCGTAGATCACGGGAAGAATTCTCCATTGCTCCATATCTGTCCCGTTGTTGGTTAAATTTTGAAGAATTGTGGGTGCAAATAATGTGGTTAATGCTGCCCCTGCATTTCCGGCACCAAAAATACCAAGCGCTCTGCCCTGCCAGTCTTTTTCGTACCAAACTGAAGTATATGCAATACCAACGGCAAAACCAGCCCCTGTAAGACCATAACCAAAACTACACAAGGCAAATCCTAGGAAAGAATCTACATATTGTAGTAAAAACATAGGAATTGCACTAACCAGTAATAGGCCACCAAAAACCCATTTTCCACCAAATTTATCGGTCATAATTCCTAAGGGCAATCTAAAGAGCGAACCAGTAAGTACCGGTATCCCCAAAAGCCATCCAATTTGAACCGAACTCCAGTCATAAGCGCCATTATCTACGAGAAAGGTTACAGTAACCCCGTTAAACATCCAAACTGCGAAACAAATGGTGAATGCCAGGGTATTTAAAAAGAGCATTCTATGAGAAGTAGAAGAAGGTTTACCCATATTTATTGGAGCTTTTATTATTTTATCAATTATATAATCTTAAAAAGAGAATATTCTTTATTTTTTAATTTACTGGGTGCAAACTTCAAAATTTGGCATCCTGTAAAAAATGATCATAGTCATTAATTTGAAAACTTTCCAAAACATAAAATCATCAACACCAGGCCTCTTCCCATTTTAGAAGTATAAATTCTGAGAATTAATTTTTCTAAATTCTTTCTTCTCTACCAAGATAAAAATTTTAAATAGCTTATAAAAAACAGGTATTTATAAAAGGAATAGTTATAAAACTATTATAGTTTAGCCGAAAATTCTGAAAAAGGCCTATTAAAAGATAGACAAACTATTTAAACCGGATTAAAAAGTGAAAATAAAGACTAAAAGAAAATTAATCAGGTCGCTGGATGTGCTGGACAAACCCTTAAGGTTTAATCCATTTGTATTTAGCCGAAATTTCTTCTTATGGGCACTGCTTGGTATTGTGGGTGGTATAATTTCTGGGGTGTACTGGATTGCCCTGGAAATGGTGATGCACGGACTGGCTTTTTTCGAAGGTTGGCAGGTAATACCAACTATGGCTTTGGCAGGTTTACTGGCCGGTTTAATTATACATCTTATTGGAGACCCGGGAGAAATTCAGCTAATTGTAAATAATATTAGGTTTAATAAAGGAAAACTGGATCCAAAAAACAATCTTTCCATGGTCCTGTCTTCTTTGCTGTGTGTGGGAGCCGGAGGAAGCTTAGGGCCTGAAGCACCCCTGGTACAGGTGACCGGTTCTACCGGAAGCTGGCTGGGAAAAATGTTAAGACTAAAAGGAGAAGAATTACGATCTCTAAGTATTGCAGGAATGGCTTCTGGTTTTACCGCGCTTTTTGGTGCACCGCTGGGTGGCAGCCTTTTTTCTTTAGAAATTTTGCATCACAAACATGCAGCAGCATATTATAAAGCAATTATACCCGCTTTTGTGGCCAGTTGTTTTAGCTATATCATCTTTGCGCTTATTATCCATCTTGGGATAGGTCCAATCTGGGATCTACCATCCTATATTATGGAAGATAAATTCGATTTTGCTTATGCGGTGCTCTTTGCAGTAGTGGCAACGTTCTTTGGTTGGGTCTTTATTTTCTGTACAAAGTTTCTAAAATCGGTTTTTTATAAGCTGAATTTTCCAATATATTATAAGACATTAATTGGCGGAATCATTCTCGGAATTATAGCTTTTTATTTCCCGATAACCCGGTATTTTGGACATCACGAAATAAATGATCTTTTACTAACCAACTTTGATTTAGAGTTTCTTGTAGCTATACTTTTGGTTAAGATCCTTGCCATTGCGATTACGGTTACTTCGGGTTGGCGAGGCGGATTTATTATTCCCCTATTCTTTGTAGGCGCAAGCCTGGGATTAATTATTCACCAGCTTTTTCCTTCTACTAACCTTTCTTTAGCGGTTGTTACCAGTATGGCTGCTATAAATGCCTGTGTAACCAGAACCCCAATGAGCACCACTATTTTACTCGCAACTTTAACCGGTTTCGGATATTTTATCCCCATTCTTTTTGCCAGTTTAACGGGATATTTTCTGGCGCCAAGAATTCCTTTTATCTCATCGCAGGGAGATAAAGAGAGTGCGGTTATATAAAAAATATAAAGCTTATGTTATTTACAAGGAAATTCTTAAGCCCAAAACGGATCTTTCCAGTTTTCTTCTGAAAAAGATAAGCTCTGATGCTGTTTCTCGAGTTCTGCCAGCTCTTTTTTATCGCTAATCTCTTTGAACAGAATGCGTTCTTCAAAACGTATGTGCGCAGCCAGTTCCTCTTCCAGTAAATTGAGTACTTTTTCATCGGCACAGCCACAATTTAACAACTTTCTAATGCGCCGGTGATTGGCAAGCGCTCTTTTTACCCTTACGTTATAACCAAGCCTGGGGAAAATATATTTTTCTTCAATTTCAAAATGGGGCTCCAGGTAATGTGTTTGAAACCAGTTAGTATACGCTCTTATTCGTTCCAATTCAACATCGTTCTCCAAACCTTCCCGAATTCTGGAACATACCTGCAGTGCATGATGATGTTCTTCTAAAACCAGATTTAGTTTTGAAGATTTTTTTGCTGAAGAATTAACCCGTGTACTCATTATAATTTTTTTATGCCCACTTCTGCGGAAATCGACTCTTGTTGTAATCTGAAACTTGATAATTAAAATTGAATTAATTTTCCCAAAAGTGATCCTGCCAATCGTCATCAGAGAATTGGATTCCATTATGATGCTTTTCAATATTTGCCAGTTGTTCAGCTGAAGCAACTTCCTGAATTTCATTAAAAAGAACACGTTCTTCAAACCTTATATGGCTATCCAGTTCTTCTTCAATATTATTTAAAGCAATCTCAACTTCAGTAACCTGGGAAAACAATCGCTTTAGCCGGCGATGTTCCTTCAAAGCTCGTTTAACAAGTTCATGCTCATTGCCCAGTACAGGAAATATATATTCTTCTTCGGCTTCAAAATGCGGATCGAGATAATGAATTTTAAACCATTCGGTATAAGCCTTTATTCGTGCAACCTCAACCTCTTTTTTAACCCCCTGTCTTATTTTCCAGCACAACAATAAGCCGTGATGATGTTCCCTACTAAGAGGTTTAAGAGCTTCATGTCGCTTTATTGGCTTTTTCATAGTTTCTATTTTTATATTTGCTATAAATCCAGTGCAAAATATTGAATTTATAAGAGTTCAAATTTGCCCAATTATCTACTCAAAATTTATGAGTGGAATCATATAGTTTTTTTAAGATAGGTAATGTTGAATGACTTACCTTCCTTTTCAGCCTAAAAAAACAAAACCCCTTGATTGCTCAAGGGGTTTTAAGTTATTGCGAGGGATAAGTATAATTGATTAAAATTACATCGTTTTTCGCACGGATTCTTATTAAATTGTTCTTTCTAAAAGTTAATTCAACAGCTTAAAATTCCTTTCTCAAGTTAATTCCTGCTCCGTAAAGAGGTTCAGCCATATTGCTTAGTTCAACTCCAAGCTTAACATTCAACTGCACAAAAGATTGTAAAACTTTAATATCAAATAATCCCGCCAAAATATCCCGGTTAGGGGTATAATACCTACCGTACCTACCTTCGTTATGAGAAAAACTCAGTAATAACTTCCATGGATAACTCACAAAGTAATTGGAGAAATTTCCGGAAATTCCCAGGTGATGTACACTAAACTTGCTATTTACTACCTGGTCTAATTCTTCATCGTAGGTAAAAAAGGGCAGTCCAATTATTCTACGTTCATAAGTAAACCCGGAATGATAGGTTAGGAAATTATTGAGGTAATTATCGGCCCCATGAGGAGATCCGGCATTGATACTTTGGTTTCGGGTATAGAAAAATTCATATAAAATACCATTAACCAGTCTTTGGTTATCTTCAAAATCCAAGAAAAATCCATATCTCCCATCGGGAAAATTCGCAAACCGGCTACCCGAGCCATCCTCAAACATATGATTGTAGATAAAACTTAATTCCAACTCAGGATTAATTCTTTTTGTAATTTCAAGTTCATACGTTCCTAAATGATTGCCCAATACATTCGCCTGGTCACCTCCCACAGCATTCTCCCCACCTTCTCTTCCGGAAATCACTTTTATATAATCTGAAAATCCGTCGGGTTGTGGTCCTGACTCAGGGGAATTTCCTGCCCACTGGGCAAAATGCCGTACACCTAATTTAAGCTGAATATCGGGATTAGGTTGGTATACAAAATTGATGCTTTTATGATGCAATCTCGCTCCTTTTACAAAACGATCATCGCCCATTAAATATTCACTCCAGCTGGCTTCAAAACCATAAGCCGATTCCGGAGTAAAGAAAATCGTACGATTTGTTGATAAAGATACTCCCGGCATTGGCCTGGCGTTTAAGGACCATAACATATTTTCATTAGTAGCACTTAAACCTTTATACAATTCTTTTTCCTGCCTACGACCAATTACGGCTTCAAGCCAATCGTTGTTATAAGCAGCATAGATCTCATCCAGGAAAATTTCATCGCTTATTCCATCCTGGTATAAGATTCCGGCACCAATTTCTAAAGAATTTCCATTACGAAATTCATTAAACGTTCTTCCCGAAATCCACCCGGAAAGATGTGTTTCTTCTGAAATTCGACCTCTTTGGTTACTATACATCCAAAAAGGTAATCGCTGTAATTCACCATCGTGAAAATAAGCGTTCAAATTTACAGAACCTTCAAAATCCCATTGCGCATAACTGCTGAAGGATAGCAAACTAATAAAGCTTAAAAAAAATAATTTTTTCATTGATCGATTAAGTCTGGTTTAGAAGAAAACGAGTTTAAAAATAAAATAATGACTCTTTTCAGGTGGCAGTGAGCAGTTTCAGGTGGCAGGCAAACTCCTATCAAAAGATTGCCGCACTCCTGCGTCGCTCGTAATGACGTTACGGTTCGGTCTCCGGTAAGCAGTCTCAGTTGGCAGTTAAACTACCGTCATTGCGAAGGATTCCGAGGAATCGGGAGACTGAAGCATCTGTTGTTTCTAAAACTACGCGTGTTTATCGTGAATTCAGAATAAAAATTCCAATCAAAAGATTGCTGCGCTCCTGCGTTGCTCGCAATGACGACAAGAAGCAAGCGGAACTGAAAACAGAGAACCGAAAACCGAGAACTGAGAACTAACTAATAAACCGCTGCTTTATTTAAAAGTCGTTTCATAAAAGATTTCTTCTCTTCTCCATAAGCATATCCATACTTATTACCATACCCAAAATTTGACCATTTCACATCATTAAGTACAAAGCTTAGGTCGTGAAATTTTCCATCTCTTTTTGAATCTACGGCGAACTGTAAAAGTTTCTTTTCAGTATGCCCGGCTCTTACTACATATAAAGTAACATCTGCCCATTTATTGATAAGAAAGGTATCTGTAACTAACAGGGATGGAGCGGTATCTACAATTACATAATCATACATTTGCTCCAACTCCTTAAACATTTCGCCGGTTTTTTGTCTCCTCCATAATTCCGATGGATTTGGCGGAATGGTACCTGAAGGTAGAAGCTGTAAGTTAGGGTTGTCTGTATTAGACTCTCTTATCAGGTCTTTAAGTTTTAAATCGTCATTAGCCAGGTAGTCACTAACCCCAATATGCTCCCGGGCATTTTTCTCAAAACGCTGTAGCTGCGGATTCCTTAAATCGGCACCTACGATAATAACTTTTTTATTGGTATTTGCAAGTGTAACTGCCAGGTTAAAAGACACCAGCGTTTTCCCTTCTCCTTTTACGGTTGAAGTCACAAAAATGGTATTTCCTGTTTCCTTTTCGGCGGTATTTACAATTAAGTATTGCAAGTTGGTGTGTAAAATCCTAAAAGCTTCGGCGAGGATGCTCCTATCGTTTTTCACAATCATTTCATTTTGCTTTTTCTCTACTCTAGGAATTTCTCCCACCACCGGAATAATATTAGCATGCTTTTCCAGGTCTTCCCTACTTTTCACCTTATTACTTAATAAAGTTTTTATATAAATAATAAGAAATGGAATTAACAATCCAAGAATTAAGGCTGCTAGTAATATAATCTTCGATTTTGGAGAAACTGCTGTATTATTGCTATAAGCACTATCTACGATCTTTGCTTTGGGTGCGGTAACCGCCAGCGATAAAGAATTTTCTTCACGTTTTTCCAACAAAAATAAATAAAGTGCTTCTTTAATATTTTGTTGTCTTTCAATACCACGATATTGTCTTTCCTTTGCAGGTACTGCTGAAATTTGCGAACCTATAACCGCCGCCTGTCGGTCTAAATCCTTTTGTGCGATCAGGAAATTGTTTCGCATACGCTCTAAACTCTGTAAAACATTGGCACGCATTTGTTCAATTTGAGAATTTAGCCTTAATACTACCGGGTTTTCTTCGGTTGAACCACTTAAAATCCTGTTACGTTCAAGCACAAGTGTGTTATATTCCCCTATAAGATCATTTACACCTGATTCTTCAATGCCCAGGTTGGCTGGCAATAAATCAGAATTACTACCCGTCTCAAGGTAAGCAATCATCGCATTGGCAAGTTCCAGTTGGGTTCCTATCTCCTGCTGCCTTTTTTTATAATCACTGGCATTCTCAATAAACATTTCAGACTCAGCTTCAATATTTGTCAGCTGGTTTGCCTCTTTAAATTCTTCTTTTCCCACTTCTACCGAATCCAGTTCCTGGTTGATGATAGCAAGCCTTTCATCAATAAATTCTGCCGTATTGGTGGCTACCAGGTTTTTATCTTCAATGGCCTGTTGGTTATATTCCAGAATTAATTGGTCTAAAATATCCTGGGCTTTCTCCCTTACCGGGTCTACCAGGCTCAATTCCAACAAACTTGAGTTCTTATCGGTTAAATTGATATTTACGGCTTCCCGGTAATTGTCTACCACTGATTCTAAAGGATTAAAGCGCACTGAAATTTCTCCCTCTTTATCTTCCAGAGATAAACCGGTTTCTTCCACCGTAATCGTAGCAAAGTTTATAGCTACCGGATTACCAAATTTTCCTTCAAAAACCTCCTCAGTTTCCGTATTTATAAGATGGAAATTTTCATCCGTTTTGGGGATTATATAAAACGCATTTCCTCTTTCTTCCTTAATTGAATTTTCAAGTGCCTTTTCATCTAATTGCAGCGCAACCACTTTAAAAGGACTATTATTATAAAGCTCTTTAGATTTTACAGCTCCTTCTTCAAAATAAGTAATATTAAGATTTAAGGCTTTAATCGTCTGGCTCATAAGAGTTTTGGAGCGCAGGATCCCCATCTCGTTTTCTATACTGCTGGCTCCCATCCCACCTAACAATCCTAGATCGGCAAAAGCAGCCATTTCTGAAGAAGGACCTTTACTTTCTTCATCTTTAATAATAATACTCGCGGTTGTATTGTATTGCGGGGTACTATATTTTATATACAAAATGCCAATTACCACGCAAAGAATTACCCCCAGAATAAACCAGGGCCAATAGCGCAAATATTTTTCAAGTTCTTCCCTTAAATCGATTTCTTCTTCTTGCGGGCGAATAGAGGTAGGTGTGTTTTGAGACATAATAATTATCTGGTTAAAAGCACGGCAACTGAAACTAAAACTGAGGCTATAGAAATATAAACCCCGGCATTCCGATTATAACTGGCACTTTGTCTTTGCGGGGCGTTAGGTTCTACGTAAATAACATCATTTTGCTGTAAATGATAATAAGGTGAATTAATAACATCGGCATCACCAAGGTTAAGATAGGCGTGCGTAGTTCTACCATTTTCTTCCCGCATCACCAGTACATTATCCCGTTTACCGTAAATTGTCATATCCCCGGCCATTCCCAGGGCCTGGGGTAAAGTAAAATAATCGTCCTGTACATCAAATGTTCCCGGGCGGGTTACCTCACCCAATACACTAACCTGGAAATTTACCACCCTCACATTTACAATAGGATCCTGAACATATCTTTTTATTTGGCCTTTTAAGTTTTTAGCCAATTCCTCCTGGCTAAAACCTTCGGCCTTAGTTTTTCCCAGGAAAGGAAAATCTATATTGCCATCCTTGCCTACCAGGTAGGTTTGGAGTTGCTGCCTGCCATTTACTGTTAATCCAATTTGATCTCCACCCATGGGAACGCCAATCACCGGAAGGTTAAATGGGATAGCCGCATCCTGTTGTTCGGCGGCAACACTAATGGTAAGCAAATCATTTGGTTTAATTTTTAAACTCTTATTAGATTGTTCTTGCATTTTAGCTTCTGCCTGTTCCAAACCCTGGAAATAAACAATCTCCTGGCGCGAAACACAGGAAGTAGCTAAAAAAATACAAAAAAGCCCAAGGGCCGGTAATCTTAAGAAATGGGGATATTTCATTTATCTTTATTTAATCTTAAATTTTGAATTAAAAGTTTTTATGTCCAACCCGAGCTTACTTCGGGATTTTAAGAACTTAGTCTTATTATATTAGATCTCCGATCAAAATGCGGAGCAAGCTCTGAAACATCCCGAAACTTCGGGACAGGATGACGTTTAATTTTGTGGGCCTGCACTATGCTTGCTCACTAATTTTAAATTTGTGCGAATATAAAAGTTTATGTTAAATTTTCCTTAATAAGAGGAGGAGATTTATATCGTTCTCGTCATTTATTGAAGTAAAAGATTGCCACGCTCCTGCATTGCTCGCAATGACAATAATACTGCCAACTGCACACTGAGACTGGCCACTAAAATTCTACTCCCCTGCCATAGCAACTTTATCTTTTCTACTTTGCTTCGCTACTTCCGGGTTTTCCCTTCGACTTCTTTTAAGCGCCTTCTTTCTTAGTGCTTCAAAAGCAATTGCTACTATCACAAAAACACCCAACATCACCAGGCTCATTCCTCCACTTTTTAGGTCCCGACTTAACATAATAAATAGAACTATTACCGCCAGGTTTAAACCGCCCAGTACAAAACTTGCTTTTTTGTGGCTTAGACCATGATCAAGGAGTACATGGTGCATATGGTTCCTATCGGCTTCAAAAGGGGTTTTCCCGTTTTTTAAACGAATAAGAATTACCCTTAAAGTATCAAAAATGGGCAGAAATAAAACGGCTAAGGCAAAGAGCAGTGTATTTTCCGGCGTATAACCCTCCCGAACCAGGGGTTGATAAGGTTTCATTACCAGTAGTTTTAAACTTAGAAACGCAATCATAAAGCCCATCACCAGGCTTCCCCCGTCTCCCATAAATATCTTTTTTCTTCCGCGAGAAAAATTAAACCTTAGAAAAGCACTTAAAATTCCTGCTGTACAAAGGCTTAATAAAACAAAATAAGGATGCCCGGTACTATAAAAAACCAGGGCATAAGTAAAAGAAATCACTATCCCTACAATCCCCGCCAGGCCGTCAATTCCATCAATAAGGTTATAAGCGTTAATTAAAGCTACTACTATTAAAACTTTAAAAGCATAACCTAAAAGTATAGGAATCTCAAAAACACCCAAAAAGCCGTGTAGACTGGTTAGTTGTAATTCTGGTGAGAAAATAATAAAACCTGCAGCGAATAACTGACTAATAAACTTTAATCGCGCAGAAGAAATAACCAGGTCATCTTTTAAACCAGCCATAAACAAAAAGGTTAGTCCTATAATAAGGTGATTCCCGGTAGGAGATGTACGTAAAGCCTGTAGCAGACTTATTATTAAAACCAACACCAGGAAAAAGGCCACGCCACCAAAAGGAGGAATTGCCATTTTATGAGAGCTCCTCGCATTCACCTCCTTCATCAGGTCTTTTTCCCGGCTTACCCAAAGCACCTTAGGAGTAAAATACCAGGTAAGCACAAATGCCAATAGAAACACAAATCCGGCGAAAAACAGATAATACCTATGAAACAGGTCCAATAGGACCTCCTGGTCTAAAATATTCATAATAAGTAGTTTTTATTCGTTAATTCCGATCTGTAGGGAGAGGGCTAATAGTTAAAATTTTTAGCATCCGACAATAACACGTAGTATATAGTTCATTGTATGCAGTTAAGTGCCATATGTTACGTGTGGCGCATAAGGGCGAGAACCAGAGTCAGTTAATTACAATCTTAAAATTAATTCAAAATTTTCCTTATTGCTGCTTCGACAGAAAAGGTATTCTTTAAAAGATGGTATGAGTTTTCACCCATTTGTTTTCTTTTGATTTTCTTTTCAATTAAACCCCAGGCATTTTCTGAAAATTTGTTATCCTCACCATTGACTGAAACATAACCGGCTCCCGCATCGTTAATTACCTCAATTACATCATTACCGCGATTTACACTTCCAAGAATGGGTAGACCCTGAGCCATATAGCCTAAGAGTTTCCCGGGAAAATTATGAGTGGAATGATCTTTATGAAGGGAAAAAAGGCCGATATCAAATTCACTTAACATTAACCTATATTCATCCTGATCCACAGGTTCTAATAAGGATACATTTTTTAATGTTTTCTCCTCAATGGACTTTTTTACAAGAGAAAACTCATTTCCGGATCCGGCAAATACGAAGTGTGCCTTCTTTTCTTCTTTAAGATTTTCTGCCAGCCTCACCAAATTCATCATATCCTGGGCCTCGCCCATATTCCCCCCATAGAACAAAACTACTTTATCACCAAGGTCTAATTTATTTCTATATTTCTCATCTTCAGGAACAATCGGAGTTTCACTACTCCAGTTATACAGGACTTCTGATTTATTGATCAATCCATATTTTTCATTAAACCATTCCAGATTCTTTGGAGATTGCAGTCCAATCTTATCAGCTGCTTTATAATTGATCCTCTCAAATTTTCTAAAGTAGGAAGCAATAGCCGACTTTTCTTTAATTAAACCATGATCTATTACCCACTGCGGAAAAAGATCTCTTAGAATTAAATAACTCTTAGCATTCCATTTCTTTTTCAACCTTTTAATTAATGGACCAAAAAATATAGAAGGAGAATAGGAAACAATAAGTTGAAATTGATTCTCCTTAAAAACAGATTTTAAATTTTTATAAGCATTAAAAGATAAAGCTGTTTCATTGATCGCTCGTTTGATTTTAGATTCGTCTTTTACATTTGGTGAGCGAAACCTATAAACATCTATCTCATCAATTTTATCTAGCTCATATTTAGATTTAATTCTATAATCTGGAGTGGCAACTGCAACCTGATGGCCGTTTTTAAAAAAAGCTACCGCTAGCTCATGCATCATCTTAGCTCCTATTTTTGTACTATGCGGTAAATAATCATCTACCAGTAACAGTATTTTCATACCAACTCTACACTATAATTTTTATAAATCTCGGGATGCGACTTCATAAAGGCTACCATATCTTTTACCATCGAGGTATAAGAAGGTATGTCTCTCTTTAAATCTTTCCGAGTATCTAAGAATGATTTATCTACACTTTTGCCTTCCACCGCATTTATGCTAATTTGTTTACCCGTTACTTCTTTAAATATTTTTAGTAAATCATATTTATTAATTGGATTACTATTAGTCACGTGATATAAGCCTTCAAGGTTTTGTTCGAGGGCGGTGGCAATTACTTTTGCCAATTCTGTAGTCGTAACTCCACTCCAAATTGCTTTCGTAAACCCATTTGTTTCTCTTTCCTGATTCATAAACCAATGAAACAAACCTTCCCCATTCTGCTTTAACTCAGGTCCAATAATAGAGGTCCTTAAGGTTAAATGATTCGAATTATCAACCTCACCGAGAGCTTTGGTTTTTGCATAAATATCCCTTCCGTCTTTTTCGTCATTTTCAGTATAAGCAC
Organism: Salegentibacter sp. BDJ18; assembly: GCF_017579965.1. Lineage (NCBI taxonomy): Bacteria > Pseudomonadati > Bacteroidota > Flavobacteriia > Flavobacteriales > Flavobacteriaceae > Salegentibacter > Salegentibacter sp. BDJ18. Next base: position 100,027 of record NZ_JAFLQX010000001.1, read on the forward strand.
CTTTCTCTCCGGAAAAAACACAATCAGTTGAAATATGTATAAGCTTAGCACCTACTTCATCACATTCTTTTGCAAGAAAATGAGGTAAATAGGAGTTCAGATAAATTGCGTTCGCTGGATTATCATTGGCACCCTTTATAAGCACTCCAACACAATTTATGATAAAATCAGGTTGTACTTTTTTAATAAGGGTTTCCAGTTCTTGCTGGTTATGGAGATCTAAAATTACACTTTGAGGAGTTAATTTGTTTCTGAAACTTACGTCAGTAATATCAAATTTCCCATCTTCTTGTAGCTTATAATAAACTTGATGCCCTAACATTCCTGTAGAGCCTAAAATCATTACTTTTTTTCTCATAAAATTATTTTTTCCAGACTGTGCGGTTAATATAATCGGTATAAGAAAGAATAATCCTTAGCACCTTTTTTGAAACATTATCTATTTCATAATCCTTAACCATCCTGATCGCCATATTGTTTTCCTGAAATTGTTCAGTAACAACTTTAATGCTTTCAATCACTCTGTCCTTTTTCAAGCCACTCATGATTAAAGTACCTTCATCCATTCCTTCAGGGCGCTCGTGTGCCTGCCTAATAGTAATGGCCGGAAGGTTCATTATGGAAGCTTCTTCGGTTATGGTACCACTATCTGAAATTACACAAAAAGCATTTTTTTGAAGTTGGATATAATCATGAAAACCAAAGGGTTTAGAGAATACCAATTTAGGATTTTGCGAAACAAAACCAATCTCTTCAAGTTTTTTTCGAGTTCTCGGGTGAGTAGAGATTATTACCTTTTTATCAAATTCGGTACTTATCGCATCCAGGGATTCCATAAGATTCTGAAAATTTTCTTCTGAATCTACATTTTCTTCCCTGTGAATGCTTACTATAAAATATCCCTGCTTTGCAAGATTTTCCTTTTGTAAAATCTTAGAAGCTTCTATCGCACTCATCTGCTTGTTAAGAACCTCCCGCATAGGTGATCCCGTTTTTATAACTGTTTCTGGACGCAAACCTTCTGCCACTAAATATTTCCTTGCATGTTCAGAAAGGGGCATATTTATATCGCTTAAATGATCTACAATTTTTCGGTTTATCTCTTCCGGTACTCGCTGATCAAAACAACGGTTTCCGGCTTCCATATGAAAGATTGGAATTTTCTTTCTCTTTGCCGAGATCACCGAAAGACAAGAATTAGTATCTCCATAAAGCAATACGGCATCTGGCTTTTCCTGCTCAAACAATGCATCAGACTTAGTAATCACGTTCCCAATGGTTTCTGCAGCATTTTTTCCGGCAGCTTCCAAAAAGAAATCAGGTTTTCTTAGTCCAAGATCTTTAAAGAAAACTTCATTTAGCTCATAATCGTAGTTCTGCCCGGAATGCACCAAAATATGGTTAGTGAATTTATCGAGTTCTTTTATAACTTCGCTCAGCTTTATAATTTCGGGCCTGGTGCCCACAATAGTCATTACTTTTATCATACCTCTACTGCCAGTTCATTTTTTATAAATTCAAGACTTAATAAAGCCTCTTTTACTTCTTTTATACTTAATCTTTGTGTATTGTGAGAATTATAATCTTCAAAACTGGAAATAGAACCTTCTCCATCTTCAAAATATTTGGCATAATTTAAGTCGCGATTATCAGCAGGAATACGATAATAGCCCGGAAGATCTTCCGCTTTGAGCATTTCTTCCCTGGTGCATAAGGTTTCATATAATTTTTCCCCGTGTCGTGTACCAATTATTTTTATATCACTCTCAGAATCAAACAACTCCTTCATTGCCTGTGCCAAATCACCTATAGTACTGGCCGGAGCTTTATGTACAAACAAATCGCCCTGCCTCCCATTTTTAAAAGCATAAATAACCAACTCCACCGCTTCTTCCAAAGACATTAAAAAACGGGACATATTTGGGTCGGTTACTGTTAGTGGTTTTCCTTCTTTTAACAGGTTTGAAAATAAAGGAATTACTGAACCCCTTGACGCCATCACATTCCCATAACGGGTAAGGCAAATGGTAGTATCTTCTTCCGGGATATTTCTGGATGCTGCCACAACCGTTTTTTCCATTAATGCTTTAGACATTCCCATCGCATTAATAGGGTAAGCGGCTTTATCAGTGCTTAAACAAATAACCTTTTTCACTCTATTTGCTATTGCAGCTTCCACAACATTGGAAGATCCAATGACATTAGTTTTAGTTGCCTCCATTGGGAAAAACTCACAGGAAGGTACTTGCTTTAAAGCTGCAGCGTGAAATACATAATCTACACCCCGCATCGCACGATCTATGCTTTCATAATTACGAACATCGCCAATATAAAATTTGATCTTATCATTTTTATAAAAGTTACGCATGTCATCCTGTTTTTTCTCATCCCGGGAAAAAATACGGATTTCAGCAATTTCTGAATCTAAAAACCTATCCAGTACAGCATTCCCAAAAGAACCAGTACCCCCAGTGATTAAAAGGATTTTATTTTTGAACATTTTGAATTTGTTTATATGTTTTGATTAAAAATTTAAAAGTTTCTCTGGATGTATTTTCCCATGAATATTCTTTAACTTCTTTTTTATTCTGTTGAATACAACACTCTCTTATTTCAGGGTTCTCTAAAAACTTAATAAGAGTATTGGTAATAGAATAAGAATTTTTGGAATCAAAATAAAGCCCTCCCTCTTTTAAAAATTCCGGCATAGGTTGTTTATTACTACAGGCAATAGCTCTACCTGAAGCCATAGATTCTATCAGAATATTAGGCATATTTTCACAAGTGGAAGCAAAAATAATTCCGTCGGCTTTTTGATATTCATGATTAATTTCATCGTAGTTAATATGACCCTTATAATGAATGAATTCACCAGCAGAATCCACCTTAAAAATGGTCTCCTTCATAGCTTTCCCCGCAGGCTTAAAAATTATTCCTCCAACTATGGTTAATTCTACAGGATGTCCTAATTTTCTCAAATTAGATATCGCCTTTATAACTTGGGTATGATTTTTATAAGTATGAATTGTTGACACATATAAAAATTTGAAAGGTAATTTGAAACTGTAATTTGAAATATCTTTTTGAACTTTAACCAAGTCAACAAATTTTGCTGAAACTCCATGGGCAATTACAGCTTTTTCTTTGTTTTCTATATTAATAGTTTTCGATATATATTCCTTAGCATACTGTGAAATAAAAATTATTGATTTAGCATTTTTGAAACAATATTTTTGTTTTTTATAATTAAGCCAAAATCGCAAAATTTCCTTTGGTTGTTTAATTTCCTTCCAAATATCCCTTTCATGTAAAAGCATGTTTCTAGACATTCCTACAATTGGTCTAAAACCTCCGAAATAATCACCTGTCAAAGAAAATAAGATATCACAATGTATTTCGATTTGTTTATCAAAATGCCAGAGCTGAAATTTTAACCGTTTATAAAGTCCGCCATTTAATTCCGGATAACTTATTTTTTTAATAAACGGAGCATCTTTTAGTTGGTCTAAAACTTTAGTAGAAGCAAATATTATAATTAGTTCAATGTCATTTTTATACAAATTTTGATCATAGTTGTTTAAAATTTCTTTTAAATGTGTAATACCTCCACCTCCGCCGATATTTGTGGCATCTATTCCGACTTTTATTTTATTCATTCTTAATCATTAAATTCTGTGTAAGGTATTTTTGATGGAATAACAAATTTTACAAAAAGAACAATCAAAAGAATTTTGTATATAATTATAGAATGAACAACAGTTGTAAATTCACCATGAAGAAAGGTAGGAATCAAGAATAATAAAACTGGATAGACTATAAAATAAATTACTGCGGACTGTAAATTGTAAAATACTCTTTTTTTCAAAGAATAAATGAAAAACCATCTATAAATAAAAAACAAGAGAAAGAAGGCTAATAACGTTCCCCCCAACATCCCGAAATTCATAATTCCCTCAACAATGAAACCTGTAGAATAATTTGAGTATCCGTTATGTACATTATGGTAATCTTTGGTAAATAAAACACCACCAGTATCTGGCTTTTCGGGCCAGATTTTTCTAGGTATTAGGTTTGATATTGCACTTAAATAGGTAAGACCATAATAATGATTTTTTATAGCAGGTACTTTGGTTATCTTAGTTAATGGAAATATTCCATACTCAAAATTAGAAGCTTCAAATTTTATTTCATTTTTCTGGGATAGACCTGTAGTAAATTTACCATTTTCAAAAGAATATCCATTCCGAGCTGTCCCCATTATCATTGCAATTAGTAAAAGACAAAACCCGATTATTATCAAGTTCCTTACATTTATTCTTCTTACGTAATAATAATAAATTATAAACATTAAAAAAATGTTCACTAATAAAGTAGATCTGGAACTTGTCAAAAGTGAGACTAGGACAAAAATTAAAAAATTTAGAATATAAAAGAATTTTTCTGATTTAGTTGTTTTAGCCAGTTTTACAATGAGTATAAAATATATTAAGTTAATTACGAGAATCGACCGAATTAAAACAATCCAAACACCTAAACCTTCCCACTCCTTTACTCGAAGTGTCATTGAAGCCACGTAACCCTCCAGCCCGCCAAAAAGGTTAATAAGATAAAACTGAGAAAAAACTGGGATTATAGTGAGAAGCCATAATTTCACCCAAAGCATTTTTCGCTTTCGAATAAATACCTTTTCTCTATAATAAAGGTTGAGGGAACTACCTTCGAAATACCAAATTACAAAACCAAAAAGAATAACAAAAAGGACATAGATATATACCTTAAAAGAATAGTCGTTGTAAAATATAGCACCCCAAAAGACCAAAAAATTCAGGAGAAAGATTTTCAGAGGTGAAAATAAATCATTTCTCCTCTTAAAAGAGATTACCAACAAAAATCCCCAAAGTATAAGAAAAATCATTCCCATTATTGGCGCTGAAAATTTGTTTTAATTGAATTCAGGAAATCAATTAGTGCTTGGCTTTGGTTAACATAATCAAAATCTTTATTTTTTAATTTTCCGGCTTCAGCCACAATTAAAGCATCAGAATAGTTTTCAATAATTTCAACGAGCTTCTCTGCAAAACCAATATGTGTATCTGGCTCACTAATAGAGAGATGTATATTGTCTTGAAAGTATTTTTCTATTTCTCCAACTCTGGTCACTAAAGTAGGAACACCTGTTGCCATATATTCTGTTACCTTGGAAGGAAAACCACCCTCAGCTTGTTTATTTGAAGGACGGGCGAGGACTAAAATCATAGATTCATTTAATAATTTGGGTACTAAAGCATGCTTAACTTTACCTTCCAAAACTACTTTTCTGGAAAGGTTTAACTCCTCAATTAAAGTTAGAATGAATTTCTCATCTTCAGAATTGGAAGTACCCCCAATCAGCCTTAGTTTAAAATCATTGAATTTTTCAGAAACTAAACTAAAGGCTTTAATTAAAATAGGCACTCCATCTTTAAGATTTCCCCAATCCCCACAATAAGTTATATATTTCTTTTTTGTAATTAAACCTGTACATTCAAATTGTGAAGTGTTTACAATAGAAGGCCTTACAATAGAGGAGGCTTTGGAATTTAAAAATGGTGTATAAAACTTTTCTAAGCTATGAGTGCAGGTGATTAACCCGTCAAACATATTTAAGTTCTGCAAGTAATTTTCACTTCTACTTCTTTTTTGAGCCCTTATCTTGTCATTTTTAAAAAGAATATGAGAAGGATATTCATTCCTTTCTGCAATCAAAAGGTATTTCCTATGGCGTAAATACTTCCAAATCCTTAAAAAGGGGAAATGACCATAAAAAATTAAAACATCGCCTCTCCTTGAGAATAAAAGGGCAAACGAAATAGTTATGAAATAATCTATACCAACGAATAGTCTTCTGAATAAATTAGAATCGCATTTGCGAGGTCCAATCAGTTTTACGTAACTTTTGACACCATTTTTAGAATGACCCTCAGTAAAAAAGTTACATCTATTTATAGCGGCAGTTGCTGAGCCCCCCCCACCATTTATCACAAAATATTTTATTTTCATTCTAGTTACTTAAATTTATTCTTCAGTAAAGAAAAATAGAACATTCTTGATCTATCCGAAGGTTTAACGATAATGAGTAAAACGATATAGAGAGAGAAGAATAACAACGCTTTCAATAATAAATCCAAAAGAAGAAAAGAAATATTTATTTCAGCCGAAATTGCCATGAAAATTAAAAAGGTAATAACGGAAATTAAAAGAAAAGAAAATATATCTTTTAATTGTTGAATTAAATTATAATCAATTTCTCTACCACTAAAAAACATATTTATAGTTAGGGTTATAAGAAAAAAAATCAATTGACCGTAAACAACTTCTTTTAAGCCAAGAGGTATTGTAACCAAAAGCAGGGCAATCATTAAACCTTTTTTAACAAGTTCTAATTTGAATATTAGTTTTGATAAGCCTAACACCTTGAGAGTAGATATACAGATTGGATGTATAGGGAAAGTCATGGCAGCTATACAAAAGATTTGAAAATATGGAACAATGGGTGACCATTTCTCACCTAAGATCAGTAGAATAAGGTTTTCCGAAACTGCGATCAAAAAAAGCATAATAGGGATTACAAAAACAAATAATCGAATTTGTAAATTTCTGTAATACTCTTTAATCTTAATTTTGTCATCTTGAATAGAAGAAAGAACCGGGTATGTAACTCTTGTTAATATAGCGTCCAAAAGTAATGTAGGTTGCGTCGCAAATCTATAGGCTTGAGAATAATAGCCCACTTGAACAGTTGTGAAGAACTTTCCGATAACGAAAATGTATAAATTATTAAATAAGTTATTTAGAAAAGTGGAGGCAAAAATATTCAAAGAAAATGAAAAGTGTTCTTTTATTGGAATTAGTGAAAAACAGAATTTTGGTTTCCAATCTGTTCTTAACCAAATAAAAATAGTAAGAATAATAGAATTTAATACAATCTGAATTACCAATGACCAAATTCCATAACCATAATAAGCACAAAAAACACCAATTATTCCAGAAATTACAGAAGCTAATATAGTTCCTAATGCAAGAATTTTAAAGTTTAGTTCTTTTATTATTTTTGTTATTTGAATTATATTTATTGCACCTAAGGGAATTACTAGAAACAACCACCTTGAAAGAATAGTGAGCATTTGGTTGTTAAATAGCTTTCCGATTAATGGGGCAAGAGAATATAATACTATATAGATTATAGATGCTATAAATAAATTGAACCAAAAAACAGAATTATAGTCTTTAAAGGAACAGTTAGTTTTCCTAATTAGAGCCTGACTGAAACCTGCATCCACCATTGTGTGAGATAATATTAAAAAAACATTGAGAATTGCGATATTCCCAAAATCTTCAGGAGTTAATAACCTTGCTAAAATTATGGAAATTAAAAACTGAACAAGATACTGGCCAGACTTCTCAATAGCACTCCATTTAAAACCCTTAGACATTAGACCCCATGTTAGGAATAAATCTTAATTAAATTGCTCCAATACCAATCAACCGCCTCTTTAATTCCGGCTTCAATTTTAAATTGCGGTTTATAACTCAGTTTTTCTTTAGCTTTCCCGATTGATGCCAATGAATGAGGAATATCACCTACTCGGTTTGGCCCGTGCTTAATTTCCACCTCACCAATTTTGGGATCATACTTAGATAAATACCCCTTAAGTAATTGGGTTAATTCTAATAAATTAGTTCTATCCCCAACGGCAGTATTATAAATCTGGTTTACCGCATCTTTATTTTCAGTAGTAAGAGCCAACAAATTCATTTGGATCACATTATCTATATAGGTAAAATCGCGGGAATAAGTACCATCTCCGTTGATAACAGGACTCTCGTGATTCATTAACTGGATAACAAATTTTGGTATCACAGCGGCGTACGCACCATTTGGATCCTGCTTTCTTCCAAATACATTAAAATAACGTAAGCCAATCGTATCTAAACCATATGCTTTTTGAAAAATATCTGCATAAAGTTCATTTACATACTTCGTAATCGCATAAGGAGAAAGAGGTTTTCCAATCTCATCTTCAACTTTTGGAAGTTTCTCAGAATCACCATAAGTGGAAGAGCTTGCAGCGTAAACAAAACGTTTTACACCGGCATCACGAGCGGCAACAAGCATATTTAGAAATCCAGAAATATTTACCTCGTTGCTGGTAATAGGATCATTAATAGAACGCGGCACCGAGCCCAAAGCGGCTTCGTGCAACACATAATCCTGGTCTTTACAAGCCTTGTGACAGGTTTCCAAATCGCGAATATCACCTTCAATTAAGGTGAAATCTTCGTGATCTATTATCGCGTCCAGATTGTATTTATGTCCCGTAGCAAAATTATCGAGACAGGTAACTTTAGCATTTTGTTTTAAAAGTTCTTCACATAAGTTGGAACCTATAAACCCGGCTCCTCCTGTTACTAAGACTTTTTTGTTGTTTAAGTTGGTATAGTTCATTTATTATGTTTTGTTGCGTTCTCGATACGATCATAAAATCTCTTGAGAGATTTTATGATCACTCGAACTGACGGGAGCGTTTTTTATTACTCAGGCGTCAGGTCGAGTGGTCCCGATTTTTCATCGGGATTGTATCGAGACCGAGTACTATAATTTCCCTTCTACGTCCCTAATAACTCCTTTTACATCATACACAATGGCTCCTTTATTTTTAAGAGCATCTAAATTCATCTCCAAAAACTCCTGGTGGGCTACTGCTAAAACCACGGCATCAAATTTTTGCTCTGGCAATTCCCGCGTGGTTTCCAAACCATATTCATGCTCTACTTCAGCAGGATTCGCTAAAGGATCGTAAATAGTAATATTGGTGCCATAAGATTGTAGTTCTTTAACCACATCAACCACTTTAGTATTCCGCACATCTGGGCAATTCTCTTTAAAAGTGATTCCCAATACCAAAATGTTGGCACCTTTTACTTTATGTTCGTTTTGTAGCATCAGCTTTATTACCTCACTGGCCACATATTTTCCCATGGAGTCGTTCATTCGCCTGCCCGCAAGAATGATCTCTGGATGATAACCTATTTCCTGTGCCTTTTGAGCCAGGTAATAAGGGTCAACCCCAATACAATGCCCACCAACTAAGCCCGGTTTAAAGGGCAAAAAGTTCCATTTGGTCCCTGCGGCTTCCAAAACATCATTAGTATCGATTTCCATTTTATTAAAGATCTTGGTAAGCTCATTTACAAAAGCAATATTGATATCCCTTTGAGAATTTTCAATAACCTTAGCGGCTTCGGCAACTTTTATTGTGGGAGCCAAATGAGTTCCTGCGGTGATTACCTCTTTATAAAGCGCATCTACTTTTTTTCCAACTTCTGAAGTAGAACCTGCAGTGACTTTGAGGATCTTCTCAACTGTATGTTCTTTATCTCCCGGATTAATCCTCTCTGGGGAATAGCCTACAAAAAAATCTTCATTGAATGTGAGTCCGCTATGCTTCTGTAGCACAGGTACGCACTCATCCTCGGTTACCCCCGGGTACACCGTAGATTCATAGATCACGATATCTCCTTTTTTCAAAACTTTCGCTACCGTCTCGCTTGATTTGTATAGCGGAGTAAGATCGGGGCGATTGTTTTTATCTATTGGAGTTGGAACGGTGATGATATTGTGGTTGCAATCAGCGATGTCTTCTAAATCTGTAGTACAGTATAATCCAGTGGTCGGTTGTAAGTTATCGGTTGTCTGTTCTCCGTTACGAGTTGCGGGTTGCGAGTTTTGATGATTTCCGTGACCGGCCAGCACAGGTTCTCCTTCAAGAATTCCTGATTCAATTCGAAAAGGATTTGTCGTGTGTAAGACGGATTGTAAAATATCATCTTCTACTTCGAGTGTACTGTCATGACCTTTTTGAAGCTCGGCTACCCTGGTTTTATTAATATCAAATCCTATTACGGGAAATTTAGTAGCGAAAAGCCTCGCCAGGGGCAGCCCTACGTATCCAAGGCCTATTACTGCAATTTTAATATTCTCGTTCATTTTACTCTATAAATTATGATCAATCTGTAACTTTAAAACAAAAGCGTAGCTTTAAACATCTTCACAAATGTTTTAATTTTATTACTAAAAAATTCAGATTTTTTCCGCCGGAGTGCGGGTGAGAGTTACACCATAAACATTTTTAAGTTTCCTGCAGTTGTAGGGAGCTGCAAAGTAGGTTTGTTAGTCCGTAGACGATAGATTTGAATTTTTCAGTTATCTGTTATGAGTTGTGGGGTAAAAAACCCGGAAACTGCAACTCACCAATGCCAACTGAAAACGGCTTCGCCACAGTGAGTCCCATTTTTAAGCACTCACTGCAGCTTACTTTATTAACTATTTTTAATAGTTGTTGGACTTAATAACGCCAACAATTCAAAAAAATTATGGAAAAGCGTAAATAGAATTTGTTTTCCGTTAAAGCCGCGAAGATAGAGTACATCTTAAGGCCTTACCAAGTTATAAATGTTAAAATATTAACTAAATTTAACTTTCATTAATAATTAAATTTAATCCCCTTTTTGTTAATGAAAATGAAGAAAAGATGAAGTCTAATTAAATTTATTATACTCGCTTTCCAGATTATTTTTAGTATTCAGCATCCGCAGCAATGAAAGTTTTTCTTGAGTTCTTGCGATATTTTTTTTATTTTTTCCGAAGAGAATAATTTGAACATGCATGATAAAAATAAAGTCGGCTGGAATTGTAGAAATAATATGGCTGGATTAAAAATAAGTTTAGCAGATCTTAAAATTTAATCAAACCACCTCTTTGGTTTTAACTTCTACCGTAAACCCGAGATGAGGAAGTACAAGGCGCATTTTTCTTTTTCCAATATCACGAATAATGGCTTCCTGTTGTTTAAAAGCACCGTTTTTAATGGTTATTTTATCTCCTTCATTTAGATGCTCTACTTTAGCGTCATCCACTTTATCTTCTTCAAGCCATTCGCGTATTACTTTAATCTCTTTGTCTCTTACAATAGCCGGTTTGCCTAACCAGAATAAATACCGAATCACACCGGGGACCTCAAAAACTCCATTACGATTCTTTTCCTCCATTTTTATAAAAACATAAGATTTAAAGAGAGGCGTTTTGATTTTCTTCTTTCTATCGCTCCATTGTTTTATCTCTGTGATAAAAGAGCAATAGACCTCAACGCCCATTTGCTGCAAACCCTTGGCTACTCTTTTTTCCATCCTGGGTTTGGTATATAAAACGTACCACGACATAGCTAAGATTTTTTTATCATCTCTTCGTAGTAGGGTAATTTGAAGAAATTTTAAATTGAATTGTTAGTTAGTAGCATCAAAATTACAAAGATTTTGAGTAGGAATAAGGCCTGGCGCCCGTTGAAATTAGAATCAATCTTTGAAGCACTAACGCATAGTTAGTTATTTTTAATAATAACAGGAAAAGAATTGATAGTAATATAAACGAGAAGGAGTCACTAATTTAATAATGATCATATTTGGTCTGAAACCAATCTCAATTACTTCTCAAAATTTTCTCCATAGGTTTAGCCTTCGCAAGTTCGTCTACTAACTTGTCTAAATACCTTACTTTTTGAGTTAGGGGATTATCGATTTCCTCTACGCGGTAACCACAAATTACCCCGGTAATAAGCTGCGCATTCCGATTTAAATTTGCGCGCTCAAAAAAAGTTTCAAAATTTGCTTTTTCTTCAATGAGTTCCTTCTGCTTTTTTTTATCAAAACCGGTTAACCACTCAATCACCTTTTCAAGCTCTTCTTCTGTCCGTTCTTTCTTCTCCACCTTTGTAAGATAATGTGGATATACCGAAGCAAAAGTCATTTTTGCCATTCGCTCGTTGTGTTTGGGTGTTGTTTTCATAACCTACTATTTATTATCTGCTAATTGTGCTAATTGCTATTATTTTCAACTAAAAACAGGTTTAAGTTATAAAATTATTGGTTGTTTTACGACCTTTAAAAATCCCCTGGATTATAATTTTCTAAATCCTTAATTCTGTTTAATATTTTCCATACTCATTTCTTTATCACTTAACTCCTGGCCAAAAAAGGGCATTTCGTCTTTCCACTTCAATACTCTTGCCCGGGTATGCCTATTTGGATCGTAAAGAGGTTCCCCATCAATTTCTTTATAATTACGGGCGTGATAAATCATTATATCGGTTTCTCCATCTTCAGCTTTCGTAAAGCTATTATGGCCGGGACCAAAACGCTTCAGAGCGGGATTACTGTAAAATACCGGTTCCGGTAATTTATGCCAGGAAGTGGGATCAAGAAGATCGGCATCCGTATTAGCCCACATCAATCCTATGGAGTAATTAGCATCGGTAGCACTGGCAGAAAATGTTACAAATACTTTTCCGTGGCGCACGAGTACCGCAGGAGCTTCATTTACCCTGTGCCCCTGAATTTCCCAGTCATAAGTAGGCTGTGAAATCACCACTTGATGATCTGCCAAAGTAGTTGGACTGGTCATTTCAGCAATATACAAGCCGGTATTCATTATGGTATCTGAAGCCCTATCAGTCCAGATCATATAGCGTTGGCCTTCTAACTCAAAAGTAGTCGCATCCAGGGAAAAATCGTCCCGCTTACTATGCACCTGGCCTTCTTCCTTCCATTCCCCTTTGGTAGGATCGGCGGAAGGATTAGACAATGCATACATTCTAATTTTCCATTTTTCTTCTGCTGAACCGGCTGCAAAATACACGTACCATTTCCCGTTTATTCGATGCAGTTCGGGAGCCCAGATATGATTTCCCATTACTCCTTTATCATGTTTGCGCCATATTATTACGGGCTCGGCCTCCTTTATGCCATTAATGGTTTTTGATTTACGAATTTCAATTCGATCATATTCCGGAACGGTCGCTATAAAATAATAGTTGCCATCTTCAGCCTTAGTCACAAACGGATCTGCTCTTTGTTCGGCTAAGGGATTATCAAATCGCAAGCTTTTTACTTCCTCCTTTCCAGTTTTTGAAGAACCGCAGGAAAACAATATTAAAAGAAGACTGACAACTCCAAGAACTTTTACTATACCAACAGAATTTCGCATTTTAATTAGGTCTTAATTTTTCTCAATTTAATAAAACTATTTTAATTGTGTATTTTACACTTAAAATAGTTGGAGTTAATTCTGTTTAAGATTTAACTGCTTTTAATTTATGGTTGTGGTGGGGTTATATTCGATTTCAAAATTACAGGAATTGGCAATAAAACACATTTTACCTGCTTCTTTGTGCAAGTCATTTGCCTTTTGAATCATACTTGCTTTTGCTACTTTCACTTGAGGATTTAGCCTGACTTTGGTAAACTTTCCGCTTCCATTAGGAGCTTCTTCCATTACTCCGGTGGCATTATCCAAATAGGCTATTACTATAATTTTGTGACTGGAGCATAAATGTAAAAACCAAAGCATATGACAGGCCGCTATTGAAGATAAAAATAAATCTTCGGGATTATATTTGGTTTTATCTCCCAGGAAAGCCGGATCCGCCGAAGCCATTATTTCAGCATATTTTCCTTCAGCTGAAATGCTATGATTACGATTGTAAGATTTATAATCTAAAGTTCCATTGCCTTCGTTACCCGTCCATTCTACACTTAGTTCGTATTGATGTTTTTTCATTTAAAATAATTGACTTACTATTTATATAAAGAAGCTAGGTCTTATTAAATCCACCGATTTACTCGAGACTTATATTCTCTATATTCCGCACCAAACTGTTTTTCCATTTCATTTTCTTCATAGGAAATATACCAGTAATTGATAATCAAAATAAATAATAGACAGCCTAGAATTGGAAGTACTATTCCTAATAAAACCCAAACTCCAAGTAAACTTATTAAAAAACCGAGATAAATTGGATTTCTGCTGAATTTAAAAAGTCCGTTTGTAACCATCATATTTTAAAACTTATGATCACCGATGAAGACCCCACGCGCTAATGAAGAAGGCACGAATAAATAATACTATTTTCAACTATCCTGGAAAATATCGGCGATTACAATTCTATACTTTTTAAACGGCTTCTTAGCTCCTAAAAATTAAGAGAAGCCCACTATTTCTTTTGTGGTAATTCCCGGGTTAACCATCCTCTTTTACTGGCAGTTGCCATTGCATATGGGGTAATCCAGAACAAACCAAAAGTATAGAAAATACTATAGGAGTAAATCCAGAAAGACTCAGCTATATTGTATTTTTTCGCATAGAAAAATGCCGGCAGAGTTGAAAATATCAGGATACTTAATAATGTTGAAGTAATAAAGAGCACCGGGTGTGCCGCCAGTAATACAAACATTATAAGAAGCAACGGATACGTAGTTAACATTTTCATCCATTGATTAAGCAGTAAAATACGAGGCCCCGATTTTGAGCCTGCTCTAAACGTTTTAAACGCAAATTTAGACATCATCAGGTTTTCACGCACATTACTTCTTTCCCAACGGGTAAACATTTTATGTAAACTGCTGAATTTTTCAGGAATATTGGTAAGCACATAAGCATTACGCTGAAATAGAACGTGGAAACCCTGTTTTAAGATCATATTTGTCATGGCACGATCTTCCCCAATATCTGTAGGTTTGCCCATAAATGTTTGATTTATCCACTCTGGCAGGCAGTTTTTTACAGCAGTAGCGCGATAAGCGGCTAAAGCTCCCGGGGTACATAATACCGATCCCAATACGCTTTGTGCGGAACGAATAAATTCAAAACTAAATACAAAACTCACATTAAGCATTCGGGGTATAATCGCTTTTTCATTATTTAAAACACGAACATTTCCTGCTACTGCACCACAATTTTCATTGGTAACAAAAGGAGAAACAAGGTTGCGCAAAGTATCTTTTTCTACAATAGAATCACTATCTACCGTAACAAAAACTTCACCTGTACCCAGGTTAAATCCGCGGTAAAGCGCGTGTCTCTTCCCCTGGTTATGAGGTTGCTGAAATATAGTAATACGCTCTCCCCATTCTTCTTTGGCTTTTTTCATCCACTCCCAGGTATCATCTTTACTCCCGTCGTCAATGGCAAGAAGCTGTAATTTCTCAGCCGGATATTTACTGTTAATTAAACTTTTTAAAGTTGAGTAAACCAGTTTACCCTCATTATATGCTGGTACAATTACAGTACAGGAAGGTAATTCGGTATCTGTTACAGAGTTTACAGGTTTATACTTAAAGAACAATCTTGCAATAAAGGTTAAAAACCCTAGTCTGAATAATAATAAAAACCCGCTGATCACAAGTAGAATAATACCACCAAGAGTATCCATTCTATTCATATTTAAAGCTTGAAATTCAGCCTGTAACAGGTAGAAGGAAAAAGCTCCTCCAATAAGAATTAGAAATGTTGACGCTAAAATGAACAAATGTTTTTTAGTAAATGTTGCCTTTCTGTAATTAACTGAATCTTCCTCTTTAGCAGTCAAATTTTCTGCCTGTAAGCTGGTATTATTAATTTTAAAATCTTTTGGCGAAGCCGCAGAAGAGTAATTAAAATTCGAAGTCATCATTTTTATAAATTTTTAGTTTAAACCTTCTATACGATTCTTAGTAAGAACCAAAATAGTCTGGGTGTAATTCCGATAGCGAATAGCAATATCTATACCTACAGGCTTTAAGGTTGAAAATGAGACTCCTGAATATCTCCTTCGTAGATAAAAATGGGGTTATTATGGGAAAGTTGTGGAGAAAGTCTACATTAACCACGGGAATAGGAAGGTAGAAAATTGATTTTTACCCTATTTTAAACCGAAAGATGTAATTTTACTTCTGCCGCTAATTAAAATTTTAAATGAAAACATCTATAAAAACCGATCCCAGGCTGGAAGAAGTCTTTAAAAATTACCCCGATTTTATCCGTCCTCAATTGGAGTATTTAAGAATACTTATTAGGAAAACTGCTGAAGAAACCGAGGGCGTAACTCAATTAGAAGAAACCCTAAAGTGGAATGAACCCAGTTTTATTACTAAAAACGGAAGTACATTACGAATAGACTGGAAAGAAAAACAGCCGGATCAATACGCTATGTATTTTCATTGTAGCAGTAGATTGATAGATACCTTTAGACTGGTATTTAATGATGAGTTCAATTTCGAAGGAAAGCGGGCAATAATATTTCGCATTGACCAGGAATTACCAGAAACCGAATTAAAACAATGCATTAAAACCGCCATAACCTACCATAAAGTAAAGCATTTGGTTACTTTAGGATTATAAAATTCAGCATTAAAAAGCGAAATCTTTTTTAAGAGGTGAAATCTTGTGAACTATGATTAAAATTAATTGTCTTCCTGTTCCTTCTTCCTTTTACTATGCTCACTAACGGCATCATCGTGCTGCTCATCGCCGGTTTCTCCTTTTTTACGTTTTTCAAGGTTTTTTAAACCAGAACTTTCACCGTACAAAATTAAAATGTCCCCAATTTTAATTTCGGTTTTTCCATATGGTGCACCAATATATTCCCCATTTGGTCTTTTTATACCCAACACAAGTACTCCTTCTTCATCCAGTTTAAGGTTTTTCAAAGAATTTTGATCTACCCAGTCCCCTTCTTCCACTTTCAACTCTGAAACCCGGTAATCACCTTCAAGGTTTAATAGGCTGTAATAGTCTTTCACGTCCAGGTATGTATATTTTTTAAGCAGTTTTTCAATAAATTTTGATAGTTTACGATCAATAAATCCGCTGTAAGCCGAAAATATAAGAAGGGTGATTCCTGCGGCAAGTACAAGCATTTCAATTGAAAAAAATCCTGTTTCCTGAAGCGATAAAAAACTAAAAATTACCGAAGAAATGGTAGTAATGACACCCGCGTTTCCCGTAAAAATCAGGAAAGTCAATATTTTTCTTCTCACAGGATCATTTACCATTAACTCAGATTCTCGGGTAGTAAAGCCTACTCCCAAATAAGCTTAACGAGCCTGAAATTTTGCTACTTCTTTAGAAAGTTCGGTATGCACAAAAGCGAGCGTGCCAATTCTGGTAATAAGTAATGAAATAGAAATTATAATGAGTAATGAAATTACCGCAGTCATAGAACGATTTTACCAACTAATGATTTATTATTTTAATTTAATCATTTTTTGGTAATTACGGGTTGGCCTTCAAAAAGCTTGAAATAAGCTGCCCTTTAAAGAAGAAAACAGACAGGATTAACTTCGTATAAAATTCGAGCTCCCACGTGAAAATATAAAGTTACCCTGCCCTGCGGTCAACGTACTTTTTTATTTCCAGAAAAGCTCTGAGCAAGCTCAGCTTCTAAAAATAGAAAACAGACAGGATTAACTTCGTTTTTCCTTTGAGCTCCCAGGTGAAAATATAA
Source organism: Salegentibacter sp. BDJ18 (assembly GCF_017579965.1). Classification (NCBI taxonomy): domain Bacteria; kingdom Pseudomonadati; phylum Bacteroidota; class Flavobacteriia; order Flavobacteriales; family Flavobacteriaceae; genus Salegentibacter; species Salegentibacter sp. BDJ18. The sequence goes on from NZ_JAFLQX010000001.1 coordinate 117,381, forward strand.
AGTTACCCTGCCCTGCGGGCAGCGTACTTTTTTATTTCCTGAAAAGCTCTGAGCAAGCTCAGCTTCTAAAAATAGAAAACAGACAGGATTAACTTCGTTTTTCCTTTGAGCTCCCACGTGAAAATATAAAGTCACCCTGCCCTGCGGGCAGCGTACTTTTTTATTTCCGGAAAAACTCTGAGCAAGCTCAGCTTCTAAAAATAGAAAACAGACAGGATTAACTTCGTTTTTCCTTTGAGCTCCCACGTGAAAATATAAAGTCACCCTGCCCTGCGGGCAGCGTACTTTTTTATTTCCTGAAAAGCTCTGAGCAAGCTCAGCTTTTCAGGAAATAAAAAAGTCTACACTCTCGTGTAGACTTTCTGCTTTAAGTGACCCCGGCAGGATTCAAACCTGCAACCCTCAGAGCCGAAATCTGATGCGCTATTCAGTTGCGCCACGGGGCCGTTATTTAGTTAGCAGTTAGCAGTTAGCAAAAACTAACAAATATTTTATCAAATTTATTCTGAATAATTACTTACTCAATTTCTTCTTAACAATAGTAGAAATAGTTTTTCCATCGGCTCTACCGGCCAATTCAGCACTTGCCATTCCCATCACTTTACCCATATCCTGCATTCCGCTGGCTCCGGTTTTAGCGATAACTTCGTCTACTTTAGCTTCAATTTCAGCTTCACTCAACTGTTCAGGTAAAAAAGACTCGATCACCGCGGCCTGTTTTTCTTCGGGCTCGGCCAAATCTGCCCTGTTTTGCTCCCTGTAAATCGCAGCACTTTCTTTGCGTTGTTTTACAAGTTTCTGCAAAATTTTAAGTTCTTCATCTTCAGTTAAACCGTCTTTTGCAGCACTTTCAGTATTGGCTAATAAAATAGCACTTTTAACCGATCGTAAAGCTTCCAGTTTTTCACTGTCCTTAGCTTTCATAGCAGCTTTCATCTCTGCCATTACTTTATCCTGTAAACTCATAACTTATTAGTGTCATTTCCGCGCAGGCGGAAATCTTAATTTCGCAGCGAAGATAAAATATTAAAATTAAAATCCCCACTTATTCTCCCTGCAAAATTAAGTATCTTGAGACGCTAAATTATAATTCATTTATGAAAAACCCGATTTTCATCCTACTGTTCTTGCTAAGTTTTTCAATCTCAGCCCAACAAAGATTTATAGATGAATCTTTTCAGCTAGAAGAAACTGAAACCAAAACCTATGCTACTAAGGAAGGCGAAGAATTAAAACTGGACATTTATCAGCCTAAAAATGACACTATGCAGCACAGACCTGTAATAGTTTTTATGCACGGCGGCGGATTTGCAGGCGGCACCCGCACTAATCCCGACGAAGTAAATTTTGCTGAAACTGCTGCTAAAAAAGGTTATGTAGCCGTACAAATTTCTTATCGGTTAACCCGAAAAGGACAATCTTTTGGTTGTGACTATGAAGCTTCGGGAAAAATGGAAACCTTTAAAATGGCTGCTGAAGATTTTATGGATGCCGTGAATTTTATGGTTAAAAATAAAGAAGAATATAATATAAATCCAGCAAAGATAATTGTTGGCGGAAGCAGTGCCGGCGCAGAAGCGGTTTTAAACGCAGTTTACAACGAGAAACTTATGTTCCAGGATTTTTCTAAATACCAGAACTTTGATTTTGCCGGAGTTTTCTCTCTTGCCGGCGCTATTGTAGATGCACGATATATTACTGAAGAAAACGCTGTTCCCGGGGTATTTTTCCACGGCACTGAAGATAATCTTGTGCCTTATGCAACCGCACCTCATCATTGGTGTGATGGGGACCAACCGGGATATATTATGCTGGACGGCTCCAAAACAATTACTGAAAAACTTAAAAAACTGAATACCTCATACTTACTTTACAGTTTCGAAGGCGGAAAACACGAACACTCCGGAATGCCATTCGACCATTTCCCTGAAGTTTTCCACTTTTTTAATTCGGTATTTTTAAATGGAGAAAATCAGCAAATTGAAGTATGGAAATAGCAACCAACCGCTTAAGTAAAGAGCGATCAAAGAATTTGTTTAAACGCTTAAAATAAAAAATCCCGCCGAAGCGGGATTCAATAACCCAGAGATAGTAGGGTATCTCAAGGTTGTGCGCATCAATAAAAAACTACTCCTCTACCGTAAATTCATTGGTAAATTCGTGGTCTGAACTTCCGGCAACGAAAAACTCGAATTCGCCGGGTTCTACAACAAATTCCAGATCTGCATTATAAAATTTCAGGTCTTCAGCGGTAAGCTCAAAACTCACTTCTTTTGTTTCACCTTTCTTTAAACTTATCTTCTTAAACGCTTTCAATTCCTTCATTGGCGGCGTAATACTTCTCACTTTATCGTGCGTATATAACTGCACCACTTCTTCCCCATCAAAATCACCGGTATTTGTAACCGTAGTAGTAATGGTTATACTTCCGTTTTCGCTTAATTTATCACTACTTGCTTTTGTCTCCCCATATTCAAAATCGGTGTACGAAAGTCCGTAGCCAAATGGCAATTGCGGAGTGTTTTCAACATCTAAATAATTTGACTTGAATTTCTCAAATTCAGATGGTGATGGTGCTGGTCTTCCGGTGGTTTTCATTCGATAGTAAATTGGAATTTGCCCAACATTTCTTGGCCAGGTAGCCGTTAACTTTCCTGAAGGATTATAATCTCCAAAAAGCACATCGGCTATGGCATTTCCGGCTTCTACACCTGGATGCCAAACCTGCAGAATACTCACCGGCATTTCCATTTCTTCGGAAATCACCAACGGTCGGCCACTCATCAATACTAAAACTACGGGCTTCCCGGTTTTCACTAATTCCCTGATCAATTTCTGCTGACTATCAGGAATATTTAAATTGGTACGGCTTGCAGCTTCCCCGCTCATTTCGGTAGCTTCTCCAACTACGGCAACAATTACATCGGCATCTTCAGAAACCTGTAAAGCTTCTTCTATCATTGCTTCAGGGGTTTCTTCAGAAATCTCAATACGCGGCCCAAAAACATTTACATTTTTAGCAAATGTAGTATCGTTACTAATATTGGCTCCCTTGGCGTAGGATATCTCAGCATCTGGAGCTACATTTTTTATTCCTTCCATCACCGGAACGGAAAGCTGTGGATCTCCGGTTGGTGCCCAGGTTCCAAGCATATTATTCTTATTATTTGCCAACGGCCCAACCAATGCAATTTTCGCATTTTTGGCCAATGGAAGTGTGTTTTCATGCTTTTTCAAAAGCACAAAAGAACGTTTTGCTGCCTTCCTCGCTACTGCCCTATTTTCTTTGGAGAGAATATCTTTTTCGGGTCTGCTTTCATCTGAATATAAATAGGGATCATCTAAAAGACCTAATTTATGTTTTGCTTCGAGAATTCTGCGAGCCGCTTTGGTGATTTGTTCTTCGGAAACTTTGCCTTCTTCTACAGATTTCTTCAGAGTCGTTAAAAATCCTTCTCCAACCATATCCATATCCAGTCCGGCGTTTATAGCCAAAGCCGAAACATCCTGCAGGTCTCCCATTCCGTGGGCGATCATCTCGTTTACCGAAGTATAATCTGAAACTACAAAACCTTCAAAACCCCAACGCTCACGAAATAAATCTGTAATTAACCATTTATTTCCGGAAGCCGGAACTCCGTGAATATCATTAAAGGAAGTCATTGCGCTCGCAACACCTGCATCTACCGCAGCTTTGTATGGCGGTAAATATTCATTGAACATTTTTATTTTACTCATATCTACCGAATTGTAATCCCGGCCGGCCTCAGAAGCTCCATAAAGCGCTAAATGCTTTACGGTAGCGATCATTGTATTGGGCGCAGTAAAATCATCTCCCTGGTAACCTTCCACCATTGCTTTTGCAACCTGGGAACCCAAATAAGGATCTTCCCCGGCACCTTCAGCAATACGACCCCAACGCGGATCGCGAGCTATATCTACCATTGGCGAGAAATTCCAGTTAATCCCATCGGCTGTAGCTTCTTTAGCCGCAATTTGAGCGGTTTCTTTTATCAAATCCATATCCCAACTGGAAGAAAGTCCTAGCGGAATAGGGAATGTAGTTTTATACCCGTGAATAACATCAGACCCAATTAACAATGGAATTCCCAAACGTGAATTTTCCACGGCTAATTTTTGCGCCTGTCTTACTTTTTCTGGGCTGGAAACACCAAAAACACCTCCAACATTTCCTTCTTTAATTTTGGTTTCTACGTCTTCACTTACTACAGATCCAGTAGCAACGCCGCCACCGGGAGTAAGCAGGTTAAGCTGCCCAATTTTTTCTTCCAGCGTCATTTTCTGTAATAATTCCTCTACCTCCGGAACTCTTTCCTGGGCATTTAGGAATGAAATTCCCATAAAAATTATGAGGCTCATTGATAGATAAATTCTTCTCATTTTTCCTATTCTTTAGATTTTATAATTTGGTTTTTCGGTTATTCTGTTTGCAATATTTCAGATCTTTCAGATATTCCATTTTCATTAAAAGCTTCAATACTGAAATAATACTCTGTATCACGGTCCAGGCTGCGCATAAAATGCTCATTTTTATCATAAATTAACCAGGAATGGTATAATTTATCTGGAGCGATTCCCCAGCGAATATTATAACCCTGGGCATCTTTCACCGGCTTCCACTCCAGGGAAATATCCCTCCTGTCTTCCTCGCGGGAAATTTCGAATCCCTTAACCTTAGCAGGCTTTTGACCTAAACCTTTCCCAAAAACCCTAATTTCAGATAAAGCCAGGTTATTCCCCGGAACTTCAATATTATTATAGCGCATGTATTTAGCCTTTACTGGCTGATTAAGCGGAATGTAGGCATTCGGTGTATCTTCGAAACTTTTACTTCTGTCTACAACAGTTTTCCAGTTATTACCATCTTCTGAAACCTCTAAGGTATACCGGTGTCGTAAACCTTCGGTACGGGTATAAATACCAGATTCCTGGTCATGAAAATTCAGTTGAAACGCATAGATATTTCCGGGCGCCAGCATTTCGATCTCCACCCATTGCTTATCGTTATTGGCTTCAGCAACCCAAAAAGATTTCGGACTTTCATCTGTTAATAATTTCGAAATAATTTCACCCTCACTGTTCTTTTCCAGTGGCATTTCGGTAATATCAAAATCACCATCTGTAGCAGTGCTTTTTCTAACCTGCATTTGTGAAGAAGAAACGGTTGTTTTTCCTTTATAGGAAAGCAACATCCAGCCATTGTGCAGTCCTGCTTTCGTGGGATGATCTGGACCGTACAAAGGATAATCGCCATAGCTGGTAATGGTATACATTAAACCTTCGTCATCAAAATAGGTTGGAAACATAGCCAGCCTGCGTTCCCAATGAGAATTAGAAGCCAGCGCCATGGTGGCAAAATGCCAGTATTGTCCGTTGGTTTGTTGCATGGTAATCCCGTGACCGGCACCATTGGTAAATCCGCCCGGCTTTAAACTCATAGGATTGTTTTTCATGTATTTAAAAGGGCCAAGTGGCGTTTCGCCCACGTAGGCGGCATCGGCATAAACATTAAATTGTGTCCCGGGCGCTGCATACTGCAAATAGTATTTCCCGTCGTGCTTTGTCATGGAAGCCCCTTCCATATAACCTTCTTTTAAGGTTGGATGGTAATTATTCTCTCCAAAGCGTTCCCAGCCGTGTTCTTCTTCTACCAGGTTAATAAGTTCCTTTTCAACCCCGGTTTCAAGAAAACGATCGTCTTTATCCAGCATTTTAACCTTAAGGGGATGCACATTCGAAGAGCCCCAGTACAAATAGGTTTTCCCGTCATCGTCGATAAACAGTTCTGAATCCTGAATATTATTAGAAATAGAAGCCGTAGGAGTCCATTTACCACTTTTAGGATCATCGGTATAAAGAATACTACCGTAACCTGCAGGATCACCGGCAAAATAAACAAGGGAGTCATTATAATTAAAAGCGGTTGGTGCGTTGGAACCTTCAAAATACCATTGTTCTGGTTTGATAAATTCCCAATTGATCAAATCTTTAGAATGCCAGTACCCAAAAGATCGGGTAACAAACATATAATATTCACCCTGAAATTCAATTACGGCAGGATCAGCCCCTGAACGATAAGAAATATTCTTACTGGAATTATACACCATATAGGTGTAATCAATATCCAGGGGATTGATATAGGTTTCCGGGACTACTTCCTGAGCATTTAAAATGGCACAAAAAAGTATGGCGGTAATTGTAAATAACTTTTTGAAATTTTTCATCATTTCTTTTTTATTCTACTTCCTTATTCTTCCCTTTTATGAGAGAATAACCAGGGTAATAAATTAGGTTCTGCAAATGCTGAATCCCAGCTGTTATGATTATCGTCCGGATATAAAGAAAGCTTGGCATTGCCACCGTAATGATTAATAGATCGCGCCATTGCTTCAGAATATTTTGGAAGTACTACATCATCTTTTTTTCCGTGGAAAAGCCAAATATTAAAGGCTTCCGGATATTTTTGAGCTATTTCAGGATTTGCTCCTCCACAAATTGCGAAGGCTGCCGCAAACATTTTAGGCTTTTTATAGATAATCTCATAGGTTCCCATTCCTCCCATTGAAAGTCCGCCAACATAAATTCGATCTTTATTGACATAAGTCTTTGAAGTCATTTCATCCATAAGATCCATAACTAATTGCAGCGATTTAGTAGCCGTTTCTTTATTCATAAAATTGAATTGAAGCGGAACGCTATCGCGGTTCACCTCAACCTTTGCCCAATAGTCGTCTTTTGGGGCCTGCGGGAAAATAACTATTGCGGGAAATTCTTCCTGATGTTTCAAAAACAAATCACTGCCGTGTGTTAATTGGGCCTGGTTATCGTTACCTCTTTCTCCCGCACCGTGCAGAAACAAAACCACAGGATATTCCTTTTCTTCAGAAAAATCCTTCGGAAAAAGAATGCGATAATTTAAAGTATCAGAATCTTTAATAAAATGTTCTTTTTTAAACGTTTCATTCTCCTGTGCTTCTACTGAAAATGGCACAATGAGTAGAATGACCAGTAAAACCGCTAAGACGTATAAGAATCTCTTTTTCATATTTATTTTTTTGATGCTATTATTTTAATTGAATATTTTCAAAAGTGAAATCGTGCTCATTTTCTGTCTTAAACTCGTCAAGCCAGGGCGAATAGGTTTTCACTTCAATTCTTTGATTTTCGGGATTAACTTTAATAATTCTTAAAAAACCATTTCCACCATTTTCTGAGCCTTCCACTCCTTTTTGATAATTGGCAAGCATCTGGTAAACCTTATTTCCATTTTCACCTTCGCTTACTAAAGTTCCAACACCCGATTTAAGAATATGTCCTGAAAATACCATTAAAATATTATCGTGCTTTTTAATTAGTTTTTCCCAAAGTTGAGCACCATTATTTGGAGCTTCTTCGCCGGTATCTTCACCTATTCCGTAGTTTTCAGGAAGCCACCAATCCTCACCGTCATGCAGTGTGCTATCCTCATAAACATAGGCATGAGTTGCTATGATGAAATTATGCTCCGGATATTTTCCGATCATTTCATCTGCCCACTTAATCGTTTTATTCCTGGGACCAAACTCCAATGATAGTACCATCCAATTTTGATCCCCGATCTTAAACTCACTCAATAGGTTATCGATTTTTCCGTCGGGAAATGAAGCTATAAGATTAGGAATCTCATTTGTTGAAAAGTAAGCATTGGCCATAGCGGTATTCCGGGTATCGGCAAATTTACCGCTGGCACTTCCCATATCGTGATTACCTAACACAAAGGAAAATGGTACTTTTTCGTCAATAATATTAAAGCCCTCCTTAGCCACATCCCATTCCTTACCGTTGTTATTCTGGGTAATATCACCAACGTGCAGGGCGAAGGAAAATCTATCATTATTGTTGGCCAACCAACGCATTTGATGTAAATAGATTTCTGGATACTCTTCAACATAAGTCTGGGTATCCGGCAGTACTACAAATTCAAAAGACTTCTGTTGAGCCAATGAAGAACCTGTAATCAATACTGCTACAAGTATCAGAATAAGACTTCGAATAGGGTTGAAATATGTTAGCTGGTAATTCATATAAATTAATCAGAAGTATTAAATCCTAATTTTTCGAGACCGTTTTGTACTTCGGGAGCGCCCATAAATAGATCCCAGATCAAACCGGTTCTGTAATTTTCTATCATTACCACTTGTGGCCCCTGGTCTATTGCCAGGTATTTTGGAGCTACCCAATCCTCACCTTCAAGACTATAAGCATCGTAAAATCCGGCTGGTCCCCACAGCAATTCGTTTTGATCCTCAAAGAAATACCTCATCGCATTCATAGAAAGTTCTGGAGTATAAGGGATAGAACTAATCGCCGCAGTTGGCGAAACCACTCCTTTATCATCATCTGGAGAATGGGCGGTATAGCCTATACCATCATCTTCGTTACGGGTATAGCTTGCGGTTAGACCCCAGGAATTTTCTGTATAGGTTTCAGAATCATTCGGATTTTCCTGTGTGTATTCATAATTGATTTTGGTATGATTTACATTCAGATCCCAGTAATTAGCATATTTATCTTCAAGGCCTTTCGGATTCAATCCTAAATAAGAATAATGTGCCCAAAAAAGTGGTCCGGCTTTATCACCACTGGTGTTATGTTTTAGAATTAACGGAATTCCGTATGCTTCTTTATCGGTTACAATATCGCCGCTACGAGCCCAACCATCGTGATAAGCTTTAGCATCAATCGCGTGATCTGGAGAAGAAGCAGCCATGACATAAGTGATCAAACATTCGTTGTAACCTTCTATCATAAAATCCATTTCCCACTGATAATCTGGCGACCAGTGCCAGTAAAGTCCGTTTTTATTATTGGTATACCATTCCCATTCTATGCCTTTCCAAAGCTCATCGTATTTAGCAGCTACTGCTTGTTCTTCTTCGTTTCCATTTTTCAAATATTCACGAACTACAATAAAGCCCTGTGCTAAAAATGAAGTTTCCACAAGATCTCCTCCATTATCTTTATCGCTGAAAGCCTGAACTTCACCGGTTTCTCCATTTAGCCAATGTGGCCATACCCCGTGAAATCTTGGAGCATTATCTAAAAAATCAGCGATCTTATCTAAGCGGGCAACAGCCGAATCACGCTCAATCCATTTCCGTTCCATCCCGGAAACTATAGCCATAAGTCCGAATCCCGATCCTCCTGTGGTTACCACGTGGGAATCATTTTTTGGGTATTCACCATCTGGATGATAGCGTTCTCTTGCCATTCCCGAATTTGGCTCGGCATAATCCCAGAAATATTTAAGGGTTTGCTTTTGAACCGTATCTAATAATGCTTCCCTGGAAAGAGATGAGGTTTCAGTTTTTTCTAATTCCTGCTTCTCCTTATTTGATTCGTTCTTACAGCTAAAAAGCACGAAACCGATTAGAAGAAAACTTAGAATTGATTTATAGTTGGTCATTTTGTATAATTTTTAATTTTCGGAATTAATAATTAAACTCCAGTTTGTCTAAACCGGCTTGTATTTCTTCATCTTGCATAAAAAGATCCCAAAGCAAGCCTGTTCGGTAATTTTCTATCATAGTAATTATTGGACCCTGGTCTATGGCAAGGTAACCATCGGCTACCCAGTTTTCCTCTTCAGAAAACGCATCATAAAAACCGTAAGGTCCCCACAATTTATCTCCCATTTCTTCATAAAAATAGCGTAAGGCTTTCATAGATTCTTCTGGAGTATATGGAAAAGAAGACAAGGCAGCAGTAGGTGTGATTACTCCTAAATCGTTGGCCGGGCTGTGCGCGGAATAACCTTCATAATTATCGCTGGCGGTAAAACCCCAACTGTTTTCTCCATAGCCTTCATAATTCCGTGGATTATCTATTGCGTAATTATAGTGAATAAGACTATGTGCGGTATTTTGATCCCAGTAATTAGCGTATTGATCGCTCAGGTTTCGAGGATCAAGACCTATAAAAGAATAATGGGCAAAGAATAAGGGACCGCCGTATGATGGGCCAAGTGGTAACTCAAGTCCGTAGTGTTGACGATTATTTACCATAGCACCATTTGATGCCCAACCCTGGTGATAAACTTCAGGTTCTATAGAATGAGTGGGTGATGATGCAGCAAGTACATACACCATTAGAGATTCGTTCCATCCCTGAATTTTTAAATCTTTCTGAAAATTATAAGTTGGGGACCAGTGCCAGTAAAGCACATTTTCTCCCTGGGTGTACCAATCCCATTCTACAGCTTCCCACAATTCAGTAATTCGTTCTGAAATACTTGTTTCTTCGGCAAAATACTGTCTATTTATAAGTAAGCCCTGCATCAGGAAAGCAGTTTCTACCAGATCGCCGCCATCATCCATATCTCCAAAGGGACGTGTTTGTGCAACATCGTCTAAATACCAATGTGAAAAAGCGCCGTGATATGTAGGAACTTCTTCCAAAAAGTCAAGAATTTTTTCCAGTCTTTCAGTTGCTTGCGCTCTGCTTATCCAACCACGCTCTACAGCTACCGGAAAAGCTGCGAGGCCAAAACCGGAGCCACCAATGGTAACAATATTCCTTCCTTCACCTCCATAAGCATCATCCTGCGAGCGTTCACGCGCTAAGCCCGAATTTTCCCCGGCAAAATCCCAGAAATATTTAAAGGTTTGTTGTTGAACTTTTTCCAACAATTCTGAATCACTTAAAATTTCCTCCTCTCCTTCGGGCTCCTGTCCAGGTTGATAAGGTTCCTGGTAACCAGGTCCATCATCAGAAGAACAGGAAGAAAAAACAAGTATTAATCCTATAAAATAAAAGCTTCTAAACATTTTGAATTTTATTAATGAAGGAGCGGATAACATAGATTTGTTAAAAATTTGAGATGTATAGGCCAGTCTTACTAAGTGTGATAGTAGGATGTAAAGATTCCGGCCCTAATTAGAGCCGGAATTATTTCTAAAATTATTCTATTCTTCCATCGCTGCTTCCACCTCCTCGGCAGTCAGAGCTTTGTTATAGAAACGGAGGTTATCCATATAACTTCTATCAGCCAGGTGGTTCCATCCTGTGAATCTTGGAGCACCAGACATAATAGAAACGATATCGGTTCCCGTCCAGTCTACTCCACCTGGAACGTCACCAGTATTCACCAGTTCACCATCCAGATAAATATGACTTTCGGAATCGGTGATCACAAGGGCAACGTGCACCCATTCTCCTGCAGCAACATTAATCACACCACCATCATTCCAACTATCGGCAGATCCATTTCCAACATTTGCCTTAATACGTTGTTCATCGGCATTGCCTTCTCTAAAGAGACGGAAGCCACTGGTTCTTTTATTTTGTGCATCAGGGTTTTCTTCATCTTCAGGCCCTATAACAATAATCCCGGCACGATCTGGATCGGCATTAACTTTATACCAGAAAGTAGTACTAAATTCTTCGCTTAACAGTCCATCTGACGGTAATTGCAGGTAAGATCCTTCAGCACCGGCATAAGCATTATTCCCTTCTACACTTTCTCCTGCAAATCCCGGAGAACCAACTTCTAATACTTCACGGTTGGAAACCATATCTCTAAAGTCACCGTTAAAAGGCATATCTAAAGTAATGGAAGAAGCATTGATTAGTTGCTGAATATCTTCCTGGGCTAAGGCAGTATTAAACAATCTAAGTTCATCTATATTACTACCAATATCAGATCTATGATCCCAATAGCTAAAAGTCTCTCCCCCGGCACCAACGGTAAGTTGTTCTACTCCCGTCCAATCTATAGCTGCGGTCATAGTTCCGGTATTTACCGGCATTCCATTAAAATAAAGCACAGTTTCTGTTGGAGTTACGCTAAAAGCAATATGAACCCATTCATTATTGGTTACCTCTATTATTCCACCGTCATTCCAGCTTTCACCAGTACCGGTTCCAACGTTCATTTTGATGGTTTGCTCTTCAGCTGAACCTTCTCTAAATAAACGGAAACCTTGCTGGCGCTCCTCGTTAGCTCCCGCTACAAGAATCCCTGCCCGGTTAGCTTCATCAGTATTAACTTTATACCAAAAGGCACCACTAAATTCGCTACCAAGGTCTTCCTGGTCCAGTGGCACGTCTATATAAGATTCAGCTACACCTTCGTAGGCTCCTGTTCCCAGGTAAGCATCTCCTGAAATAGCCGGATCTCCTGTTTCATCGGCCATATAAATATTTACCAATTCGGTAAAATCTGCATCAAAAGGCATATAGAAAAACTCTCCAGCATATTTTGGAGTATAAGGAGGTTCTTTACTAAAATTAACGGTTTTACTCGTAGTGTTTCCCGCAATATCTGTAGCATTAATCGTTAAGGTATGTTCCCCATTGGTAACATTTTCAAAACTTACTTCCCGGTTTACTATACGATAATCGAGAAACTCGTTAAAAGTTGCAATTTGATCTCCGTTTACCAGAACTTCAATCATATCTACCTCAATATCATCAACCACCTCAAACCGAATGTTAATTGCAGCTACGGGTTCAGGCACCTGAATTGTAGTCCCTTCGTTAGGATAGTTAATAGTAACCTCGGGCGCACCGGCATCTTCACCCGGATCTACCTGGGTAAGCGGATCTATTCCATCGTACTCACAGGAAGTGAGTAGCAGGATGAATGAAAATATTCCGAAATAATATTTATTGATTTTTTTCATTGTTTTTTAGTTTAAGTCAGACAAAATATCGTTCATCACAGTATTTCTGTCTACTGCTGTGGCCTCAATAGGTAAGGCATCTAATTGCTCCTGCGGATATGGTAAGTATTCCTTATCTGCAGAAAAATTTCTACCATCATAACTTAATTCCCCATACTTATCGTGACGAATCATATCATAATATCTTATCCCCCATTCCATTGCTAATTCAGCGAATTTTTCATCTAAAACCTGTTCGTGAGTAACCCCGCTTAAAGAAGGCATACCGGCACGGTTTCTCACTATATTCACTGCTTCATCAGCAGAAATGCTGGAACCGCTTGCGCCTAAAGTTATAGCCTCAGCATACATCAGTAGCACTTCGGCATAACGAATTACGATCATATTTTTTCCGGCGCTATATTGATTTCTTCCATCGGTAAGCTGAATGGAAGGAAGATAATGCTTCCCACTGGCGAATTTTGCACGAGCATAATCGTTAATAATATCTCCAGAAGGAGTAGTATTAGTAACAAATCCTGGTACTTCAACCCCATTTTCTTCCAGCTCTGCAATACCTCTATCGGTAAACAAAACACTTGTTTCTAACCTGGTTTCTTCACCCCGGTTTATCATGAATTCTATCCATTTATCGCTTGGTTCATAGAATCCCCATCCACTCTGCGCGTTTTCACGAGCGGGTGTCCAGTTTTGCGGACCAAAAGGTGCAAAAAGATGATATAATTCACCTCCTGCTTCAGTTCCATAATCTGAATATTGTATTTCAAGTAAGCTCTCATTGCTTAGTTCTCCAGGTTTTTTAAAGAGTTGGTAGAAATCTGAATAAAGAGAAAATTTCCCTGAGCTAATAATAGCTCCCGCAGCATCGGCAACTTCCTGGTAATTCTCTAATTCCTGATGTGCAAGTGCTTTAAGAGCATAAGCTGTATAGCGCGTAACTCCACCCTGGATATCGGTACGTTCGTTTGGACGTGCATCGGGCAGATTTTCTATAGCCATATCCATTTCATCTGAAATAAATTGCATTACCTCTGCTTTTGAAGAAACTCCCTGTTCCAGTTCTTCTTCGGGCTGATTGGAAGTAATAATAAATACCTCTTCCCAGGTTCTGGCCAGGTTAAAATGAAGATAGGCTCTCAATACTTTTATTTCAGCAATATATTGGTCTGCCCTATCTATATCCCCGGCATCAGCAAACTCTTTAAAGCTTTCAATTTGGAGAATAGCACTGTTCATATTAACAATATCGTTGTAATGAACATTCCATAGCGAATTGTACATCCAATAATCTTTATTGTACTCAAACCTATCGGTATCTGCAAAGGGTTGCTGGTCTCCCAGGCCACCTGCATTAACATCGTCACCTCTAACCCCTAACAAAAGCGGTTCTTCCCAACCACGGGTTGCAAATTCGTAATAAGCACCAATTAGCGGCTGTACCATATTGCTGGCATCGGTAACATCAAGATCACCGGTATCTAATTGTCCCTGCCGCTCCTCGAGCTTATCGGTACAGGAACTAACTCCAAAGGCTAAAATGAGACACAGGAGGAAAATTTTTGTGAAACTATATCTTTTCATAATCATTTTTTTAGAATTTTAAATTAACACCCATAGTGTAAATGGCTGGAACCGGGTATGTTTGTCTATCTACCCCGTCTGATACTTCAGGATTAAAACCATTGTAACTAAAGAATGAAAATGGTTTTTCTGCAGTAAAATATATCCTGGTGTCCGGTAAACCTTCTGCTTCAATATTATAAGCTACCTGAATATTTTGAATTCGGAAGAAATCTCCATCTTCTACCCAGAAATCACTTAAACGTTGGTTCCAGGCCTTACGTAGTCCTGCTGAAGAAGGATAGGTATTACTTGTTCCTTCCCCGTGCCATCTGTTAACAGCAAGATCGGCATCAATATTTGTATCCTGGGTGAAAATAATTTCACCACGTTTTCTATTTAATATCTTATTCCCGGCCTGCCCGTAAAAGTCCATTGAAAAATCAAAGGCTTTATAGCTTACGCCAATATTACCACCAAAGGTATATTTAGGTAAAAAAGATCCCAGGATTACCCTATCGGAATCATCTATTACGCCATCGCCATTTTGATCTCTATAAATTAAATCTCCGGGAACAAGGTTGTTTTCCACAGCAACTGGATCGGCATCTATTTCCTGTTGATTTTGATACACCCCAATTCTTTCATATCCATAAAAACCAAGTAATGGGCCACCAATAGTAGTTCGCTGTCTAAATTCAGCTGAACCGGAATCGATATAACCTCTTTCATCTTCAATTTCAAGAGTTTCGTTCTTTAGCGTAGTGAAATTTGCACCTATTCTAAAGCTAAAATCTTCAGAAACCTGTTGACTCCAGTTTGCTACAAGTTCAAGCCCTTCGTTTCTTATTACGCCCGAATTTCTATCTATACTTCTATTCACAATTGGAATAAAAACAGGAAGAATTGCATCGTGGGTATCACGTATATAATAGTCGGCATCAAGAGACAACCTTCTATCAAATGCTTCAAGATTTAACCCGAAGTTATATTCTTCAATAACCTCCCAGGTATTATTGGAAAACACACTGGTAGAAGTTAAACCAGTTCTGGGCTGATTGCCTATTGGAGCGGTTACCACTTCAATAGTGTTAGAGCCTGCACTGGCTGCTACATTATCATTACCCAATTTACCCCAACTGGCTCTTAATTTAAAGAAATCTATAAGATCGTTATCTACAAGAAATTCTTCTTCAGACACTACCCAACCTAAACCAACGGAAGGGAAATAGCCCCAGGGATCTAAGGTAAATTTGGAAGATCCATCTGCTCTAAAGGTACCGTAAAAAATGTATTTATCTTTAAAGGTATAAGCTACCCTACCAAAGTATGAAAGCCCGTAAAATCTTCTACCTACTTCTCCTACATTATTAGCAAAAGAATCAGGATCAGCAAAATCCAGGTACCAGCTTGTTTCAAGACCAATTCCCGATATATCAAAACCGGTAGCTTCAAATTCGTTCCTGGCTTCATCTCTAAATGATGTACCGGCCATTAAAGTTAAATCGTGATCCCCAAAAGTATCTTCATAAGTCAATACATTATCCCAATATTGATTAGAGAAATTATTATTTTCTCTTTTAATACTAGAACGTCTTTCATAATTATTTCCAAGTGTATAAGGAAGGTTCACTTCACGTATTTCTAAACTGGAATAATCGTGACTATAAGTAGTTTTAATATCTAATTTATCTTCTATTAATTCATACTGTAAAAAGGCAGAAGTAAGTTGTTTTCTTATTTTTTGCCTATTCTCGTTATAAGCAAGATCCTGAAATGGGTTTTGCGTACTTCTATACCCAAGAAGTTGAGCATTAGAGTAGCGAGTAGGTCCGGCTTCTGTATTCGTTTCGTCAATTACCGGCATTGTAGGCACTGCAAAATAAGCTCTAAACCAGGCTCCGTTCTCTGGAGCATGTTTGGTTGCGTTACTAAAAATAGAATTTACTCCCATTTTTAACCGATCGGTTAAATCTATATCTACTTTAGCACGAATATTAAAACGTTCGTAATCATTTTTCATATCAAGAATACCTTCCTGCCCGGTATAGTTGGCTCCAACCGCATAAACCACACTTTCCCCTCCACCTGAAGCAGAAATACTGTGGTTTTGAATTAAACCTTCTCTAAGAATTTCCTTATACCAATCGGTATTCACTGCAGGAACGTTAGGATTAATTCGGCTACGGCCATAACGCTGAATTGCATTTTCAATAAATTGAGCATCTGGCGCAGACCCAGATTCTCTTGCCATAGTAGCAAATTGTTCTGTATTGGCAAGTTTCACAACATTCTGTGCACGTTGAAAACCGGTATAGCCATCATACTCAAATTGAGGTTTCTGGTTTTTTCTACCAGATTTTGTTTCGATGATTACAACCCCGTTTGCCGCTCTAACTCCATATATAGCAGAAGATGAGGCATCTTTTAAAACGTTTATTGACTTAATGTCTTTTGTGTTTAGGAAATCAATATTATCATATAAAACATCATCTACTACATATAGTACATTGGTGCCCTCCCCAAAGGTGCCCAGTCCTCTAATTCTTACTGTAGGAGAATCACCGGGGGAACCGGAGTTAACAATTTGCACCCCGGAAACTTTTCCCTGTAAAGATTGCATAACGTTAGAAGTAGGTGTTTTTTCAATCTCCTCAGCAGATACCGTACTAATAGAACCCGTTAAATCCCTTTTCTCCTGGGTACCATAACCAATTACCACAACTTCTTCAAGTTGATCGGTATCTTCTTCCAATGCTATAGTGTATTGATTATTTTGTCCCACCGTAAATTCTTGCGGCATAAAACCAAGGAATGTTACTCTCACGGCATCACCAACTTCAACATTGTCGAGACTAAAATTCCCATCAAAGTCGGTTACATCAAAAATCTCTTTGTCAATAACCTTTACTTCGGCTCCCGGTAAAGGCATTTCATTTTGGTCTGTTATTATCCCGGTAATGGATTTGGTTTCCTGGGCAAATCCAAAACTGGATAATAAGACCATACAAATGGCAAATAATTTTAATTTCATACGGTTGAATTTTTACTGAATTTTAACAGAAAGATACAACCAAGCTTAGTTTTTACGCAAACGATATAGTACACTACCGCTACATCAAAAAAATTAAGGTTTTAATTGATTGATTAACAGTTATTTAATTACATTTTGAAGTAAATTTTTAACATTGTTTTAAATCGATGATGTAGTAATGATGTATTCTTTTTATGTTAATTTTGGAGGTTTAATTTAAGAACTTAGAAATTTTTTATAAGAAAATTTGTCAAATTCTCCTTTTTATCCAGGTCCATTTTCTTCCGAAGGCGATAACGATGTACTTCTACACCGCGTACAGAAATACCCATTAATGGAGCAATTTCTTTTGAGGTAAGATTCATTTTAAGATAAGAGCAAAGCTTTAAATCTTTGCTGGTAAGATGAGGATAACTATCCAGAATATCTTTAAAGAAATCCTGGTGCAATTCATTAAAATTAGTTTCAAATACCTGCCATTCATCCTTATTTTTAATAGCACGGTTTATCTTATTTAATATATGCTTCATTTTAAATTGATTGGGAAAACTACTTTTATCCTTATTCAATTCATTTTGAATTTCCATCAACATTTCATTTTTCTTTGCCGCCACCATAGTAGTATTAGCCAACTCTTTTCTTTTTAAGTTTATTTGATTCTTTAATCTTTCTTTTTCAAGATTATTGAGCCTTTCCTGGTGTTCTTTTTCAAATTTCTCTTCTAACACTCGTTGGTGTTTTCTAAGTTTCCGCTGGTTATACCAATACACCAAAACCACCAAAGACAAAATAATAAGCATATAAACCAGTTTCATTAAGTTAGAGAGATACCACGGGGGCTGAATACTAAAATTAAAACTGTTCTTTTTTGCTATTTTAGCTTGCGGCCCTACGGCCAGAAGTTGCAACTCATAATCGCCATGATTAAGGTTTTGCAGATTTATCACTCCATTTTTAACTTCTCCGCTTAGTGTATCTTCTCCCCTTAAACGATACCGTAATCCCATAGCTTCAGAGACCGGAAAAGAAGTATATATATTTAGGTCCCTTGAACTTTTATAAGGAATCTCAGGATTATTTTCCAGAGAATGGCGGCCATTAATATTAAGAAAACCCTTAACTGTAGGCGTGCTAATATGAACATCATCTAAATTTTTTACATATCTGGCCAGGTCTAATTTTGCGAAACCATCATTTAAGGCAATATAGTAGAGCGAATCTCCATTTTTTAATATTTCCTCATAATTCTTTACCAGCCTGTTATTGAGGTTTCCGGGAGCAATTACAATATTTTCATCATCAAAATTGGTTAATTTAAGCGAATTGTTTTCGGTATGGCTAAACCAATATGAACCTGCATCTTTCAGTAACATTTTATGTTTTCTAAAAGCCTGTAATTCTTCAAAAACAAATAATGAATCTTTAAACGAATTGTATTTAAACCATTGGTCGCCATTAAAAACAGCTATTTGATTATTAATTACAAAAACATTCGTATTAATACTGTTCCCGCCGTCGGGGATTTTGATTTTATCTATAAACTGAGTTTCCTTGAAGTTATTTTTTAATCCTACCCTGTAAAGACCTTCGTAAGGGTGTGCTGCCCAAAGGCTGGTTTCATTTTCAAAAACAACATTTTTAACCGGAAAATTTAAACTGTCAAGATTATAGATGCTGTCATCTTTTCTGCTAAAATTTCGAATTCCGGTATAACTGCTAATTAAATAATCATTTCTGCTGTAGGGTACCGCACTAATTTTAAAACTTCCTGTAGAAGTTTCTACAGGCATCAGTCTATCCCGAATTAAGTAGTAAGTGCCCGTATTATGGTTCACATATAAAGTATCGTTAAGGATTTCGAGGTTCCAGGTATGGCCCTCTGCACCTTTAATAATCTCAAGCTGATTATTATTAAAAGTATAAACGCCGGTATTACTGGCCAGGAACATTTTATTATTATAAAAAACGAGATCATAAACTGCTCCCAATTCGCCGGTATCATCGGTGTAAAACTCTACTGGAGAGTCAATTTCTATCCGATCTATTCCGTTATCCAGGCCTAACCAAATATTACCATGTTTCTCAACAAAGCCCAGCACGGTATTATTCTGAAGTCCACTATTTCGGTTAAAAATAGTGTAAGATTGCGTCGCTTCATCATAGTTTATTATTCCGTTCTTAACAGTACCTAAAAGTATTCTTTGGTTATCTAAGGTCATGATGTGGTTAAGTTCAGAACTTTCCAACTCATTCATCAATTTAGTATCCTTCAACAATTTGCAGCCCGTGGTGTTGTACTTAAATAGCTTCTCCCGGGTTCCAATAATGAGATTTTCTCCCTGGATTGCCATATCTACGATTACTTCATCATTTAAAATTTCCTGATTTGGAAGTTTTTGTAATTCGTTATTCTCATCTAAAAAATGTATCCCATTCTTTCTCACCGCAAACAAGAGCTTATCTCTATAAACCAACATCTTATTACTTACAATATTCTGAATAGGTTTTATAGTCTTATTATCATATTTATAAATCGCTCCAAAGGATCTAAAATAAATATCACCGTTAAACTCCAGGATTTCCCAAAATTCTTCACTTTGCATTGCGTATTTTCCAAGCTTTGGAATAAGTGAAGTATAGAACAATTTGCCCGTATCATCCTTCTTCCAATATCCAAATTCCTTATAAGACCCCGTAAAGATTTTATCCTCATAAACGAAAACTGAACGAATAATACTACCATTGGGCAAAGAAGATAATTCCCAGGTTTGACCATCAAAACTTAGGAGACCCTGATTATTTGCGGCGTAAATCACACCTTCTTCATCTACATCAATATCCCAATTCTGGCTGGCTGCTTCATAAGCTGTAGAAGAATAATTATGTATGGGAGGCGTAAGCTGTTGTGAAAACAAGCTATAGCACTGAAAACCAAATAAGAAAAGAAATAATATTTTCAGTTTAAAAAACTTCATAAATTCCAATTGAGCAGTTTTTGTATAGGTCTAATTTAAAACAAAATTACATACTTTTTGTACATTAGTTCTTACTCACCAAAATCTTCCTTTATGTTTTCTAACAAAATTTCTCTCCTATTTTTCAGCTTTTTTCTACTAAGTATTTCTTTGATTTCCTGTAAAAACAATAATTCAGAAAAAGAAGAAGATAAAAATTCTGAAACAAAACGACCCAATATAGTTTTTATAATGACCGATGACCATGCGGCACAGGCCATTAGTGCATACGGTCATCCCGTTAGTAAATTAGCTCCTACACCTAATATTGATAGAATTGCCCAGAATGGTGTAAAATTTAATAATAACTTTTGCACTAATTCCATTTGCGGGCCCAGCCGCGCTGTAATCCTAACAGGAAAACATAGCCACGAAAACGGATTTAGAATGAATGGGGAAGTTTTTGATGGTTCCCAACCTACCCTTCCAAAATTCTTAAAAGAAGTGGGCTATCAAACCGCCCTGGTAGGAAAATGGCATCTTCACGGTTTACCTGAAGGTTTTGATCACTGGAATATACTTGTAGATCAGGGAAATTATTATAATCCAGATTTCATTAAAGGAAAAGATACGACCAGGATTGAAGGTTATGCCACCGATATTATTACCGAAATGGGCCTGGACTGGTTAAAAAATAACCGTGCAGAAGACAAACCCTTTATGCTTATGGTGCAACATAAGGCTCCCCACAGGAACTGGATGCCCGCTTTAAGGCATTTAAATAAATATGATTCTATTGAATTCCCTTTACCCGATAGTTATTTTTCAGATCACGAAGGCCAGGTAGCCGCACAACAACAGCTGCAAACCATTTATGAAGATATGTACGAAGGTCACGATCTAAAAATGAGTGTAGAGAAAGGTAGCGATTCTTTAAGGCATAATCCCTGGAAAACAGATTTTGGCAGAATGACCAAAGAACAACGCGATACCTGGAATGCAGCTTACCGACCTAAAAATGATGCTTTTCACGATGCTAATTTGACCGGGAAAGAATTAGCAGAATGGAAAGGCCAGCGTTATTTAAGAGATTATCTTGCCACTGTTGCATCCGTAGATGAAGGGGTTGGGGAAATCTTAGATTATCTTGAAGAATCGGGTCTAGATGAAAATACCCTAATTGTTTATACCACAGACCAGGGTTTTTATTTAGGTGAAAAAGGATTTTTTGACAAGCGGTTTATGTACGAAGAATCTTTGGCTATGCCTATGTTAATGCAACTTCCAGGCGATATTGAAGCAGGAAGCGAAATAAATGCGCTAACGCAAAACCTGGATTTTGCGCCAACTTTTCTCGATTTTGCGAATGCAGAAATCCCCCAGGATATGCAGGGAAAATCTTTACGCACTTTAATGAATAATTCAGTTTCAGATAAAGATTTTAGGAATGCAATTTATTATCATTATTACGATTTCCCGGCCTTTCATATGGTGAAAAGACACTACGGTATAAGAACCAATCGTTTTAAATTAATACATTTTTATGATGATATAGATGAATGGGAATTATACGACCTCAAAGAAGATCCAACAGAAATGACCAACCTATATAATCATCCAGATTATGCCGAAGTTAGAGAAGAAATGCACCAAAGGCTGGATTCCCTTCAGCAAAAATATAACGTTACCGAGGAAGAATTTAAAACAACTCCAGAACAACAGGTAGAAAGGGCTTATCGTAATTTCGCGAAACTGGCGGGGGAAGATCCTGAAAACTACCCAGATTTTAAAAATTAGTATTTATTCCAAATTATAGGATTTTTTCCTATTTTTGACTCAAACTTCGAATAATATGATGTTTGACCGAATTAAGGAAAACTGGAAATTCTGGCTGATGCCGCAAAATACGATGTTTCCTGTTCCAGTAGTGGCAGTAAGCGCTCCAATAAAAATAAAGGCCTTGGAAATTCTGACGGAATGGGAATTTGCCATTCTTATACGGAGGATGGTCGTTGCGTATCTTTGCTTAAAATTCTGCTTACCAATCATTGCATTTTTGATTGCGCATATTGTGTAACCCGCCGCAGTAACGATATTAAACGAGCAGCTTTTAAAGTTCAGGAAGTGGTAGATCTCACCATCAATTTTTACAGGCGTAATTATATTGAAGGATTATTTCTTAGTTCAGGGATTTTTAAAGATGCCGATTTCACGATGGAAAGGCTTATCCAGGTGGCAAAAAAACTTCGACTGGAAGAAAATTTTAACGGCTATATTCATTTAAAATCAATTCCTGGAGCCAGCGATGAGCTTATGCACGAAGCCGGACTTTACGCTGATAGGTTAAGTGTGAATATTGAAATCCCAACAGTTTCGGGATTAAAAAAACTTGCTCCCGAAAAAGATCACTCCGATTTTATAAAACCTATGGAAAAGGTGAAGAATGAAATTATTCAATATAATTCTGAGAAAAAATTAATTAAAAGCACACCAAAATATGCCCCGGCCGGCCAAAGCACGCAAATGATTGTTGGCGCCACGGGAGAAAGTGATCGGGAGATTATGCTTTCGGCAAATCATTATTATAAGAATTATAATATGAAGCGGGTATATTATTCCGGGTATGTGCCAATTAGAAACGATCCGCGGTTACCTTCGCTTGGCTCGCAAGTACCAATGCTTAGGGAAAATCGGCTCTATCAAACCGATTGGCTAATGCGCTTTTACGGGTTTGAAGTAAACGAATTATTAAACCCGCAGTTTCCAAATTTAGATGTAGAAGTAGATCCAAAATTAAGCTGGGCTTTAAGAAATCCGCAGCATTTCCCGGTAGATATTAATCGTGCTGAAAAAGAAACTTTGTTGAGAATTCCAGGAGTTGGTTTAAAATCGGTAAGCAAGATTTTAAACGCAAGAAAATACCGAAAATTGAACTATGATCATTTAAAGGCAATTGGCGTTGCCCTTAACCGGGCGAAATATTTTATAATTTGTGATTCCCGCGGTTGGGAAACAAAAGATCTGGGTTCAGCAAAAATCAAATCGCTTATTCTTCGAAATTCGGTTGGGAAATTCAGGAAAGAATATAGCAGCCAGTTAAGTTTGTTTTAAATGAAATCTACAACGTCATTAAGTTACGATGGTACTTTTAATGGATTACTTACCTGCATATTCCTTAATTATGAGGAAAAATTGCAGGTAGTGGCAATACATCCTCCCGGGATAGCCAGTGAAGAATTATTTAGCAACCACCTTGAAGTAATTACTGAAAAACCAAAGGCTGAAAGGGTTTGGAAATCTTTTAAAAAGATTGCAACAGCTCGAGGCGCAAAAAACATATATTTCGCCTATTTAAGTGAAGAACCTGGAATTGAATTAGAAATTTTAAAATATTTTCAGCATACATTTCAGCGTAAAGAGAGTATAGAAGGAGATTTCGCGAATTCGCACGTGCTTAAAATTGCGCAAACCGCTAAAAAGGTAAGCCGGGAAAAACATCGTATGGAAGCTTTTGTAAGATTTCAACTCACAAAAGACAATATTTATTTTGCAACGATTGAACCCGATTTTAATGTACTTCCGGTTATAAAGCATCATTTTACCTCCCGTTATACCGATCAGGAATGGATAATTTACGATTTAAAACGGAAATACGGTCTCTACTATAATCTACATACAACAGCTATTATTAATATTGAATTCGCTAAAAATCCCGGTTTCTTAGAAGAAAACGAATACTTATTTGATTCCATGGAGCAGAATTTTCAGAAATTATGGAAGAATTATTTTGAAGCCACTACCATTAAATCCCGCATCAACACAAGGCTTCACCATCAACACGTACCTAAAAGATATTGGAAATATTTGATTGAAAAGAATCCCTTGCACAATTAAAAAATAGTTTAAATTTGTTCCTTCAACTAATTAACATATTCTAAAATGAAAAAATTATTTTTACTTTTTGCTGTTGCAACAATGTCACTTTCTATCTACTCTTGTAGAGAAACTACTGAAGAAAACACAGAAGACGCTATGGAGTCTGCTGGTGAAGACATCGAAAACGCTGCTGATGAAGCAGGAAACGAGATGGAAGAAGCTGGTAACGAAATAGAAGCTGAAGCTAACGAAGCTGAGCAAGAAATGGAAGAAGAAATGAACGAAGACGATAATATGTAATCGTTTCTTTCTAAGAAATTCTAAAGCCACTTTTGTAATAGAAAGTGGCTTTTTTTAGTTTAAACCAAAATCAAATTTCAATGAAAAAGTTAGTTTTATTATTAATTAGCATCTTTACCCTTAGTTTATATTCCTGCCGTGAAACTACCCAGGAAAAAACAGAAGATGCTGTAGAAGCAATTGGCAAAGACATTGAAGACAATGTGAATAAAGCCGGGGATAAAGTAAAAGAGGGTGCCAAAAAAGTTGAGGAAGGCGCAGAAAAAGTAGAAAGAGAAATAGATAAAGAAATTCATGAAGACGATAACTAATCTATAATTTCTCCAAGAACTATTTAAGGCTGTTTCGTGACTACATTAAACCTAACGAACAGCCTTATTTTTTTCGCTCTATTACGTAATTTACCATAAGTTCCAGCGATTCTCGATAAGGTGATGACGGGTAATCTTCCAGGATTAATAAAGCTTCCCGTTGAAATTCTTCCATACGCTTTACTGCGTAATTAAGACCATTTTTGTCTTTTACAAACTGGATTACTTCTTTTACCCGTTTCTTATCTTTATTGTGATTTTTAACCGAATTAATCACCCAATCCTTCTCTTTTTTAGTCGAATTATTTAGGGCGTAAATTAAAGGCAAAGTCATTTTTTGTTCTTTAATATCAATTCCAGTGGGTTTACCAATTTGTTCATCACCATAATCAAAAAGGTCATCTTTAATCTGAAATGCCATCCCAATTAACTCGCCAAATCGTCTCATTTTAGCAATCGCATCAGAATCTGGTTTCACCGAAGCCGCTCCCAAACTACAACAAGCGGCAATAAGTGTAGCGGTTTTTTGCCGAATAATGTCGTAATAAACAGCTTCAGTAATATCTAAACGTCTGGCTTTTTCTATTTGAAGCAATTCACCTTCACTCATTTCCCGAACCGCAACCGAAATAATTTTCAGCAGGTCAAAATCATTATTATCTATAGAAAGCAATAAACCTTTAGAAAGTAAATAATCGCCCACTAAAACGGCAATTTTATTCTTCCATAGCGCATTTATACTAAAGAATCCGCGGCGGCGGTTAGAATCGTCTACCACATCGTCATGAACCAAAGTAGCGGTATGAATAAGCTCTATTACCGAAGCCCCGCGATAAGTACGCTCGTTCACGCTCCCATCTGAAACCATTTTGGCAACCAGGAAAACAAACATAGGCCGCATCTGCTTTCCTTTGCGATTAACAATATAATGTGTTATCCTATTGAGCAGTGCAACTTTGGAGGACATAGATTCCAGGAACTTTTTTTCAAAAAGCTCCATCTCTTTCTCAACCGGAAGTTTTATTTGGGAAATTACTTTCATTAAGCCACCAAAGATAATTATTTATAGAGAATATTCATCAGTGGTTTTTCTTTGAAAGATTAAGTAATTTTAAAGCGTAATTTAAGCCGATTTATTAGCTAATTGGCCACAGGCCGCGTCGATATCTTTTCCGCGAGAGCGCCTTACAGTTACCGTAATTCCATTGCTTTCTAGAATTTGCTGGTACATATCTGTAGCCCGGGAAGAAGCCTGCTGAAAATTGCCATCGTCTATAGGGTTATATTCAATCAAATTCACCTTGCACGGCACATATTGACAGAAGCGCAGCAAGGCTTCGGCATCTTTTCGAGTGTCGTTAATATCTTTCCAAACAATGTATTCGTAAGTAATTCGGCTTTTAGTTTTAGAATACCAATATTCTAAAGCTTCCCGAAGATCGTTTAAAGGAAAGGTTTCATTAAAAGGCATTATTTGTGTTCGCACTTCATCTATAGCAGAGTGAAGGGAAACAGCGAGCTTTATCTTCGCTTCATCGTCGGCCAGTTTTTTAATCATTTTTGGAACTCCAGAGGTAGAAATTGTAATTCGCTTTGGGGACATTCCCAAACCTTCGGGGGAAGTGATCTTTTCTACAGCCTTCATTACATTATTGTAGTTCATAAGGGGCTCACCCATTCCCATAAAAACAATATTGCTTAGAGGCCTGTCAAAATACAAACGACTTTCATTATCTATAGCAACCACCTGATCGTAAATTTCATCAGGATTCAGGTTTCGCATTCTTTTTAACTTTGCGGTAGCACAAAACTGGCAATCTAAGCTGCAGCCTACTTGCGAAGAAACGCAGGCCGTGGTTCTGCTAGCCGTAGGAATTAAAACCGATTCTACCGTAAGTTGATCGTGTAATTTTACGGCATTTTTAATGGTACCGTCACTGCTGCGCTGCATTTGATCTACACGAATATGATTAATCACAAAATTCTCGTCCAGCATTTCGCGGGTAGCCTTAGAGATATTGGTCATCGCCTCAAAACTGTGCGCACCTTTATTCCAAAGCCATTCATATACCTGGCTTCCGCGGAAAGATTTATCGCCATTGGCTACAAAAAATTCCTGCAGTTGTGCTTTGGTAAGTGCCCGTATGTCTTTCTTCTTGTTTTTCACGCTGCAAAAGTACTAAGAATTAAAGGATTTTTAAGTTAAGCTGAAGCTAAGTGTTTTAAATTGTGATGATAAGAAAAATTTGAAGTTGAAAAACTACTTAAAAACCGTACAGGAATAATATCCTTTTTTCTAAAAAATAAAAGAGCCACGAATTCAGTAATATTAATGAATTCGTGGCCTAAGATTATATCAAATTAAAAACTAGATAATCAACATCGCGTCTCCATAAGTATAGAAACGGTACTTCTCTTTTACCGCCTCTTCGTAAGCACGCTTCATAAAATCGTGACCGGCAAAGGCCGAGATCATCATAAGCAGCGTAGATTTTGGAGTATGGAAATTAGTAATCATACAGTTCGCTATACTAAAATCGTAAGGAGGAAAGATGAATTTATTGGTCCATCCACCAAACTCATTCAAAGTATGGTTTGAAGAAACCGAGCTTTCCAGAACACGCATTACCGTAGTACCAACGGCACAAACCCGCCTGTTTTCCAGTTTTGCTTTGTTAATGGTTTGTGTAGCTTTCTTTTCAATAAAAGCTTCTTCACTATCCATTTTATGTTTGCTAAGATCTTCTACCTCAACCGGGCTAAAAGTTCCCAGGCCTACGTGTAATGTAACTTCAGCAAAATCTACTCCTTTAATTTCTAAACGCTTTAAAAGGTGTTTAGAAAAATGAAGCCCGGCAGTTGGTGCTGCTACAGCCCCTTCTTCTTTTGCGTAGATAGTTTGGTAACGCTCCTGATCTTCAGGTTCAACATTACGCTTAATATATTTTGGAAGTGGAGTTTCTCCCAGTTCCTTTAATTTTTTTCTGAAATCTTCGTAAGAACCATCGTAAAGAAAACGAAGTGTTCTCCCACGGGAAGTAGTATTGTCTATAACCTCAGCAACTAAACTTTCATCGTCACCAAAATAAAGCTTATTCCCTATTCTAATTTTTCTTGCAGGATCTACAAGAACATCCCAAAGTTTGGTTTCAGGATTTAATTCTCTTAAAAGAAAAACCTCAATTCTAGCACCGGTTTTTTCTTTATTACCATATAATCTCGCCGGAAATACTTTGGTATTGTTCAATACCATAACATCTTCAGGCTCAAAATAATCAAGAATATCTTTAAATTGTTTATGTTCAATTGTTTGCTCCTTCCTGTTTAGAACCATTAGGCGAGCTTCGTCCCTATTCTCTGAAGGGTACTCTGCCAATAGTTCATCTGGAAGTTCAAAATTGAAGTGTGAAAGTTTCATTCCCATAATTGCATTTTTAGAAGCGGCAAATATACAATCTCAAGATAGGGGTTGTCAAGTATTTAAGGATTTATTTGAAAAAAGCTTTTAAACTGAAGTTTTTTCAATCTTAAAACCGAGTTTTTCAAAATCTTCCCAAAACCCCGGGTAGGATTTTGAAACTACTTCAGCATCTTCAATTTCAAAAGGAATTTTAAGTCCTAAAGGCGCAAAAGCCATCGCCATACGATGATCATTATAGGTGGCTACTGAAACATTTTGAGAGAAATTTTGCTTCGGAAGAAGTTCTAAACTGTTGTTGGTCACTTTTACCTGACTGCCAAATTTTTCAATTTCGGTTTTTAGAGCGACTAACCTATCGGTTTCTTTAATTTTTAGCGTATGTAAACCGGTAAGGTGGCAGGGTACATTTAAGGCCAAACAGGTTACTGCAATTGTTTGGGCAATATCTGGCGAATTTTGAAGGTTTTCTTCAACATGTTTTGGTTTAGTACCAGGACGTTTTTCTAAAATAATATGATCATTTTCAAACCTGGTGGTTACACCAAATTGCTTATAAATTTTAGCCAGGCAGGAATCTCCCTGTAAACTGGTTTTTCTATAAGTACTTAATTTAAGATCGGCATATTCACTTATAGCGGCCAAACTATAATAGTAAGAAGCCGAACTCCAATCTGATTCTACGGCTAAAGTTTGCCTTTCTAGTTCTTGCGTAGGTTCAATTTTAATCGTATTTCCTTCAAAACTTCCTTTAATTCCTGCGCGTTGCAAGATTTCTAAAGTCATTTTAATATAAGGGGTAGAAGTAATTTCGCCTTCCAAATTTATTTCGAGTCCGTTGGGAAGTGAAGGTGCAATAAGCATTAAAGCCGAAATATACTGACTACTAATATTAGCCTGTAAAGAAACACGATTTGCGGTAAGTTTTTTTCCTTTAATCCTAATTGGAGGGTAACCATCGTTTTTTTCATAAGAAATATCGGCTCCCATTTGTTTTAGTGCATCTACAAGGAGTTTTACAGGGCGCTCGGTCATTCTTTTACTTCCGGTTAAAACTACTTCCCTACCTTCCAGGCTTGAAAAATAAGCGGTTAGAAATCTCATTGCGGTACCCGCGTGATGAATATCTACTAATTCATCTTCAGTTTTTAAAGCTTTTTGCAAATATTGGGTATCGTCACTATTAGAAAGATTACTAATCTTTAAATTTGGATATAAAGCCTGTAAAATTAGTAAACGGTTAGATTCACTTTTAGAACCGGTAACTTTTATAGTGCCGCTAAGGTGCTTCTTTGTATTTGAAATTTCTAAGTTCATTAATTGCGTATATTAATTTTCAGCATCCTTCTTTTTTCTTGCCCTGAATTGTCCAAACGAAATGATGAATCCATAAACAAAAGCTGCAAGAAATTGCCCCACAATAAAGCGAAATAACTTCCCATCTTCTGTACGTTCAGTGAAATAGGCTTCAAAATGAAATCCGCCGTATTCAAACAGCATACTTACTACATCATACACAATTAGAAAGCCCAGGCCGAGGAATAAAACCGATTTCCAGAAAGCTTTTTGCGAAATCATCTCTTTGAATTTCATTATTTTAACTTTTCGTTGTTATGATGCCTGTCGTGATCTCTTTTGGTTTTTAAATCCAGTTTTTTATCAAAAGCTTCCTGGAGATCAACCCCGGTTTGATTGGCCAGACATAGTACCACAAACATCACATCTGCCAGCTCCTCACCAAGATCCTTATTTTTATCTGATTCCTTTTCACTTTGCTCACCATAACGGCGTGCAATAATTCGGGCAACTTCACCTACTTCTTCGGTAAGTTGCGCCATATTGGTAAGCTCGTTAAAATACCGAACTCCGTGTTCGTTTATCCAATCGTCTACCGCTTTTTGCGCGTTTTCTATGTTCATTTTTATTCCCTTTGTTTAGAATCTACAATTATTGTTACCGGCCCATCATTAATTAGTTCCACCTTCATATCTGCACCAAATTCTCCGGTTCCCACTGGTTTTCCTAAAGTTTCTTCAAATTTCTCAATAAATTTTTCATAGAGTGGAACCGCAACATCAGGTTTGGCAGCTTTTATAAAACTGGGTCTATTCCCTTTTTTGGTGGAAGCGTGTAATGTAAACTGACTCACCACAATGGCATCGCCGTCAACATCTAACAAAGACAGATTCATCGCGTTATTATCATCGCTAAAAATGCGCATTTTCACTATTTTATTGCAAAGCCAGTCAATATCTTCCTGCGAGTCTTCATTTTCTATTCCTAATAAGATCAATAATCCGGTACGCATTACCGCATTAATTTCGTGGTTTATTTGCACGGAGGCTTTAGAAACCCGCTGTAAAACTACTCTCATTTCTTTGGATAAATATCTGTTCTGTAATTGTCTTCTTCTCCTTCCAAAATCTGTAAATAACTTTTATAACGGCTCCAGGCAATTTCACCTTCTTCCAGGGCATCTTTTACAGCGCATTTTGGTTCCTCCAGGTGTAAACAATTATGAAATTTACAATCTTGCTTTATTCTAAAAAATTCTGGAAAATAATCACCCAATTCTTCACGCTCAATTTCTATCACTCCAAAACCTTTAATTCCCGGGGTATCAATAATTCTTGCATCAAAAGTAAGATCAAACATTTCAGCAAAAGTAGTAGTATGCTGCCCCTGTTTATGCTGTTCAGAAATCCGGGAAGTTTTTAAATTTAAACCGGGTTCTATGGCATTGATTAAGGTAGATTTTCCCGTTCCGCTATGGCCGGCAAACATACTGGTTTTACCAAGCATCATCTCCTTAACTTTATCTACATTTTTTCCGGTAGTTGCTGAAATTCCTATACATTCATAACCCGCATTTCTATACATCGCTGCAAGGTATTTCACCTCCACCAGTTCGTCTTCATTATAGCTATCAACTTTATTGAAAAGCAAAACCGCCTTTACGTGGTAAGCTTCAGCAGTAACTAAAAAACGATCTATAAAAGTAGTAAGTGTAGGCGGATTATTAAGTGTAACCAGTAAAAAAACCTGGTCTATATTGGAGGCAATGATATGGGTTTGCTTAGAAAGATTAACCGATTTTCGAATAATATAATTCTCCCGCTTTTCAATCTTTTTGATCACTCCCTGCTCTGCGCCTTCCTTATCTTCAATATCAAATTCTACACGGTCACCCACAGCAACAGGATTGGTACTTTTAATACCTTTAATCCTGAATTTTCCTTTAATTCGGCAATCATAAAACGTTCCCGCTTCACTTTTCACCTGGTACCAGCTTCCTGTAGATTTATAAACGGTTCCTTTCATTCATTTTATGGTTTTTAAGTGGCTGTTTGAAAGTTTTCTTATAGACGTCATCCTGTCCCGACGCTTCGGGATTGTTCCCGTCAAGCTGAACTTGTTTCAGCTTCTAATATGTTAACAACCTAGATCCTGAAACAAGTTCAAGATGACGGTTAAAAAAAATCAAACAACCACTTTGCTAAAATAGCAAATGCAACATTCACTACTTGCCTTTAAACCAAAAATCATGGAAAACAAGATTCTTAAGCTTTCATAATTTTCTCCTGGTGGTTAATAGATTCCTGGTGAACCGCTTTAAATAAACGCAGAATAAATTCCTCGCTTAACCCATGTTGCTCTCCTTCCAAAACCATATTTCCAAGAATTTCGTTCCATCTTTTGGTTTGTAAAACCGAAACGTTCTGTGCCTTTTTCACCTGGCCAATTTCATCAGAAATTTTCATTCTTTTTGAAAGCAGCTCGATCAGTTGATTATCAGCTACATCAATTTTAGCTCTTAAAGTGCTTAATTTATTCTGAAATTCTTCACTTTCTGAAACCTCTTTTCTAATCTTCAAATCTTTCATAATCTGAACTAGTGTTGCGGGGGTGATTTGCTGTGCTGCGTCACTCCAGGCATCATCGGGAGTGTGGTGGGTCTCAACCATAAGTCCGTCGTAATTAAGGTCTAATGCAGTCTGGCAAAGATCAAAAATAATGTCTCTACGTCCTGCAATGTGTGACGGATCTAAAATTAGTGGAAGATCTGGAAATTTATTCTGAAGCTCAATAGCGATCTGCCATTCAGGGTTATTTCTGTACTTGGTTTTTTCGTAAGCTGAAAATCCACGGTGAATTACTCCTAAATTTTTGATATCGGCAGTATGAAATCTTTCTACAGCACCCAACCAAAGAGAAAGATCTGGATTTACCGGGTTTTTCACCAATACAGTTTTATCAGTGCCCTTAAGAGCATCTGCGATATCCTGAACAATAAACGGCGAAACCGTTGTTCTGGCGCCAATCCAAAGAATATCCACATCGTTTTCTAAAGCAAGGTCTACGTGGTGTGCATTCGCAACTTCAGTAGTGGTTAGCATTCCGGTTTCTTCTTTGGCCTTTTTTAACCATTTTAAACCTAGCGCTCCAACTCCTTCAAAATTTCCCGGTCTGGTTCTGGGTTTCCAAATTCCGGCACGTAAAACCGTGGCATCGGTATCTTTTAACTGGTGAGCGATCTTTAAAACCTGTTCTTCGGTTTCAGCGCTGCAAGGTCCTGCGATTACTAACGGATGATCTAATCCGAAATCGTCAAGCCACTTTCTTTGTTCTTTGTTGTTTTCCATAATTTAAAATTTAATCCTGATTTTTAATTTATTCCGTTTAAAATTGATTTAATATGATTGGTGCGTTGCATTTCATTATAAACTTCCTGGAAATCATCATTTTCCAGCAAGTCTTTAAAATGCGTAAGGTTATTAATATATTCAGTTAAAGTTTCCAGCACATTCTCCTTATTTTCCCTGAATATTGGCGACCACATTGCCGGCGAACTTTTGGCAAGTCTTACCGTAGAAGCAAATCCACTGCCCGCCAAATCAAAAATATCGCGCTCGTTACGTTCTTTTTCCAAAACCGTTTTTCCAAGCATAAATGAACTTATATGTGATAGATGCGAGACGTAGGCAATATGCCTGTCGTGCGAAACCGGATCCATATATCGAATTCGCATTCCCAGTTTCTGAAAGATGTTTAGCGCTCTTTCCTGAAGTTTAAAAGCTGTTTTTTCAACTTCACAAATTATATTTGTTTTATTCCTATACAGGTTAGAAATTGCCGCTTCAGGCCCGGAAAACTCGGTTCCTGCAATAGGGTGAGTCGCTAAAAAATTTCTACGGTTTTGATGATTAGCGATCTCTTTACAAAGCCCCGATTTTGTAGACCCGGCATCAAAAACCAGCGTATTCTCATTCACCAGGTCTAAAACTTCTGTCACCACTTTATTTGCAACATCTACGGGAACTGCCACCAAAACAA
This sequence comes from Salegentibacter sp. BDJ18, assembly GCF_017579965.1. Taxonomy (NCBI): domain Bacteria; kingdom Pseudomonadati; phylum Bacteroidota; class Flavobacteriia; order Flavobacteriales; family Flavobacteriaceae; genus Salegentibacter; species Salegentibacter sp. BDJ18. The sequence continues at coordinate 150,851 of NZ_JAFLQX010000001.1, forward strand.
CATCAGCGTGCTGAACATCTTCAATATGAGCCAAGTGATCTATAATACCGAGTTCCTTCGCTTTTTTTAAATTCTTTTCATCAGCATCGCTTCCGTAGATTTCAGCTTCGGGAAAAGCCGATTTAATATCAAGTGCAAAAGATCCGCCTATAAGTCCTATTCCTATTATTTGAACTTTCATGATGTAACTCTTTTTATAGCTCGTTGAATATTCTCTTCCGTAGCGCAAAGTGAAAATCTTATATAACCTTCGCCATTACTTCCAAAAATAAAACCCGGCGCGGTAAAAATGTGATATTTATTCAGTAGAAAATCTACAAAAGCTTCTGCGTTTGTTCCCTTCGGAACCTTGGCCCAAACGAACATTCCGGTTTGGTCTTTTTCAGGTTTACACTGCAAAGCTTCAGCTAATTTCAATACTTTTTCTTTTCTGCTTTGATAAACCTCATTTTGGGCAGAAAACCATTCTCCGTTTAAGCGCAATGCCGCTGCAGCTCCAGCTTGAAGCGGATAAAACATCCCGCTATCCATATTGGTTTTTACTTTTAAAACCGTATTTAGGTTTTTTTCGCTTCCGCAGAGCATTCCTATTCGCCAGCCGGCCATATTAAAGCTTTTGCTTAAAGAATTCAGTTCTAAAACTACCTCTTTGGCTCCTTCTGTTTTTAAAATACTTTTTGGGTTGTTGTTCAGGATAAAACTGTAAGGATTATCGTTTACAATTAAGATGTTGTTTTCCTTTCCAAACTTTACCAAATCAGCAAAAAGCTTTTCATTCGCAGAAGCTCCGGTTGGCATATGCGGATAATTAACCCACATAAGTTTTACTTTGCTCAAATCTTTTTGGGCTAATTCTTCCAAATTCGGCAACCAATTTCCTTCGACATTTAAATCATAATAAACCGCTTTAGCGCCTACAAGTTCAGTAACCGAAGAATAAGTTGGATACCCGGGATTTGGAATTAACACCTCATCGCCTTCATTTAAAAAAGCCATAGAAATATGGGTAATTCCCTCTTTGCTCCCCATTAGCGGAAGAATCTCAGTTTCAGCATCCAGGGAAACCTGGTAATGATTTTGGTAAAATTCAGCAATGGCATTTCTAAAATCTGGCGTGCCTTTATACGGCTGATATTGGTGAGCACCGGTATTTACCAAAGCTTCGTTTAAAGCTGAGATAACCTGCTGCGGTGGCGCCAAATCTGGGCTACCAATACCAAGATTTATAATATCTTTCCCGGCAGCTGCCATTGCACGTACTTCCTTCAATTTTGTAGAAAAATAGTACTCTTTTACGTTGCTCAACCTTTTTGCCTGCTCTATCATTACAAACTGTTTTTGTAGGTTCCTAAAATTGTTAATCGCTCGGTCATTACTTCTAGAATATCCATCGCTTTCTGGAATTCGGAATAATCTTCAAAAGTCACATCGATAAAAAATGAATATTTCCATGGAAACTCTATAATGGGCATACTCTGTATTTTGGTCATATCCAGGTTGAAATCCCGTAAAATATTTAATACTGAAACCAGACTCCCACGCTTACTTTCCAATTCAAATTTTAAAGAAGCTTTATCTATTTTATCGCCGTTTGGCTCTTTTTTCTTAGTACTGATAATTAAAAAACGAGTCGCATTACTTTTCTTGGTATGAATACTTTCTGCAAGAATTTCCAGTCCGAATAATTGTGCCGCTGCTTTACTTGCCACCGCCGCAACTTTTGTACTTCCTTTTTCTGAAATTCTTCGGGCTACTTCGGCGGTATCACTGTCTTCAATTAATTTTATATGTGGGTGTTTTTTAAAGAATTCCTTGCACTGCAACAGCGCCATAGGGTGCGAATAGACCTTTTTAATATTCTCTATTTTTTGTCCCGGCATAGCCATAAAATTCATATCTATCGGGATATAATGCTCGCCAACCACTTTTAGATTATTCTCATCTATAAGTGCATAATTTGGCAATATTGAACCGGCGATAGAGTTTTCTATAGCCATCACACCTTCGGTAGCATCACCGTTTAAAAGGCTTTTAGTGAGTTCAGCAAAAGACATGCACTCTAAAACCTCTACCTCTTGGTGGTAATATTCCTGGGCCACCAAATGATGAAATGAACCCTGCACTCCCTGAATTGCAATAATTTTATCCATTAATTTTTATAATAAATCTCGATTATCGAGTAAAAAAAAAAGTCCCGATGTTTATCGGGACTTTTTTATATAATTTCTTACTTAATTACATAGCATTCCCGTTCCTATCTCTGAAATAGAAATAAAAAAAGTAAAATGCGTTCCAGCTAATTAAGTGATTCATTGTTTCGTTGTTATGGGGCTAAATTAGAATATTATTACCTAAACAAAAACCATTTTTTAGATTTTTTTAAGCTTTCATAAGCTTTTTACAGACTTGATTTTTTTTATAAAGATTCATCGAAAGATTTATAATAGCTTTTAAAATAATCACTTAGTAATTCCGAAATTCCTAACGAGATGACTTTTCTGAAACCCTTTATATCTAATTTTGAACTATAATTGGCGCGTTAAAAATCCTTACTTTTGAAAAAATGCTTGCTATGTCTATTCATGTTGAAGGAATTTCAAAATTTTATGGCGAACAAAAAGCGCTGGACTCCGTTACTTTTAAGCTGAACAAAGGAGAGATTGTTGGCTTTTTGGGGCCAAACGGTGCCGGGAAATCCACTTTAATGAAAATCCTTACCGGTTATTTAACTGCTTCAGAAGGAAAAGCGGAAGTAAATGGAATTTCCCTTGAAGACGATTTACATAAAATTCAGCAACAAATTGGATATCTGCCAGAACACAATCCTTTATATACTGAAATGTACGTTCGGGAATACCTGGAATTTAATTCCAGGATCTTTAAGACCGATAAATCCCGAATTGAGCAAATAATAGAACTCACAGGGCTAAAACCCGAAGCCAATAAAAAAATAGAGCAGCTCTCTAAAGGTTATCGCCAACGTGTTGGTCTCGCCACTGCCCTGCTACACGATCCCCAGGTTTTGATTTTAGACGAACCTACTACTGGATTAGATCCCAATCAATTAGTAGAGATAAGGAATCTTATTAAGAATATTGGAAAGGAAAAATCTGGAAAAACCATCTTTCTTTCTACTCATATTATGCAGGAAGTTGAAGCCGTTTGTGACCGTGTGATTATTATTAATAAAGGAAAGGTAGTTGCCGATAAAAATTTAAAAGATTTAAGGGAAGAAAATGAACAGGTTATTTTAGTGGAATTCGATTACCGGGTAGAGCAAGTGGCCATTCAGAAAATTCCAAACCTAATTTCAGCTAAAAATATAGGCGGATTTGCCTATGAACTCACGTTCGACACTAAAAAAGATATGCGTCCCGCAGTATTCGATTTTGCCCACGATAACGGATTAAAAACTTTACAGTTGAATCAAAAAACAAAGAATTTAGAAAGTCTCTTTGCTGAACTTACAGCCCCCTAACCCCCAAAGGGGGAACTCTAAGCGTTGCGCAAAATACCTAGCCAACTCGACTGAATTTATTTTGAATAAATAATAAAACCAAAGAAGCAGCAACTAAACTCTCCCTTCGGGGGTTAGGGGGCTTCAAATATAAGTCGGCCGGTGTAGTGTTCTTCAATATCAACTTCCGGTGGACGGTTTTTTGAAATTATATCGCCAAATCCAAAAATATCACCTTTTAAAGACTGCTGCGGATTGATAATTAATTTGTTGGTGCCCCGGTGTAAAATATCGTAATGCTGAACGATTAAATCTTCGGCTTCCAGCCTGCCGTCACCATTTGCAAAAAACAGATTTACATTTTCGGCGTTTCCGGTTAGGAAATAATTAGAAATATTGTCGTTGGTAATTCTTAAATTTTCAACCTCAAGATCAAGAATAAAATCGCCATTGGTATGAATATTAGGATCACGTTCCTGGTTAAAAGATCGCAACCAAAGTTCAGGAAAATTTAGAGTGCCAACACTTTCAATCGCGCTGCCGCTACTATTCTGTAACCAGTTTAAAGTTGGGGTAGTGACATAAATTTTAGTGATCTCGTAATCCCGAAAAAGATTACAGGAATTTTCATTTCTCAGTTCAAGTCGGTTATTTACAACTTCAGCAAAAATATCTTCTCGAAGATTTTCTCCGGTTGCGATCTCCACTTTATATTCATCGCCCTGTTCAATAAACAATTTTATGCGTTCATAAACGATGATTTCTTCAAAAGCATCAACGCTAAATTCTTCAGAAATAATTTCTCCGGAAGTTTGTACACAAGTCGGCACTTCTTCAGAATCACATCCTAAAAAGACAAAAATCAATATCGCTATTCCTAATATTTGCTTTCTCATAAACGATAGCCAATTGAAAATTCTACGGCTTCGGCATTCGCATAATGAGAGCGAACGGTAAGCGATGCCCAAAGATTTTCGGTGATTTTTCTTTGCAGACCAACCCTGTTATATAATTGATCTACAAAATGCTCGTAGGGATAATACGCATAATACCCCAAATGCGTGATAACCGATAATTTATTAAAGTTTAGCTGATGCCCAACAAAAACCCCTACTCGCTTGGAATCTTCATCTCCGGTGGTATTTCCAGAAGGAAAAGCTACCGACTGGTAGTAAATTCTTTCTTCCATAGCTTTAGAAAAGAAAACTTCGGCTCCTGCCTGTAGTGTACTTTTATGGTTAAGCACCTTATCGGCATAAGCTGAAAAAGTTAAGAACGGATACTGTTTAGAACCAATAATTCCCATAGTATTTACGCCGCTTCGCAATACAAAATTAAAATGAATGGGTTCTGTATATTTTTCTCGTGGCCCTTTCGGAATATAATTAGGCTGGTTTTGATGATCTAAAGCATAATTCACGCCCAGGTTAAAGGTGATGGTATTTGTACTGGCATTGGGCGATTTAAAATCGGCGTTGGAATAATGAATTAACGAAAGCCCGGTCTGTATTCCCAAACCTTCAAAAATATTATCTTTTTTATAATTTGCCATTAGGTAAGTTGAACTAAGTAAGCGCGAACCGTAGGCATTGTTTTTATAATTATCATCTGGATGATATGGGTTGGAAGCATACGCCAACCCCTGCCCTATTCTAAACATTAAATTTCTTTTGAAAAGGTAGAAATTCATATGCGCATAGAGTCCGTAATTCTCACCTAAACTGGGATTTTTCATATCCTGGTAGGTAAAAGAGGCGCCAACATCGGGATAATTATAGCGCTTTTCCCAATCTTCAAATCCGAAACCTTTTTTATTAAAACCAAGAATTAAACCCGTTGGATGCCCGGTAATTAAATGGGCAATATCAGGATTGTGTTCGGCAATGGTTCCGTAGAAATAACTGGCATCAAAAGAATAATAGTTCTTCCCGAACTCCTGGGCAGAACTATTAAAAATGCTGAAAAGAAAAATAAGGGCGGTAATTTTCTTCATTACCCGCAAATGTAGCCTAATATTTTAAAAAACCGCTTTCGCAATTTTTTGAATATTGGTGCTTTTTCCCATTGAATAATAATGCAAAACCGGAACGCCCGCAGCTTTAAGCTCTTTAGATTGTGCTATGGCCCATTCAATACCAACTTTCCTTACCTCTTTATTATCTTTACAGGCTTCTACATTTTTAATTAAATCCTCGGGCATATCTATGCTGAAAACCTGTGGTAATAATTGCAAATGCCTTTTAACGGCTATGGGTTTAATACCGGGAATTATTGGAACAGTAATTCCCGCTTCCCTTGCCTGCTCTACAAAATCGAAGTAAGCTTTATTATTAAAAAACATTTGTGTAACCACATAATCGGCGCCTGCATTAATTTTCTCCTTAAGGCGTTTTAGATCTGTTTGTAAAGAAGGAGCTTCCAGGTGTTTCTCAGGATAACCGGCCACACCAATACAAAAATCGGCATTGTTATTAGATTCAATAACTTCGTTTAAATATTTTCCTTCTCCCAAATCTTTAATTTGGGTTACCAGTTCACTGGCAAAACAATTACCCCCGTGGGTTGGTTCAAAATAGCGTTGGTGTTTCATCGCATCCCCGCGAAGTGCCATTACATTTTCTATCCCCAAATAGTGACAGTCTACCAGTAAATACTCGGTTTCTTCACGGGTAAACCCGCCGCAGAGTACGTGCGGAATGGTGTCTACATTATATTTTTGCTTTATTGCAGCACAAATACCAACCGTACCCGGGCGCATACGGGTAATCTTCCGTTCCAATAGTCCATCATCTTTTTTAATGTAAACGTGTTCTTCCCGTGAGGTAGTTACATCTATAAACGGCGGATTAAATTCCATTAGTGGATCTATATTATTATAAAGATCCTGTATACTTCTTCCTTTTTGCGGCGGAACAATTTCAAAAGAAAACAATGTTTCTCCTTTTGCCCGGTTTATATGTTCTGTTACTTTCATAAATACTTCCCAGTTCTTTATCCAATAGGAAAATATTGGTTGGATTATTAATTAATCTAAATTTATTTTTTCCAATTCCTCCCCATTGGGGAGGCCAGGTGGGCTTTTTAATCTGCAATATTTGGATTCAGCCATTTTTCGGCTTTTTTTAGTGGAATTCCTTTTCTTTCAGCAAAATCTTTCACCTGGTCATCTTTAATTTTTCCCAGGCCAAAATAACGTGCTTCGGGATTGGCAAAATAATATCCACTTACACTCGCAGCCGGCCACATCGCTAAACTTTCGGTAAGTTCAACTCCAATTCGTTCCTTTACCTTTAAAATTTCCCAAATACTTATTTTCTCTAAATGATCTGGGCAGGCAGGATAACCCGGAGCCGGGCGAATTCCTTTATAAGTTTCTTTTATTAATTCCTGGTTGCTTAAATTCTCTTCGGGCGCGTAGCCCCAGTCTTCCCGTCTTATTTTTTTGTGTAAATATTCAGCAAAAGCTTCTGCGAGACGATCGGCAAGGGCTTTTATCATTATTGAATTATAATCATCGAAATCTTCCTCAAATTTTTTAGCTAATTCTGCAGTACCAAAACCTGTAGTCACACAAAAACAACCAATATAATCTTGAATCCCGCTTTCCTTTGGCGCAATAAAGTCGGAAAGCGCAAAATTGGGTTTTCCACCGTGTTTTTTCAATTGCTGCCGAAGGGTTCTGAAAAGCATCTTTTTTTCTTCGGAATTTTCTTCATATTCCACTTCAATATCATCATCATTAACCGTATTCGCCGGAAATAAGCCGTAGACAGCTTTCGCTTTTAGTAACTTTTCATCCAGAATTCTTTTCAGCAAAACTTTTGCATCTTTGAACAAAGAAGTTGCCTGTTCCCCCACCACTTTATCGGTTAGAATATCCGGATAACGCCCGTGCAGATCCCAGCTTCTAAAAAAGGGGCTCCAGTCTATAAAAGCTTCCAATTCCTTTAAATCGAAATTATCTATTTGTTGAATTCCCGGTTTGTTCGGTTTTGTAATTTGAGTGGTTTTCCAGTCTATAGAATATTTATTTTTTCGCGCTTCTCCAATTGGAAGAAAAGATTTCACTTTACTTCTTTTCTTAAAATTAAGTCTGAATTTATCATATTCGGCTTTAAGATCGCTCATATATTTAGTGCGCGTTTCTTCCTTTAAAAGATCGCCAATTACCGTGACCGCACGCGATGCATCGTTTACATGAGCCACCGCATTTTTATACTGCGGATCTATTTTTACCGCCGTATGCGCTTTTGAAGTTGTGGCGCCACCAATAAGTAAAGGCACATCAAAATTCTGGCGTTCCATTTCCTTAGCTAAAAACACCATCTCGTCTAAAGAAGGTGTTATTAATCCGCTTAAACCAATGGCATCAACACCTTCAGCTTTTGCAGTTTCTATAATTTTTTCCGGAGGCACCATTACGCCCAGGTCAATAATTTCGTAATTATTACAGCCCAAAACCACACTTACAATATTCTTCCCAATATCGTGCACATCTCCTTTAACGGTTGCCATAAGAACTTTTCCAGCCGAGGAGCGCTTACTGGACTTATCTGCTTCAATATAAGGAAGAAGGTAGGCCACTGCTTTCTTCATTACCCTGGCCGATTTTACTACCTGCGGAAGAAACATTTTTCCGCTTCCAAAGAGATCGCCTACCACATTCATTCCAATCATTAAATGACCTTCAATTACTTCAATAGGTTTGTCAGCTTCCTGGCGGGCCTGTTCTATATCCTCTAAAATATAAGCGTCAATTCCTTTAACCAAAGCGTGGGTAATCCTCTCCTGAAGCGGATTTTCCCTCCAGGAAAGGTCTACTTTGCTTGCCTTTTTAGAGCCCACTACGGTTTCAGCAAATTCAAGCAAGCGCTCTGTGGCATCTTCTCTTCTGTCAAGAATTACATCTTCTACGTGTTCTAAAAGATCTTTGGGAATATTATCATACACTTCCAGAAGTGCGGGGTTTACGATCCCGATATTCATTCCCGCTTTAATCGCATAATATAAAAACACCGAATGCATCGCTTCCCGCACCGGATTATTTCCGCGGAAAGAAAATGAAACATTACTCACACCCCCACTAATACTGCAATGCGGAAGATTTTCTTTTACCCAACGGGTTCCTTCAATAAAATCTATGGCATTGCGTTTATGCTCGTCCATCCCCGTACCTACCGGGAAAATATTCAGGTCAAAAATGATGTCTTCTGGTGGTAGTTTTACTGTATTAACCAGGATATCATAAGAACGCTTTGCTATTTCAATTCTACGTTCAAAATTATCGGCCTGCCCAACTTCGTCAAAAGCCATAACGATTACCGCAGCACCGTAACGCTTTATTTTTTTAGCATGTTCAATAAATTCTGCTTCGCCTTCTTTAAGGCTTATAGAATTCACAACACATTTCCCCTGCACCACCTGTAAACCGGCTTCTATAATTTCCCATTTAGAACTATCTATCATGATGGGTACACGGGCAATATCGGGCTCGGCTACAATAAGGTTAAGGAATTTTACCATCGCCTCTTTGCCTTCAATAAGACCATCGTCCATGTTAATGTCGATAATCTGGGCCCCACCGTCTACCTGGTCTCTTGCGACTTCCAGGGCTTCCTCAAAATTCTCTTCTTTAATTAAACGAAGGAATTTTTTAGAACCTGCAACATTGGTTCTCTCTCCAACATTTACAAAATTGCTATCGGGGGTAATTATAAGCGGTTCGAGACCAGATAATTTTAAAGGCCTAATCTCTTGTTGTTCTTTTTCCGGGGAAATTTCTTCCTGTATATTTTCTTGATTCACTGTTTCTATCATAACGCGGTGGAAAATTCAGGTTTCACTATTTTTCTTGGACTATAATCTTTGGCAATTTCAGCAATAGCGCTAATATGCTCTGGTGTGGTACCACAGCAACCACCAAGAATATTCACCAAACCCTTTTCTAAATATTCCCTAATCTGTCTTGCCATTTCTTCAGCATCCTGGTCGTATTCTCCAAAAGCATTTGGCAATCCTGCATTAGGATAAGCCGAAACCCCACAGTTCGCAAAACGGTTTAGAACTTCCAGGTGAGGTGTTAATTGTTTAGCGCCCAAAGCACAGTTAAAACCAACACTTAACAATGGAATATGCGATACCGAAATAAGAAAAGCTTCGGCGGTTTGACCCGATAAGGTTCGCCCCGAAGCATCGGTAATCGTTCCGCTTACCATTATTGGAATATCTAACTGCAATTCTTCCTTAAGTTCATCAATGGCAAAAAGTGCAGCTTTAGCATTTAAAGTGTCAAAAACGGTTTCTACCAGGAGAATATCCACGCCACCTTCTATTAAAGCTTTGGCCTGTTGTTTATAAGCTACGCGTAATTCTTCAAAAGAAATCGCTCTAAAGCCGGGATCGTTCACATCTGGGCTCATACTCGCGGTTTTGTTGGTTGGGCCAATGGCACCGGCTACAAAACGAGGTTTTTCGGGATTTTCTTTAGTTAGAGTTACAGCGACTTCTTTGGCAATCCTGGCCGACTCGTAATTGAGTTCTTCTACCAGCTCTTCCATCTTATAATCGGCCATAGCTATCGTGGTTGCAGAAAACGTATTGGTTTCTACAATATCGGCGCCGGCTTCAAAATATTTACGATGAATGGTAGCGATTGCTTCAGGCTGGGTAAGTGACAAAAGATCGTTGTTTCCCTGTACGGAAACCGGCCAATCACTAAAACGTTTCCCACGGAAATCTTCTTCAGAGAATTTATATTCCTGAAGCATCGTGCCCATGGCACCGTCTAAAATGAGTATATTTTTTTGAAGTTGTTCTTCTAATTTTGACATATAATTTTATCTAAAATCACTATCAAAAAAAGAAGCGGGAAAGAATTCTTTCTTGTTATCTATCTGCGCCAAAGAAGCGAAGTAGAATGTAGCACCTTCTCCCATTACAGGAGGGTTGCCAAGGTTTCAACGGGTCTATTCCCTCAACCTTTCTTGATAACGATGTTATAAACAATGAACTTGAACCAGCAAATATACGGCACAGCCATTTAAATGCAAGGGCTAAGAGTAATTTTTATGGATAATGTATTTTATATGATTTACTGAATTATATTTTTAATAAAACAAAAAAAAAGAAGGGAGAAAAATTAAAGATTACTTCCAAATACTGCTTTAATTTCCAAAGTTTCTATTGACTTAAAAAGCCGAATTACCAAACTTCTTAATTTGAATAGTATCAGTGGTATTTAATTCGTTTAGAAAAGATTTCAGCTCTTCTTTCTTCTGTTTATTCTGAAGAATGATCTCATAATTATATTTTTCACCTGAAATCGTAGTAAAATAAATATGATTTTTATTTCCGTATAAAGTATACTTCCAGAAACTGGCGTAACCTCCATATTTGAAACCGATTTCCTGCAAATCGGAAATTAAAAATTCTTTCCCGAAATTGGCTAAATCAATTTTCACCCGGGTTTCATTTATCTCCATATTTCCAAGATATTTGGGTTTAACAAACGACTGACTTAAAGCTCCAAACATTCCCAGCATAAAAGCAAAACTACCGGTAAGCCGAAGCCACTTTTCCTCTACCTCGAAAATCGATGTGAGCGCACTACCTCCCAGAAGGAGAATAATAAAAACAATCCTTAAAAACACCGAAGGCTTGCAGGTTTTAACTATCCTGGTTTCAAAAGAGTTCATTAATTGATAAGCTCGCCATTTAAAGTGATCGCATAATTGATTTCAGCTGCTTTTTCCAGCATTTTAGAAACCGAACAATATTTTTCCATAGAAAGATCTACGGCACGTTTGGCTTTCGCCGCAGGCACATCTCCTTTTAAAAGAAAATTAAGCTGAATTTTCTTAAAAACATTAGGCACTGCGCCATCTTCTCTAAAGCCTTCAACTTCCACCTGGAGATCTTCCAGTTCCAGATGTTGCTTTTTTAGAATCATTACTATATCAATACTGCTACAACCGGCAATGGCTCGCAGTAATAAATCCATTGGGCTGGCTCCCTTTGGTTCGGCATCGGTTTTATTGTCTAAATGAACAATGTCTCCACGCTCGTTTACAGTTTCAAAATGATAATCTTTATTAAGTCTTTTAAGGTTGATCTTCATAATAAATCTTGTTTTAAACAAATTTAGCTAAAGCTTATTAAAAAACCTTACAGTTCTAAAGCTTATACCGGGATAGGGTTTTCCGTAAACGATATTAACAAATTTTTAATAGATTTACAGGAACGCTTAGAATTAAACCTGATTTTATTCCGACCAAAATCTGATTTAAGAGTTTCGAAAGGTGGGGGATATAAATAGTTGTGTGTAATTTTAATAATAAAAATGAGTTGTACTCGAGGAAAAGCATCACCAAATACTTTTACAAAACATAAACTTTTTGCGAACTCAGGAGGATATTGTCAAAATCCAGAATGTAATGAGAGTTTATTTAAAGAATTTGATAAAAAGGAAATACACATAGCAGAAATAGCGCACATTATCAGCGTTAATAAAGGAGCCCGGAAAAATAATAAACTTACTCCTAAGCAAAAGGGATCTTATAACAATCTCATACTTCTATGCGCGAATTGTCATACTACTATTGATAAATCAGAGGAGGATTTCCCAGAGAAGCTAATTTTAAAATGGAAAGAGGAACATAAACAAAAGCTGAATAGAACATTTGGAATTAAAAAATATTCGACTAGAGAAAAAGTTAGGTCAGTTTTAGAACAATTATTCCTTGAAAATAATTTTATTTTTGAAACATATGGTCCTAACACAGATGAAAAATTTAATCCTGAAAGCACAATGCCCGTGATCTGGAGAAAAAAAATTCGAGAAATTATAATTCCTAACAATCGAAAAATATTAGATATCATTGAAAAGAATTATTCCCTCTTAAACAGTGATGAAAAATTGACTCTCGTGGAATTTAAAAATCATATAAACGATTTCGAAGCAAAGCACATTTATAACGAACAGACAAATGGTATTAGGTTTCCAAAAAAATTAACTAGCATTTATGTATAACGATAATTGGTCTGCAAATTTTGTTCAAGAAAAATTGGAAGAATTTGATAATGTTTCTTCCATTACCGTTGAAGATTCAAATTATATTATAATTGATAGAAAAGAAGGCCCTCGATTTAAAGTATTCAGTTTGTCACTAGAGGATATTAACTATGCAGAAATACACGAAATTGTTCAAGGTTATCCTCAAGTAAATTTTATTTCCAACATAAAAAAGAGTTTTAAAATTGATGGTGAATCATTACATTATTTAGAGTCTAGTGGAATATCATTTGGAACTATGAGCGATGTGATGAGATTCACTCGACAAAAAAATAATTCTCTATATCTTGATAAAGAATATGGTTTTGTAAAAAGAGGATTGAAGCAACATACAAAAGTTCTCAACTTAGAACGATTAGATAATAGAAGAATCCTAATTGAACGACTCAATATGAAGGACGTTATTGCAGTAATGAACAATGATTATGATTTAGGAGTCGAATCCGTAAGGAGTACAAAAGCTAAATTTGTTGATTTTAAAGTAATACTTTCTACTAATCCAAATGCTCGAATCACTGAGGATGCTGAAGCTGTTGCAAAAGACTTAGGTATTTATATTTGTAGTTGGGGTAACTTCCTGGGAAAACTTAATTCATTCTGGAACTAGAATATTTTAAAAAAGAATTGTGTGAATTAATTGAACCTTTAGGGTTCAGTAATCTGAAGTTTTACGTTTTTGGATCATTTGCTAACTCAAAAAAATTTATTGATATAGATTTATTAATAGTTTACGAGGACTACAAAGAGTTAGAAATAGTTATTAAACAAATTAGTAGTAAGTTCTCGAAACAATTAATTCATATCACTAGTTTTACTTATAAGGAAGAAATTGAATTGGATTTTATTGAACGAACAAAATCTAAGTTAATTAAAACTACACACAACAGCGGTTCATCTCAAATTACGGGTTTTATCGAAAAAATGTAATTTTAGAAACCAGGAAACAAATGGTTAATCTGACAAGTTCGCGTCCCCTCTCTCCGCCAGCTGGCGATAACCGAAACGTTTGGCATTCATTTAAACTAAAATAAAAGCGCATGTTCAAAACCCTTATATTTTTATTTATAATTCTTATTTCCACACAAGAGCGATTAATAGGGCAGGAAAATAGTGTTTATATCAAGGCTGGCTTGTTATATGACAGCAAAGAAAATAAGTTGCTAAAAAACAAGCTTATACATATTCAAGACACAAAAATTATATCTATTGGAGAATTTGAATCTTTACCTAAAAATAGCAAAGCCATTGATTTAACCGAGTATACTGTTCTTCCAGGATTAATAGATGCACATACACATGTTCTTTTTTCTCAAGATGCCAACGAAGATTTTTCAGAACATAGTATACAATCTCTAACCATGGAAAGTGATGCTTTAAGAGTCCTTCGGGGTTCTAAAAGAGCCAAAAGTTATTTAGACCAGGGAATAACGAGTATTAAAGATTTAGGAAATTCAGGCTTATATCTTGATGTAGCCCTTAGAAATGCCATTAACGAAGGAACGATTGAAGGCCCACGTATTTTTACTTCTGGACCTATTTTGGCTGCCACTGGAGGGCAAATTTACGGTGTACTGCCTGAACACCAGAATATAATAGATTCAGAATATCGAATAATATCCAGTCCTGAAGATGCAAAGAATGCTGTCCGTGAACATGTGAACCAAAATGTTGATTTAATTAAAATATGTGCTGATAATCTTCCAAATAAAACATTTTTAACCATAGATGAAATAAAAGCTATTGTTGAGACAGCACACTCATACAATTTAAAGGTAACAGCTCATTGTGTTACCAACCAATCTGCATGGAATGCAATAGAAGCTGGTGTTGATGGCATTGAACATGGTTTTAATTTAGCTGATAGCACACTAGCTAAAATGGCAGAAAAACGAATTTATATGGTACCCACAGAAAACAGTAGGGATTATATGAATACATATGTTAAGCTTGCCGGTTATGAAGAGACTGAATGGATTGATAATTATCTAAGCATAATGAAGGATAGGCTAAACAAGGCAATTGATAAAGGAGTACCAATTATAGCCGGTTCTGATAATTATACAGATATAAAAGTATCTAGAGGAGAATCGTCATCAGACATGTTTCGATATTATTTTGAAGCAGGAATGAAACCATTAGATATACTACAATCCAGTACATACATTTCAGCTTTTCATTTAAATAAAGAAAATGAAATTGGCTATATACAACCTCAAGCTAATGCGGATATTATAGCTGTAAAAGGAGATATAATTAATGATTTTATTTCTACAATAGAAAACGTTGAATTCATAATGAAAGATGGAAAGATTTATGACCGAACAACCGATTAAGATTAAATTTGAATCAAAGACACTATCCCGCAAAGTGTGTAAAGTTAAAATAACAGGGGTTGGACTTTTTAAAGTCTGACCCTTTTTTCATAGATCGTAAGGAACTGATTTAAAATAATGCCCCAGTTCCTAATTGGCATTGACC